>NZ_JBLFJW010000005.1:0-197064 GCF_047713085.1 Pantoea sp. sgz302252
CGGCACGTGTGGGAAGAGGCCAGGGAGAAGGCGGATGAACTGCGGCTGACGACATGGGGCAAAAAGGTGTACGCGCGACGCAAGGAGACGGTGGAGCGCAGCTTCGCGGATGCGAAACAGCACCACGGTCACCGGTATGCGCGGTATCGTGGGTTGCGGAAGGTACAGATACAGTGCTGGCTTGCAGCGACAGCGCAGAATATGAAGAAGATGGCGCTGCTGGCGCTTCTTTACTGGCTTTTTTGGGTGTTAAAGGCCGCTTATGAGGGATATGTGAGGCCGGAAAGGTCGGGTGAGCGCGAAAACAGAGGGATGAGAAAAAATATCGCGATCGCGACCTGCGGTCGCTCATAAAACAGAACCCCACGAAAAACGCGGGGTTCGTCAGCAGTCTGAAACCCTTCTCTTTCGAGAAGGGTTTTAGTGTTTGCTCCCTCTCCCCGTGGGAGAGGGCTGGGGAGAGGGCATCAGACCGCAACGAACTTAACTCTGCGCCCCAATCTCACGCAAAGGACGGCCTTTCATCAGGTTGCGTTCGATATGCTCCAGCGATACGTGTTTGGTTTCCGGCACCAGCCACAGGGTCAGGACGATGAAGAACAGGTTCAGCGCGCCGTACACCCAGAAGGTATTGGCGTTGCCGAGCGAGTTCAGCATGGTCAGGAAGGTCGCCCCGACAATCATGTTGGCAATCCAGTTAGTGGCAGTGGAGCAGGTGATACCAAAATCGCGGCCTTTCAGCGGCTGAATTTCAGAGCACAGTACCCAAATCAGCGGACCGGCACTCATCGCAAAGCCGACAATGAACATCAGCAGCATGGCGACAGCGAAGTACTGAGCAGAAGGCGAGTGGATGCCGTTGTGCATCATCGTACCCAACACGCCCATGCCGACGGCCATGACCAGGAAGCCCAGCACCAGCGTTGGCTTACGGCCCCAGCGGTCTACCAGTCCAATCGCAATAAAGGTCGCCAGCACGTTGGTCAGACCGACAATCACGGTGCCCCACATTTGCTCGGTAGTATTGGCATAACCCGCCAGTTCGAAGATTTTTGGCGCGTAATACATGATGACGTTCATCCCGGTGAACTGTTGCATGACCTGCAACAGTACGCCCAGGAACACCGCGCGGCGGAAGTTGCTGTTCTCTTTAAACAGCGCCCAGCCAGACTGTTTCACCTTCAGGCTTTCGCGAATTTCTTCCAGCTCGTTCTTCGCTTCTGCACTGGTATCACGCAGGCGCTGAAGGACGCGCTCGGCATCATTGAAACGACGTTTAGCGGCATACCAGCGTGGGCTGTCTGGCAGGAAAAACACGCCAATCAGCAACAGAACGGCTGGAATGATGATGACACCCAGCATCCAGCGCCATGCGCCGCTGTAGCTGAAGGCGGTATCTGACAGGTAAGCTGCGAGGATCCCGATGGTTATCATCAACTGGTACATCGAAATCATGCTGCCACGGATTTTCTCCGGGGCTATCTCAGACAGATAAAGCGGAGCCGTATAAGAAGCAACGCCGACAGCGAGACCCAACAGCACGCGGGAGACCAGCAGCACTTCTACGTTAGGTGCGGCAGCAGAGCACAGCGAACCAGCAACGAACAGGATTGCGCCGATCATCAGGCTTTTTTTGCGGCCAAGGCGGTAGGAGAGCCAACCACTCCCGACGGCACCGACGGCGGCACCAAACATCATCGAGCTGACGACCCATTCCTGGGTGTGTGAGTCAATCTGGAAATCATGGGCGATGAACGGCAATGCGCCGGCAATCACGCCAATATCAAGGCCGAAGAGTAATCCCGCCAGGGCGGCAAGAAAACAGACAAAAAACGTCATTGCCTTGTTGGAATACCCCTGTTTTTTATTGTCAGGCATGATGCCCTCCGTTTGAATTATTGATCTCGTCAATGTAAAGGGTAGGTTAGGCAACCGTAAAAAGATGTGAGATAAATCACATTGGTGTAATCGGTTACACTAGTGTCAGGTTATGTAATTGTAATAATTCATTATTAATCAAATAGATGATAGTGGTTCAGTGCAGGGGAAATGACGGATTTTGAGACTTACCTGAAATGTGATGTAACAGCAGAACAATGCGGTTCATGCAAAGCGAAAAATCTTAAAGTTAGCCTGTGAATGTCAGTGTAAGCGGTTTCATTGCTGTGCCCGACGGCGCTTGCGCGGGCCTACAAAATTCAGTGTAGGTCGGGTAAGCGTAGCGCCACCCGGCAAAAAGAGGCGTGCAGAAAAGCAAAAGGCCAGCACAAGGCTGGCCTTTGAAGGGCAAAACGCAGCGGCTTATTACAGGCCAGCCGCTTCGCGCAGCAGAGCGGCTTTGTCGGTTTTTTCCCAAGGGAAAGATTCACGACCAAAGTGACCGTATGCCGCGGTGTCTTTGTAGATTGGGTGCAGCAGATCCAGCATCTGAATCAGACCGTAAGGACGCAGGTCGAAGAACTCGCGTACCAGCAGGGTCAGCTGTTCGGTAGAGACTTTCTCAGTACCGAAGGTTTCAACCATGATAGACGTGGGTTCTGCCACGCCGATAGCGTAGGAAACCTGGATTTCACAACGGTCAGCCAGGCCCGCTGCAACGATGTTTTTCGCCACATAACGTGCCGCGTACGCTGCAGAACGGTCAACTTTAGACGGATCTTTACCGGAGAACGCACCGCCACCGTGACGAGCCATGCCGCCGTAGGTATCGACGATGATTTTACGGCCGGTCAGACCGCAGTCGCCCATTGGGCCACCGATAACGAAACGACCCGTCGGGTTGATGAAGAATTTGGTCGCGCTGTTCAGCCACTCGGTTGGCAGCACAGGCTTAATGATTTCTTCCATCACTGCTTCTTGCAGGGATTTCTGATCGATATCTTCAGAATGCTGGGTGGACAGAACCACGGCATCAATGCCGACGATTTTGCCATCGTCATACTGGAAGGTGACCTGGCTTTTCGCATCCGGACGCAGCCATGGCAGAGCGCCGTTTTTACGCACTTCAGCCTGGCGCTGGACCAGGCGGTGAGCGTAGGTGATTGGCGCTGGCATCAGCACGTCAGTTTCGTTAGTGGCATAGCCGAACATCAGGCCCTGGTCGCCCGCTCCCTGCTCCAGTGGATCAGCACGGTCAACGCCCTGGTTGATATCCGGAGATTGTTTGCCGATAGCACTCAGCACCGCGCAGGAGTTGGCATCAAAGCCCATATCAGAATGCACATAGCCAATTTCACGGACCGTGCTACGGGTGATCTCTTCGATATCCACCCACGCGCTGGTGGTGATTTCACCGCCAACGAGAACCATACCGGTCTTAACGTAAGTTTCGCACGCGACACGCGCCTTGGGATCCTGTTCGAGGATCGCATCAAGCACGGCATCAGAGATTTGGTCAGCAATTTTGTCAGGATGCCCTTCAGATACGGACTCGGACGTAAAGAGGTGTTTTGCCATGTTTTATATCACCTGGAAAGAATAAGGTTTCTCAAACTGTTGTAAATAAAGTCTCTGATAGACGATTCGACCAAAGGCTGCAGGTAAACACACAAACAGTCTGGGTGTTAATCAGTATAGATGGATTAACATCTGGATGGCTATTTTAGGTCAGAGTTTCGCCCGATTTCCAGTTTTTTTTGAGGAACCTCTCATACGGTTGCTTGCACAGCTGGAAATTTTTCCTGACAGCGGTGGAAGAGTGCACATTTTTATTTTGCTTTTTACCCCGCTTCCCGGTATAAAACGCCGCGCGCGGCTCACTCAAAAAGCGCACGAGGTTTCCTTTCGTGTCGCCACTTCCAGCCGGGTTAAGCAGTGTTTTTTTACACAGAATAGTTTGGCTTAGGCTTGTCGCTGGCTCAGATGGGTTGGCGTGGAGGTGATACGACATAATGAACCATCGTTTTTTGCAGACTCAGTCATGCCACTCTGGCGTGCGTTTAACCCCATCACATTCTCTTTCTTCGATACCTACCTGCCGAAGTTATTGCCATTCGGGCACATCTCAGGACTCCAGAGCCGGTCAGGCGCTGTGATACTGGGACTTGGGCGCTCCTTTAGTTAGGGGTTTTCTCGTGGTTTCTCCGCTGGTGCTACACACCTCGGGTCTATGTTTTACACTGATATGAACAAGAAACCGGTCGCGCAGGCGAACGCTCAGCATTCTCTGCTGGTGCGCAAGGCTGTTTATGGGTTGTTATCGCTTAGTAACATTGCGATAGTAGTCAACTGTTTTACACTTTCGACAACATTTGAGGTTCGCTATGTCTGACGACATGTCTTTATTCTCCCCTTCGTCAGCCGGCGAACAGGGTGTACTACGTTCCATGCAGGAGGTGGCAATGAGCTCTCAGGAAGCCAGCAAGATGCTGCGTACATACAACATTGCCTGGTGGGGCAATAACTACTACGACGTCAATGAGCTGGGTCATATCAGCGTTTGCCCGGATCCCGATGTGCCTGATGCGCGCGTGGATCTCGCCAAGCTGGTCAAAGCTCGTGAAGCGCAAGGACAGCGACTGCCTGCATTATTCTGCTTCCCGCAGATCCTGCAACATCGTCTGCGTTCGATTAACGCCGCCTTTAAACGTGCGCGTGAATCCTACGGCTACAACGGTGACTATTTCCTGGTGTACCCGATTAAGGTGAACCAGCATCGCCGTGTCATTGAATCCCTTATCCATTCCGGCGAACCGCTGGGTCTCGAAGCAGGCTCCAAAGCGGAGCTGATGGCGGTACTCGCGCATGCTGGCATGACCCGCAGCGTTATCGTCTGTAATGGCTACAAAGACCGCGAGTATATTCGCCTGGCGCTGATCGGCGAGAAGATGGGCCACAAGGTCTATCTGGTCATCGAAAAGATGTCTGAAATCGCTATCGTGCTGGAAGAAGCTGAGCGCCTGAATGTGGTGCCACGCCTTGGTGTGCGTGCGCGTCTGGCTTCTCAGGGTTCCGGTAAATGGCAGTCTTCCGGCGGCGAAAAATCGAAATTCGGTCTGGCGGCGAGCCAGGTGCTTCAACTGGTGGAAATCATGCGTGAGCATGGTCGTCTGGACAGCATCCAGTTGCTGCACTTCCATCTCGGTTCGCAGATGGCCAACATTCGTGATATCGCCACCGGCGTGCGCGAGTCGGCCCGTTTCTACGTTGAGTTGCATAAACTGGGCGTGAACATTCAGTGCTTCGATGTGGGCGGCGGCCTGGGCGTGGATTATGAAGGCACCCGTTCGCAGTCTGATTGCTCTGTGAACTACGGCCTGAATGAGTATGCCAACAACATTATCTGGGCGATTGGCGATGCCTGTGAAGAGAACGGCCTGCCGCACCCAACGGTCATCACCGAGTCCGGGCGTGCAGTGACTGCACACCACACCGTGCTGGTTTCCAACATCATCGGTGTTGAGCGCAACGAATACACCGAAGCTACCGCGCCTGCAGAAGATGCCCAGCGTGCGCTGCAAAGCATGTGGGAAACCTGGCAAGAGATGCACGAACCAGGTGGACGCCGTTCACTGCGTGAATGGCTGCACGATAGCCAGATGGATCTGCATGATATTCATGTGGGTTACTCCTCCGGCACCTTTAGCCTGCAGGAGCGTGCCTGGGCCGAGCAGCTGTATCTGAACATGTGCCATGAAGTGCAGAAACAGCTCGACCCAAGCAACCGTGCGCATCGCCCAATCATTGATGAATTGCAGGAGCGCATGGCGGACAAAATGTACGTCAACTTCTCCCTGTTCCAGTCAATGCCGGATGCGTGGGGTATCGACCAGCTGTTCCCGGTGCTGCCGCTTGAAGGGCTGAACCATGCGCCAGAACGTCGCGCGGTGCTGCTGGATATCACCTGTGACTCTGACGGTGCTATCGATCATTACGTTGACGGCGACGGTATCGCCACCACCATGCCAATGCCAGAGTACGATCCAGAGAACCCGCCAATGCTGGGCTTCTTTATGGTCGGTGCGTATCAGGAAATTTTGGGCAACATGCACAACCTGTTCGGTGATACCGAAGCGGTTGACGTGTTTGTCTTCCCTGACGGCAGCGTGGAAGTGGAACTTTCCGACGAAGGTGACACCGTGGCGGATATGCTGGAGTACGTTCAGCTTGACCCGAAAAAACTGCTGACTCAGTTCCGCGATCAGGTCAAACAAACCGATCTCGACGATGCGCTGCAACAGCAGTTCCTCGAAGAGTTCGAAGCGGGTTTGTACGGGTACACGTATCTGGAAGACGAGTAACGAGTTGGGGGAAGTGGGTGCCCATCGTTCCCCCTCTCCCTAACCCTCTCCCTCAGGGAGAGGGGACTGATCCGAGCCGATTTGATTTTCTCCCTCGCCTTGCGGGAGAGGGCATCCGTCAAAGCCAACGCTGGATGCTTGACCCGATTAAAATTTTGGCGATAATCGCCCTAACAAGCAGTACACACGAATCGATCCCTTCCTCGTCGGGCCTAACGACGCGGAAGGGATTTTTTTTCATCTGTCATAAATTACCGACGGTATAAGAGGTCATCTTTATGAGCACTTTAGGTCATCAGTACGACAACTCGCTGGTATCGAACGCCTTTGGTTTCCTGCGTCTGCCGCTGAACTTCCAGCCTTACGACAGCGATGCTGACTGGGTTATTACCGGTGTCCCGTTTGATGCGGCTACTTCTGGTCGTGCGGGCGGTCGTCATGGTCCTGCGGCTATCCGTCAGGTGTCGACCAACCTGGCGTGGGAGCACAACCGCTTCCCGTGGGATTTCGACATGCGTGAGCGTCTGAACGTGGTCGATTGTGGTGACCTGGTGTATGCCTTTGGCGATGCGCGTGAAATGAGCGAAAAGCTGCAAGCTCACGCGGAAAAACTGCTGGCTGCCGGTAAGCGCATGCTCTCTTTCGGCGGTGACCACTTCGTCACGCTGCCCCTGCTGCGCGCGCACGCAAAACACTTCGGCAAAATGGCGCTGGTGCATTTCGATGCGCACACCGACACCTATGCAAACGGCTGCGAATTTGACCACGGCACCATGTTCTTCACCGCGCCGAAAGAAGGCCTGATCGACCCGAACCATTCTGTACAGATTGGTATCCGTACCGAGTTCGACAAAGACAACGGCTTTACCGTGCTGGATGCTGCACAGGTAAACGATCGTGGCGTTGACGATATTCTGGCGCAGGTGAAGAAGATTGTTGGCGATATGCCGGTGTATCTGACCTTCGATATCGACTGTCTGGACCCTGCGTTTGCACCGGGTACCGGTACGCCGGTTATCGGCGGCCTGACCTCCGATCGTGCAATTAAACTGGTGCGTGGTCTGAAAGACCTGAACATCGTGGGGATGGACGTCGTGGAAGTTGCACCAGCTTACGATCAGTCTGAAATCACTGCTCTGGCAGCGGCAACGCTGGCTCTGGAAATGCTGTACATCCAGGCAGCGAAGAAGGGCGAGTAAGAGAATAAATGCCGGGCGGCACGTTGTTTGCCCGGCCTACAGTTTCTGCTCGCTCTTGTAGGCCGGGTCAGGCGATAGCCGCCACCCGGCCTCTTTTATTTGATACCGTCCGCCTTCATACGATCGCGAATGTGCTGAGCACGTTCCTCTGAAGCCGGATGATCGTCAAACATCGAGCTTTGACGGCCCGCTTCCAGCTTCGCTAGCTTCTCAAAACTGGTCACCAGCCCTGACGGGTTGATCCCGCGTTTACGCAGCAGATCGTAAGAGTAATCGTCCGCTTCGGATTCCTGACGCTGGGAGAACTGCGCGTTCACCAGTTTTTCGCCTAAATCGCCAAGCTGAGATTGTGACAGGCTGCCGACAATGCCGCCTGCAGAGGCCGCAGCGACGCGCACGGCGTTAGCGCCAAGCTGAACCTGCATGCCTTTCTTCACATGACCCAGCGCAACGTGGCCCATTTCGTGGCCGATAACCGCTTCGACTTCGTTGTCGGTCATGATGTCCATCAGGCCGCTATAAACACGAATACAGCCGTTGGCCATCGCAAAGGCGTTGATGTCTTTGGTGACGTACACCTTATAGTTCACGGCCTGGCCGTTAATGTTGTCGCCAAGTGCGGAAGCAATTTTCGTCAGGCGTTTGGCGTAATCGCTGCCGGAAGGGGCGATAGTGGCTTTGCTGTCCATGTCCTGACAGGCTTTATCGCTGAGGGCGACGACCTGAGCGTCGCTGATGGTGTAGGCCTGAAAAACTTCAGCCCCGGAGCTCATCAGCCCGTTTGAATCCATATTCTGACAGCCAGTCAGAGCGCTTGCCATCCCAAAGGCCAACACCACAGAGTGCAGTTTCATCATCAATTTTCCGTAATAGGTGCGTCGTCATTGTCTGAATTTTCTTACCCGCCTGAACGGCAGATCTCAGACGAAGTATAAAGAAAATAAAGATAACGGCGCGAGAAGATTGCGCAACCGTTGAACACATTCCAGAGATTTCCCAGGCACCGCGCGGATGCTCCATGTACATGGCTTGCCGCTTGGGTTACATTGTTCACACTTTTTTCCGGCGTAGCCTAAAACGCGCTGTAGTCAAGCGTCTGGCATGGCCTTCAACAGTCCGATCTGGAGTCAAAATGTCCTCACGTAAAGAGCTTGCTAATGCTATTCGTGCGCTGAGCATGGACGCAGTACAGAAAGCCAAATCCGGTCACCCGGGTGCCCCGATGGGTATGGCTGACATTGCCGAAGTCCTGTGGCGTGATTTCCTGAACCACAACCCGCAGAACCCTTCCTGGGCCGATCGTGACCGCTTCGTGCTGTCCAACGGTCACGGCTCTATGCTGATTTATAGCCTGTTGCACCTCACTGGCTACGATCTGCCAATGGAAGAGCTGAAAAACTTCCGCCAGCTGCATTCCAAAACGCCTGGCCACCCGGAAGTGGGTTACACCGCTGGTGTTGAAACCACCACCGGTCCGCTGGGTCAGGGCATTGCAAACGCTGTGGGCATGGCTATCGCTGAAAAAACGCTGGCTGCGCAGTTCAACCGTCCTGGCCACGATATCGTTGACCACTTCACCTACGCCTTTATGGGCGACGGCTGCATGATGGAAGGTATCTCCCACGAAGTGTGCTCCCTGGCGGGTACCCTGAAGCTGGGCAAACTGGTTGCGTTCTATGACGACAACGGGATCTCCATCGACGGTCACGTTGAAGGTTGGTTCACCGATGACACTGCCAGGCGTTTCGAAGCTTACGGCTGGCACGTCGTTCGTGGCGTTGACGGTCACGACGCAGACGCTATCAAACGTGCAGTAGAAGAAGCACGTAAAGTTACCGACAAACCTTCTCTGCTGATGTGCAAAACCATCATCGGTTTCGGTTCCCCGAACAAAGCCGGTACCCACGACTCTCACGGTGCACCACTGGGCGACGCTGAAATCGCACTGACCCGCGAGCAGCTGGGCTGGAAATACGCGCCATTCGAAATCCCATCTGAAATTTATGCTCAGTGGGACGCGAAAGAAGCAGGCCAGGCGAAAGAATCCGCATGGAACGAGAAATTCGCTGCTTACGCGAAAGCCTTCCCACAGGAAGCGGCAGAATTCACCCGTCGTATGAACGGGGATATGCCTTCTGATTTCGACGCGAAGGCGAACGAGTTCATCGCTAAGCTGCAGGCTAATCCGTCCAAAATCGCCAGCCGTAAAGCTTCTCAGAATGCTATCGAAGCGTTCGGTCCTTGGCTTCCAGAATTCCTCGGCGGTTCTGCTGACCTGGCGCCCTCTAACCTGACCCTGTGGTCTGGTTCTAAAGCGATCAACGAAGACACTGCCGGTAACTACATCCATTACGGTGTACGTGAATTCGGTATGACGGCCATCGCGAACGGTATTTCTCTGCACGGTGGTTTCCTGCCGTACACCTCAACCTTCCTGATGTTCGTTGAATACGCGCGTAACGCCGTGCGTATGGCTGCGCTGATGAAGCAGCGTCAGGTTCTGGTTTATACCCACGACTCTATCGGTCTGGGCGAAGATGGCCCGACTCACCAGCCGGTTGAGCAGGTTGCCTCTCTGCGTGTGACCCCGAACATGAGCACATGGCGTCCATGTGACCAGGTAGAATCCGCGGTAGCGTGGAAATACGGTGTAGAGCGTAAAGACGGTCCAACCGCGCTTATCCTCTCCCGTCAGAACCTGGCCCAGCAGGATCGTACCGAGAAGCAGCTGGCAGACATCGCTCGCGGTGGCTACGTGCTGAAAGACTGTGCGGGTCAGCCGCAGGTTATCTTCATCGCGACCGGTTCTGAAGTTGAACTGGCAGTGGCGGCGTGGGATCAGCTCTCTGCAGAAGGCGTTAAAGCGCGCGTAGTGTCCATGCCGTCTACCGACGCGTTCGACAAGCAGGATGCCGCTTACCGTGAATCCGTACTGCCGAAAGCGGTTTCTGCTCGCGTTGCGGTAGAAGCCGGTATCGCAGACTACTGGTTCAAATACGTCGGCCTGAACGGCGCGATCGTTGGCATGACTTCCTTCGGTGAGTCCGCACCAGCAGAGCTGCTGTTCGAAGAGTTCGGCTTCACCGTCGCGAACGTAGTCGCGAAGGCAAAAGAACTGCTGTAATCGAGATTGTGCCCGGCGGCGCATAGCTTGCCGGGCCTACAAAATCGATGCATTCGTAGGCCGGGTAAGCGTAAGCGCCACCCGGCTTTTTTATGAGTGAGATCACTAATGAAGATAATGACAATATGACAAATGTGATTCAATTCACAACTATCAATACCATGTTTTTACTGTATTTGTGTATGCGATCACGTTTAACATATTGATTTATTTTTTATTGGTCATAACTCTTTGATTAGTATGTTCGTGAAATGATTTCACAGAAAGCCCTCTTAAATTCCCCCTCGATTGCTTTCACCTGCTGCCCGGCGTATTTTTATTTCAACACATTCAGTGTCTGAAAATAAAATGCGAGGATGCGTATGCGGCTAATTAATTTTTTCCCTGAAAGTGCGATTGCCATAAAAAAATCGGCGCAAGACTGGCAAGATGCGATTGATCATTGCATGGCACCATTGCTAAAGAATAATTATATCAATGAACAATACATACAGGCTATCAAAGAGTCGACGATAACCAATGGTCCTTATTATATTCTTGCTCCGGGTGTCGCAATGCCACACGCCAGACCTGAATGTGGCGCCTTAAAAACAGGGCTGTCATTACTGCTTCTTGAAAATGAAGTGGAGTGGGATAAAAACAATGACCCGATTAAATTGGTCATCGGGTTATCGGCGGCAGATGCTAATTCACACATCGATGCGATTCAGGCGTTAAGCGAGTTATTATCTGAGGATGACGCATTACAGTCATTACTGGCGGCACAAACAGAAAAACAACTCACTGATATTCTCGCGCTCGCATAACTCTCTTTTCCTTTTACAGGATCTTATTATGGAAAATACGTCAGCTCGGGCCAGGGTCCAGGCATTTGGGGGCTTTTTGACCGCAATGGTGATTCCCAATATCGGCGCGTTTATTGCCTGGGGGTTTATTACTGCACTTTTTATTCCTACCGGCTGGTTGCCCAATGAGCATTTCGCCAAAATCGTCGGGCCCATGATCACCTATTTATTGCCGGTGATGATTGGTTCCACTGGCGGGCATCTGGTGGGCGGCAAACGCGGGGCGGTGATGGGCGGCATTGGCACCATCGGCGTGATTGTCGGCGCAGATATTCCGATGTTTTTGGGCTCGATGATCATGGGGCCGCTCGGTGGGCTGATCATTAAGTACATCGACAAGGCGCTTGATAAAAGGATCCCGGCTGGGTTTGAGATGGTGATCAACAACTTCTCTCTCGGTATCGCGGGCATGCTGCTTTGCCTGCTCGGTTTTGAAATCGTTGGCCCCGCAGTGCTTATCGGCAATAACTTCGTGAAGGAGTGCATTGAAGCGCTGGTGCGTACGGGCTATTTGCCGCTGCTGTCAGTGATTAATGAACCGGCGAAAATCCTGTTTCTTAACAACGCTATCGATCAGGGCGTGTACTATCCGCTGGGCATGCAGCAGGCGTCGGTAGACGGGAAATCGATTTTCTTTATGGTGGCTTCGAATCCTGGCCCGGGTCTGGGGCTGCTGCTGGCTTTCTCCATTTTTGGTAAAGGCATGAGCAAGCGTTCCGCCCCAGGCGCGATGATCATCCATTTCCTCGGCGGGATCCACGAACTCTATTTCCCTTACGTGCTGATGAAACCGCTGACATTGGTTGCGATGATAGCGGGCGGCATGTCCGGCACCTGGGTGTTCAATATGCTGGGCGGTGGGTTGGTGGCAGGCCCGAGTCCTGGCTCTATCTTTGCCTATCTGGCGCTCACGCCAAAAGGGGCATTCCTGGCGACGATTGCAGGCGTCACAATGGGGGCGGTGGTGAGTTTTGTCGTGACCTCACTGATCCTGAAGATGGAAAAAAATGTTGCTGTGGAAGATGAGTTTGCCGAGTCAGCGAAAGCGGTGAAAACCATGAAACAGCAGGGCGCATTTTCACTTAAAGGCGTACAAAGTATCGCCTTCGTTTGTGATGCCGGAATGGGCTCCAGCGCCATGGGCGCGACAACGTTTCGCAAGCGGCTGGAAAAAAATAACCTGACCATTAACGTCAAACATTACGCCATCGAAAATGTGCCCGATGACGCCGATATTATTGTGACCCATTCCAGCCTGGAGGGGCGGGTTAAGTTGGTGACGAATAAACCTTTGGTGTTAATCAATAATTATATTGGTGACCCTAAGCTTGATACGTTATTTAAACAACTGACTGCCGAATAACGGCATAAACGGAAGCTAATCGATGAAAACGAAAGTCGCCGCCATTTATGGCAAGCAGGATATCCGTATTCGCGAATTTGAATTGCCCGCCATTACGGATAATGAGTTACTGGTCAGTGTCATTTCTGATAGCGTCTGTTTATCGACATGGAAAGCCGCGTTGCTGGCAAGCGATCATAAGCGTGTTCCTGACGATCTGGAAAATCATCCTGTTATTACCGGGCATGAATGCGCTGGCATTATTGTAGAAGTCGGCAAGAATCTCACCGGACACTATAAAAAAGGGCAGCATTTTGTGTTGCAACCCGCAATGGGATTACCGTCGGGGTATTCCGCTGGCTATAGCTATGAATATTTCGGTGGTAATGCCACTTATATGATTATTCCTGAAATTGCCGTTAATCTGGGTTGCGTGTTGCCTTATCACGGCGACTATTTTGCGGCAGCATCTTTAGCCGAGCCCCTGTGCTGCATCATTGGCGCTTATAAAGCGAATTATCACACCACGCCTTATGTCTATGAGCATCGCATGGGGATTAAACCTGGAGGCAACCTGGCGCTGCTGGCTTGTGCCGGGCCAATGGGAATAGGGGCGATCGATTATGCTCTGAACGGCGATATTCATCCTTCGCGCATCGTGGTGGTGGATATCGATGACGCTCGTCTGGCGCAGGCTGAAAAATTACTGCCTGTGGAACAAGCTGCGGCGAAAGGGATTGAGCTGATTTACGTCAACACTTCCGGGCAGGAAAACCCTGTTCAGGTATTGCGGGAGCTGACAGGCGGCCTGGGTTACGACGATGTCTTTGTGTATGCCGCCGTCCCTGCCGTAGTCGAAATGGCGGACGAACTGCTGGCCGAAGATGGCTGCCTGAACTTCTTTGCCGGGCCGACGGACAGCAACTTTAAGGTGCCGTTTAATTTCTACAACGTGCATTACAACCGTACCCATGTGGTCGGTACCTCCGGCGGTTCCACCGACGATATGAAGGAGGCGATTGCGCTCAGTGCGACGGGGCAATTACAGCCCTCCTTTATGGTGACGCATATTGGTGGTCTGGATGCCGTGCCGGAAACCGTGCTGAACCTGCCGCACATACCCGGCGGTAAAAAGCTCATTTATAACGGGGTGACCATGCCATTGACGGCCATCGCTGATTTTGCTGAAAAGGGCAAAACTGACCCGCTTTTTAAAGCCCTCGCTGAACGGGTGGCAGAAACACACGGCATCTGGAATGCCCAGGCAGAACGCTATCTGTTGGCCCACTTTGGTGTCGATACCGGGGAGGCCGTGTGATGGAGTCTCTGGCGTGGCCCTTATTTCGCGTGACGGAACAGGCCGCCTTAGCCGCCTGGCCTGAAACCGGATGTGGAGACAAAAACAAAATCGACGGGCTGGCGGTGAGTGCGATGCGCACCGCCCTTAACAACCTCGCCATTCAGGGCAAGATCGTGATCGGCGAAGGTGAAATCGATCATGCCCCGATGCTGTGGATCGGCGAAAAAGTGGGGTCGGGGAGTGGGCCGCGGATCGATATCGCCGTTGATCCGATTGAAGGCACGCGCATGGTCGCCATGGGGCAGAGCAATGCTTTGGCGGTCATGGCCTTCGCGCCCGCCGGCAGTCTGTTGCACGCACCGGATATGTATATGAAGAAGCTGGTGGTCAATCGCCAGGCGAAAGGGGCTATCGATCTGCACCTCTCGTTGACGGATAACTTGCGCAACGTCGCTCAGGCGCTGGGCAAGCCGATAGAAAAGCTGCGCGTGGTAACGCTTGATAAGCCACGAATGCAGCCTGCTATCAACGAAGCTACGCAACTGGGGGCGAAAGTGTTCGTGCTCCCGGACGGTGACGTAGCCGCGAGCGTGCTGACCTGCTTAGCGGAAAACAGTTATGACCTGATGTTCACCATTGGCGGTGCGCCGGAAGGCGTTATCTCTGCTTGTGCGGTGAAAGCGTTGGGCGGTGATATGCAGGCAGAGCTTATCGATTATTGTGAAGCGAAGGGCGATAAACCGGAACACCGACAAATAGCAGAAGACGAGCGTCGGCGCTGTGCGCAAATGGCGGTTGAGGTGAACCATGTCTATCGACTGGATGAAATGGTGAGTCAACAGGACGTCCTTTTTTCCGCAACGGGCGTCACGGGGGGTGAGCTGCTACAGGGGATTCAACAAGCGGCGAACGGCGTGCGTACGCAAACATTGCTTATCGGCGGCGCAGACCGAACGTGTAATATTATAGATTCCCTGCACGCCTGGTGATTTATCGAGAGACTCATGACGATGCTTTCCGAGGATGACGTACTTGAGCAACTGGACGCTCAGGAAGACTTATTGGCCTACATGACGGCAGTGAATACCCTGCTGTTGCAGGCCATTAAGCGCTTTCTGCCGTCGTTATTCGTCAACAACGATGAAGAGATCGTGGAATATGCAGTGAAGCCGTTACTCGCTCAAAGCGGGCCACTGGATGACATTGATGTTGCTCTGCGTCTGATTTACGCGCTGGGGAAAATGGATAAATGGCTGTATGCCGATATCACGCATTTCTCTCAGTTTTATCAGTACCTGAAAGAGCAGAACGCGATCCCGAGTTTTACCGACGATATCACCTGGGATTTCATCATCAACCTGAACAGCATCACCCAAAATGCCACGCTTTATGGTGCACTTAAATCGATGAAATTTGCTGATTTTGCCGCCTGGTCTGAAGTGCGTTTTACCTCAATGGTTAAAACGTCGCTGGCGTTAGCGGTCACGGCGATTATCAAGGAACTCAATACGTGAATATTGATCTCATCATCAATGGGTTAACGGTGAATGCGCATTTTCGCGATGATGAAATTGAGCAGTTACATAAACCGTTGCTCAAGCGGCTGGGCACGCTGCATGCAGCCTCGTCTCATCAGCGTACGGTGGTTTTCCTTTGCGCACCTCCGGGGACAGGCAAATCAACGTTAACCACATTCTGGCAGTGGTTGGCTGCGCAGGATCCTGAGTTACCGGCGCTGCAAACGCTGCCGATGGACGGGTTTCACCACTACAACATCTGGCTGGAAGCTCAGCAGTTGCGCCATGCGAAAGGTGCACCAGAAACCTTTGATGTAACGAAACTGGCCCGGAATTTACGCCAGATTAGAGAAGGCGACGGAGACTGGCCGCAGTACGATCGCAAAAAGCACGATCCTGTCGAAAACGCGATTGCTGTCACCGCGCCGATAGTGATTGTCGAAGGAAACTGGCTGTTGCTGGACGATGAACGCTGGGCTGGGCTGATGCCTTTCTGCGATTTTTCTTTGTTTATCAATGCGCCAGAATCTGCACTACGACAGCGATTGATAGGTCGCAAGCGGGCAGGGGGATTATCACAAACGGAGGCTGAGGCTTTTTACCAGCAAACCGATGGCCCAAATGTCGGGCGGGTCCTGACGCAAAGCCGCCCTGCCGACCTGACGTTAGTCATGTCCACTACGGGCGAATACAGTTTGGGCCAGGACGAATAGTGGCCGACAGTAGCGATGATTAATTACGCTGATTTGGAATAATTGGACGCGATGCGTCGCATGAAAGTGTGACGCAGGTCATATAGAAAGCTTCTCTCCCTGGACAAGCGTTCCTTTTATTCCGCGTTTCGCTTATTCTAGCTGAAGCGTTTCAGTCGATTAAATGTTCGACAAATAATCAATCAGTCGCAGTTTGTGACAGCAGGGATTCCCTTCCGGGTGAGGCTGGACTACGCTTTCAGCCACTCAATATCAGGGAATGCCTTGCAGGAGACTTATGACCGTACGCGTAGCGATTAATGGCTTCGGTCGCATTGGACGTAACGTGGTTCGTGCTTTATATGAATCCGGGCGTCGTGCGGAAATCACCGTGGTGGCAATCAACGAACTGGCGGATGCTGCGGGCATCGCGCACTTGTTGAAATATGACACCAGCCATGGACGCTTTGCCTGGGATGTACGCCAGGAGCGGGAACAGTTATTTGTCGGCGAAGATGCCATCCGTTTACTGCATGAGCCTGCCGTTGAGCCATTGCCGTGGCGTGAACTGGGTGTTGACGTAGTGCTGGACTGCACAGGCGTCTATGGCACGCGAGCCGACGGGGAAGCCCATCTTGCCGCAGGTGCTAAGAAAGTGCTCTTTTCACATCCTGGTAGCAATGACCTCGACGCCACGGTGGTTTACGGCGTCAATCACCACGAATTGATGTCTGACCACCGCATTGTCTCCAACGCCTCCTGCACGACGAACTGCATTATTCCTGTCATTAAACTGCTTGATGATGCCTGGGGCATCGAATCCGGTACGGTCACGACCATCCACTCGGCGATGCACGATCAGCAGGTGATCGACGCGTATCATCCGGACTTACGTCGCACCCGTGCGGCCAGCCAGTCGATCATTCCGGTCGACACTAAACTGGCGGCAGGTATCACCCGAATTTTCCCGCAGTTTAATGACCGTTTTGAAGCGATTGCGGTGCGAGTCCCGACGATTAACGTCACCGCCATCGATCTGAGCGTTACCGTGAAGAATCCGGTAAAAGCCTGTGAAGTCAACCTGTTGCTGCAAAAAGCGGCACAGGGAGCATTTCATGGTATAGTTGACTATACGGAATTACCGTTGGTCTCAATCGATTTTAACCACGATCCGCACAGTGCCATTGTTGACGGCACGCAGACGCGGGTCAGTGGTGCGCATCTGATCAAAACGCTGGTCTGGTGTGATAATGAATGGGGTTTCGCTAACAGAATGCTCGACACAACGTTAGCGATGGCCGCTACAGGTTTCAGGTAAGGCGCGTGTGCGTCTGCAAAACTTTAGAATCAACGAGAGGATTCACCATGTCTGTAATTAAGATGACCGATCTGAGTCTGGCTGGTAAACGCGTTTTCATCCGTGCCGATCTGAACGTGCCAGTAAAAGACGGTAAAGTCACCAGCGATGCGCGTATTCGTGCTTCCCTGCCAACCATCGAACTGGCGCTGAAACAGGGCGCGAAAGTGATGGTAACGTCCCACCTGGGTCGTCCGACCGAAGGTGAGTACAACGAAGAATTCTCTCTGCTGCCTGTTGTTAACTATCTGAAAGACAAACTGTCTAACCCAGTTCGTCTGGTAAAAGATTACCTGGATGGCGTTGAAGTGGCGGCCGGTGAGCTGGTGGTTCTGGAAAACGTTCGCTTCAACAAAGGCGAGAAAAAAGACGACGAAGCGCTGTCCAAAAAATACGCCGCACTGTGCGACGTGTTCGTAATGGATGCTTTCGGTACTGCACACCGCGCGCAGGCTTCTACCCACGGTATCGGCAAATTCGCTGATGTTGCTTGTGCAGGCCCGCTGCTGGCTGCTGAGCTGGATGCCCTGGGCAAAGCGCTGGGTAACCCAGCTCGTCCGATGGTGGCTATCGTGGGGGGTTCTAAAGTTTCTACCAAACTGACCGTTCTGGATTCCCTGTCTAAAATCGCTGACCAGTTGATCGTTGGTGGTGGTATCGCCAACACCTTCGTTGCCGCTCAAGGCCACAACGTCGGTAAATCCCTGTACGAAGCGGACCTGGTTGACGAAGCAAAACGTCTGCTGACCACTTGCGATATTCCAGTTCCAACAGACGTTCGCGTTGCGACTGAGTTCTCTGAAACTGCTGCGGCAACCCTGAAATCTGTTAACGACATCAAAGATGAAGAGCAGATTCTGGACCTCGGTGACGTGTCTGCACAGAAACTGGCTGACATCCTGAAAAACGCTAAAACTATTCTGTGGAATGGTCCGGTTGGCGTATTCGAATTCCCGAACTTCCGCAAAGGCACTGAAATCGTAGCGAATGCTATCGCAGACAGCGAAGCGTTCTCTATCGCAGGCGGCGGTGACACTCTGGCAGCTATCGACCTGTTCGGTATCGCAGACAAAATTTCCTACATCTCCACTGGCGGTGGCGCATTCCTCGAATTCGTGGAAGGTAAAGTCCTGCCGGCAGTAGCGATGCTCGAAGAGCGCGCGAAGAAGTAAGGCAATTTAGGGTTAGCGAAGGCTAACCCCATTTTCAGCGTGCTTAAGGCTCGCACCTCTTTTTTTTCGGCCGAAGATACAGGACTACGTAATATGTCTAAAATTTTTGATTTCGTAAAACCGGGCGTCATCACAGGTGACGACGTACAGAAAGTTTTCCAGGTAGCTAAAGAAAACAACTTCGCTCTGCCAGCAGTAAACTGTGTGGGCACCGACTCCATCAACGCCGTTCTCGAAACCGCTGCGAAAGTTAAAGCGCCAGTTATCGTTCAGTTCTCTAACGGTGGTGCTGCTTTCATCGCCGGTAAAGGCGTGAAAACCGACGTTCCTCAGGGCGCGGCAATCCTGGGCGCAATCTCTGGTGCGCACCACGTTCATCAGATGGCTGAGCACTACGGTGTTCCGGTTATCCTGCACACTGACCACTGCGCGAAGAAACTGCTGCCGTGGATCGACGGTCTGCTGGATGCGGGTGAAAAACACTTCGCGGCTACCGGTAAGCCACTGTTCTCTTCTCACATGATTGACCTGTCTGAAGAGTCTCTGGAAGAGAACATCGAAATCTGCTCCAAATACCTGGCGCGCATGTCCAAAATCGGCATGACCCTGGAAATCGAACTGGGTTGCACCGGTGGTGAAGAAGACGGTGTGGACAACAGCCACATGGACGCTTCTGCCCTGTACACTCAGCCAGAAGACGTTGACTACGCTTACACCAAACTGAACGCTATCAGCCCACGTTTCACCATCGCGGCTTCTTTCGGTAACGTACACGGTGTTTACAAGCCAGGTAACGTGGTTCTGACCCCGACCATCCTGCGTGATTCTCAGGACTATGTTTCCAAGAAACACAACCTGCCGCACAACAGCCTGAACTTCGTCTTCCACGGCGGCTCCGGTTCTTCTGCTCAGGAAATCAAAGACTCCGTAAGCTACGGCGTAGTGAAAATGAACATCGATACCGACACCCAATGGGCAACCTGGGACGGTATCCTGCAATACTACAAAACCAACGAAGCTTACCTGCAGGGCCAGCTGGGCAACCCGAAAGGCGAAGACCAGCCAAACAAGAAATACTACGATCCGCGCGTATGGCTGCGTTCAGCACAGGCTTCCATGATCACGCGTCTGGAGCAGGCATTCAAAGAACTGAACGCGGTTGACGTTCTGTAATTTTTGCCTTTCGTTTTTTGCCCTAAGCCCGCTAAATAGCGGGCTTCAGATTGCTGACAAAGAAGGAAAAAGCGTGGTTTTTCCTTCTTTGTGGTGAGCAGCCGAAAATCAATGAATTGATTTTCCTTATTTTTTGTTCGGTCGCTAATGACAAAACTGCACTCGTTAGAGGTTTGTCATCAGTCTCAAGCCCGCTAAATAGCGGGCTTTTTTATTGTTTTATCAACATCATAAATTTGTCTCATTCTGTGATCACCTTGGCATTACAGACGATTCTTGTTTAACCTTAACAGACTGCCTTTTTGCAGAGTCGTCGAGTTTTGTGTTCCCTTTTGGGTTGCTATAAGGATTATCAGATGGAAGATTTGAATGTTGTCGACAGTATTAATCATGCTGGTTCGTGGCTGGTGCGCAATCAGGCGCTGCTGCTGAGCTATGCGGTGAATATCGTCGCCGCGATCGCCATTATTATCGTCGGGATGATTGTTGCCCGACTGGTATCCAATGCTGTAAACCGTGTGATGCGCGCCCGGCAGATTGATGCCACCGTGGCTGACTTCCTTTCCGCGATGCTGCGTTACGCCATTATCGCTTTCACGCTGATTGCCGCTCTGGGGCGCGTCGGTGTACAAACGGCTTCCGTTATCGCCGTTCTGGGTGCCGCAGGTTTAGCGGTGGGTTTAGCGTTACAGGGCTCGCTGTCCAATCTGGCGGCAGGCGTGCTGCTGGTGATGTTCCGTCCGTTCCGTGCCGGAGAATATGTAGATTTGGGCGGAGTGGCAGGCACGGTGCTCAACGTGCAGATTTTCTCCACCACCATGCGCACCGTGGACGGCAAAATCGTGGTTATCCCGAACGGGAAGATCATCGCCGGGAATATCATCAACTTTTCCCGTGAGCCGGTTCGCCGCAATGAGTTCATCATTGGCGTGGCGTACGACTCCGACATCGATAAGGTTAAACAGCTGCTGACCAACATCATTCAGTCAGATGAACGCATCATCAAAGATCGCGAAATGACGGTGCGCCTGAATGAACTTGGGCCATCCGCCATGAATTTTGTTGTCCGCACCTGGAGCAAAAGCAGCGACCTGCAAAACGTCTACTGGGATGTGCTGGAGCGCGTCAAACGCGACTTTGACGCCAACGGCATCAGCTTCCCGTTCCCACAGATGGATGTGAACTTCAAACGGGCGAAAGACCAGGCCGAGGCCGCGTAGTCTTACTTTTGACTTGCCCGTCGGCGGCACTTCGCTTGCCTGGCCTACACTTTCCCGTAGGTCCGATAAGCGAAGCGCCATCGGGCAAAAAATCAGGTTAGTTACTGCACCTGGTCGAGAAGCGCAGCAACTGCTTTCACTGTGCCCTCTGCATTTTCAACGCCTTTCGCTTTCTGCTTTGCCACCCAGTCGGCCTGAACAGCCTGATAGCGGCTCACACTTTGCCAGCTCTCCAGCGTCTGGTTATCGAGAAAACGAGCGTGGGCACCCTGCTGGTTCAGGGTATTGACCATCATGTTCAGGCTGTTATCCAACGTGATCCCAAGCGTTTTCTCTGTGCGAACAGCCGCCCGTCGAATCGCATCTTTATCTTCCTGTGCCAGGCTCTCCCAGCGCTGTTTGTTCATCGCCAGCAAATAAACATGCCCAAGCCAGAGGCGTGGCGAAACACCGATCTCTTTTGCGGCTTGCCAGGCTTTAATGTCATCACCGCTGTCCAGATTCACCAACAGTCCGCTGAGTTTGCCTTCGCGCAGCGCGTCGGTTATCTGTGCATTCCATGGCATTTTGACGACTTTAGCCCCTGCATTTTCCAGATACGCCTGATGCCAGAAGCTGGCAGTACGCCAGGTCGTCCCGGAGAGTTTGTCATAACGCAGGTGAGGATCTGTTGCGAAGAACGCCGCTGGGTAACCAAGGAAGAACTGTAAATTGACCAGATTGTTCGCTGCTAACTCTGCCGGGAACTGCGGGAGTTCGTTAAAGACGCGATGGAAGAAGGCGACCTGTTTTTCACCTTTATCCGGCCCCAGCGGGAAACTTTTGAAAATTTGATGCAGTGGCAGCTGGTCTGCGGTGTATTCCGGGACCACGATCCCCATATCCGCCTTTTGCCCCTCGCTGATGGTTTTGAGTGCGTCATAACTGATGGCAAGTTCACCATTCCAGTGATCTTCTACTCGTAGGCGGCCATGTGATTCCTGCTCGATTGCCGCAAAGAAAACATCTTTAATTACACGGGTTCGCATATTGCTGAGGGCTTCATGATCGGTATAGCGCAGAACTGTTTCAGCCTGAGTGTGCTGCATCATCATAAGCAGGGCGAGAGAAAGACTCAGCAATAAAGTTTTGGTGAGGGTCATGGTCAGTCCTTGAGCATGTGAGTGAAAAGCAATCAGTTGCAGTATAACCCACAGTCAGTGCATGAATATGCAAAATTAGCGATCGCTGACATTATTAGTATGCCTAATAAGGTATTAAAATTATCCATTTCCTCTAATGCCCTGCCCGCGCTATAGTCTCGCCATCGACAAGAATTTCAGAGAAATTAATCATGTTATCTTATTATTTTCAGGGGCTTGCCCTTGGTGCAGCCATGATCCTGCCGCTTGGGCCACAGAACGCTTTTGTGATGAATCAGGGCATCCGACGTCAGTATCACATCATGATTGCCTTTCTCTGTGCCCTCAGTGATTTGCTCTTAATATGCGCAGGTATCTTTGGCGGAAGCGCCCTGTTGATGCAGTCAGAATGGTTAATGGCGGGCGTCACCTGGGGCGGCGTAGCATTTTTACTGTGGTACGGATTTGGGGCCCTGAAAACGGCAATGGGCAGTAATCTGGAACTGGCCAGTGCGGAAGTGATGAAGCAGGGGCGCTGGAAAATCATCGCCACGATGCTGGCGGTGACGTGGCTTAATCCCCATGTCTATCTTGATACGTTTGTGGTGCTGGGAAGTCTGGGCGGGCAGCTGGATGTGGAGCCGAAGCGCTGGTTTGCATTGGGCACGGTCAGCGCCTCGTTTTTATGGTTCTTTGGCCTGGCTTTGTTGGCCGCCTGGCTAGCCCCACGCCTGCGCACGGCTCGGGCGCAACGCATCATTAATTTACTGGTTGGCCTGGTGATGTGGTTTATCGCTTTTCAGTTGGCAAAAGAAGGGATCTCCCATGTTCACGCCTTGTTCAACTAAGCCATGTCTTATGGACATTTAGTCCTCAGAAGCTAAGCTTGCAGGCATGCGCCCTGTTTCGGGTGAAGACGTAACATGGAGGAACGACAGTGAAGTTTAAAGTGATGGCCCTGGCGGCATTCGTGGGATTAAGTACAGTGTCGGTGCAGGCAAATGAATTGCCGGATGGACCGCACATTGTCACCTCAGGCACGGCAAGCGTTGATGCGGCACCTGATATCGCAACGCTGGCAATCGAAGTGAACGTTGCGGCAAAAGATGCGGCATCGGCCAAGAAACAAGCTGATGATCGTGTTGCCCAGTATCTCTCTTTCCTTGAGCAGAACGGTGTCGCCAAAAAAGACATCAGCTCTGCGAACTTGCGTACTCAACCGGATTATGACTACCAGAATGGTAAAAGCATTCTGAAAGGCTACCGCGCGGTGCGTACGGTGGAAGTCACTTTGCGCCAGCTTGATAAACTGAACTCACTGCTGGACGGCGCACTGAAAGCGGGTCTGAATGAAATTCATTCCGTCTCGCTGGGTGTTGCGCAACCGGATGAGTATAAGGACAAAGCGCGCAAAGCGGCCATTGATGATGCGATTCATCAGGCAACGGCGTTGGCTTCCGGCTTTAACGCGAAACTGGGGCCGGTGTACAGCGTGCGCTACCACGTGTCTAACTATCAGCCGAGCCCAATGGTACGGATGATGAAAGCGGATGCCGCTCCTGCCGCGTCTGCGCAGGAAACTTACGAGCAGCCGACCATTCAGTTCGACGATCAGGTTGACGTTGTATTCCAGCTCGAACCGACTCAGGCAGCACCGCAGAAAGCGGCAGAACCTGAGAAGGCGCCAGAGCAGCAGAAACCAGCTCAGTAACAGAAAGCCATTCATAAAAAAGCCGGGGATCCCCCGGCTTTTCTGTTTAATCCTGGCGTAAAACCTTATGCCCATATTCCAGCAGCGCGTCCGTCACCCGGCGCATCATGCGGCTTTCCGGGGCGAAGCGGTGCCAATAAAGCATCCTGCGCTGGAACAGGCCAGGCGTCAGGTCAATCAGCTCGCCGCTGTCCAGTTCACGTTCAATTTGCAGATGCGGGATCATACAGCAGGTGGTGCCCTGGCGAGCTAACTGCACGAAGGCTTCCGACGAGTTAACGATGTGACACGGCACGCTACCCGGCGGTAAATCGAAGTGCTGTTGCAGGAAGGCCTGATGCATATCGTCCAGATGGTCAAACGCGACAACCGGGGCTTTGAGCAGCGCAGAACGCGTTACGCCGTTCGGGAAGTAACGTTGCGCAAACGACTTTGATGCCACGAACAGATAGTCCAGCGCACCCAGTTGATCGACCAGGCAGCTCGGCAGCGCTTGCGGCTGGATACTGACAGCACCGACGACTTCACCCCGGCGTAAACGTTCCTGCGTGCGGGTTTCATCTTCCACCTGAATGTTCAGGCGGATAGGGGAATCAGAAAGAACGGCCGAAAGGGCAGGCAACAGCCAGGTTGCCAGACTGTCGGCGTTCACCGCCAGTGATAACAGCAGTGGCGTGGAGCCGGTTTGTTCATCGCCGAGCCACTCTTCTTCCAGCAGTTCAACCTGACGCAACAGAGCCAGCAATTTCTGACCTTGTTCCGTAGGACGCGGGGGAACCGTACGCACCAGCAGCGGTTGGCCGAACATATTTTCCAGCTGTTTAATACGCTGGGAGACGGCGGACTGGGTAATACACAGCTTTTGTGCGGCGCGTTCAAACCCGCGTTCCCGAATGACCGCATCCAGTGCCTGTAGTGTTCTGTAGTCCGGACGTTTCATGTGTGCTGACTGGCTCCTTATTCTTCGTTACCTCGCACTATGACATAAATTTACGTTTGATACAGATCGAAATTGGCGACCTTCACAAGGGCGCTGCGCGGACATTTCTGGCATGAATGATCTATAATGCGCGGCATCCCATCACATCACAGGCAAAAACCATGACGCAGGATGAACTGAAAAAAGCAGTTGGCTGGGCAGCCCTTCAATACGTACAACCGGGCACGATCGTAGGGGTGGGCACCGGCTCCACCGCAGCGCATTTTATTGACGCGCTGGGCACGATGAAAGGCCAGATTGAAGGGGCAGTGTCCAGTTCGGATGCTTCAACCGAGAAGCTGAAAAGCCTTGGTATTCACGTTTTTGATCTCAATGAAGTGGATCGTCTGGGCATTTATGTCGACGGCGCGGATGAAATTAACGATCACATGCAGATGATCAAAGGCGGCGGCGCAGCGTTGACCCGTGAGAAGATCATCGCGTCCGTGGCTGACAAGTTTATCTGCATCGCCGATGCTTCCAAGCAGGTGGCTATTCTGGGCAAATTCCCGCTGCCGGTGGAAGTGATCCCGATGGCACGCAGCGCGGTGGCTCGTGAGCTGGTGAAACTGGGCGGTCGTCCTGAATACCGTCAGAATGTGGTGACGGACAACGGCAACGTGATCCTTGACGTGCATGGTCTGGAAATCCTCGACGCTGTGGCGCTTGAAAATGCCATTAATGGGATTCCTGGCGTGGTCACCGTAGGGCTGTTCGCCAACCGTGGCGCAGACGTGGCGCTGATTGGCACCGCTGATGGCGTGAAAATCCTCGTAAAATGATCTGACGGGGGCGCAGGCTGCCCCCGTAAAAAATTTCAGCCAGGTTAAATTTGGTGACTTGTGTCACATTTCAAGGCTTCATCTCATTTACACACTGTGTGTGGATTCTCATCCAGCATTTTATGCTAACAATGACCGCTGAATGACATTTCCTCAGGATGCTGACGCAAACGTTCATATTGCCGCAATAGATTTTTTTGATATGTTGGCTCGGGTGGACATTCGTTCACCACAACATCACGACAAGAAAGACAGGGCGGGGAAATGGCTAAGGTATCGCTGGAAAAAGACAAGATTAAGTTTCTGCTGGTCGAAGGTGTGCACCAAAAAGCACTCGATAGCCTTCGTGCGGCAGGCTACACCAACATTGAGTTTCATAAAGGCGCGCTCGACGCTGAGCAACTGAAAGAGTCGATCCGTGATGCCCATTTCATCGGCCTGCGCTCCCGTACTCATCTAACCGAAGACATCATCCAGGCGGCTGAGAAGCTGGTGGCGATTGGCTGCTTCTGTATCGGCACCAACCAGGTTGATCTGAACGCGGCGGCTAAACGCGGTGTGCCGGTCTTTAACGCGCCATTCTCCAATACCCGTTCTGTGGCTGAACTGGTGATTGGTGAGCTGCTGCTGCTGCTGCGTGGCATTCCTGAAGCGAATGCTAAAGCGCACCGCGGCATCTGGAATAAACTGGCGGCGGGCAGTTTTGAAGCGCGTGGTAAAAAGCTCGGGATTATCGGCTACGGGCATATCGGTACCCAACTCGGCATTCTGGCGGAATCGTTGGGCATGCACGTGTTCTTCTATGATATCGAAAGCAAACTGCCGCTGGGGAATGCGACCCAGGTTCAGCATTTGTCTGACTTGCTGAACATGAGCGATGTGGTGAGTCTGCACGTTCCGGAAAATGCGTCGACCAAAAACATGATGGGCGCAGAAGAGCTGGCACTGATGAAGCCGGGTTCTCTGCTGATCAACGCCGCTCGCGGTACTGTGGTGGATATCCCTGCGCTGTGCGATGCGCTGGCGCGTAAACATCTGGCGGGGGCAGCGATTGACGTTTTCCCAACAGAGCCGGCAACCAACAGCGATCCGTTCACTTCGCCGCTGTGCGAATTTGACAACGTTATCCTGACTCCGCACATCGGCGGCTCGACTCAGGAAGCACAGGAAAATATCGGTCTGGAAGTGGCAGGTAAACTGTCTAAGTACTCCGATAACGGTTCCACGCTGTCTGCGGTGAACTTCCCAGAAGTTTCTCTGCCCTTACACGGCGGCCGCCGTCTGCTGCACATTCACGAAAACCGTCCAGGCGTACTGACAGCCATCAACCAGATTTTCGCTGAGCAAGGCGTGAACATCGCCGCGCAGTATCTGCAAACGACGCCGCAAATGGGCTATGTGGTGATTGATATCGAAGCGGAAGAGGATGTGGCAGAGAAAGCGCTGCAAAGCATGAAGGCGATTCCGGGGACGATTCGCGCTCGTCTGCTTTACTGAACGGTTTTATTGCCCGGCGGCGCGTTGCTTGCCGGGCCTACGGATTTTGTAGGTCGGGTAAGGCGAAGCCGCCACCCGACAATCCATTCACCAGTTCCAGAGCCGGGACGGCGTCACCACCGCAGGCAGCGGGATATCCCACTTTTCCACCGGTAAGGCATCAACGTGCTGGCAATCATGCGCGTAGCCAACGGGATGCAGGCCATGTTGCTGCCAGTTTTGCAGGGTGCGATCGTAAAAACCCCCGCCCATTCCCAGACGTTGGCCCTGGCTGTCAAACGCAACCAGCGGCGTAATCAGCACATCCAGCTCGTCTAGGGGCAAAACATCCCGCACATCCAGTTTAGGTTCCTGAATCCTCAGGCGATTAATCACTAAGTCAGAATGTGGATGGTAATGCAGAAACAGCAAATTTCCGGGGCTGAACGGATGCAGAACCGGCAAATAGACTCGTTTGCCGCTACGCCAGAGCTGCTCGATTAAAGGTTGGGTATCCAGCTCGCCATCAAAAGAGAGAAACAAAGCCACGGTATGCGCCATCACAACGGGCGGATAGGCCATCATGCGTGAAGCGGCTTGTTGAGCGAAATGACGTTGTTGTTCAGCGGTAAGGGCACGACGTTGTTGCCGGACAGTCTGGCGAATGTGTTGTCTTGATGAAGTGACGACAGAATGTTGTGTCATGGCAGAAGAAGAAAGAAGGTAGGGAATCTCCGAGATGCCGCCGCAGGCTGTAACCCTTGAACCCTTGGTTCAAGGTGAATGCGTCGTCACAGTTTTAAGGCTTCTCGGACGGACCGAGCATGCTCACCAACCGTGGAGCGCCACATTCTTGTGGTATGAAATATCGGCTCAGGGGACTGGCCCGCTTGCGAACATCTCAGAGAAATTTGGTCTTCAGGGTCACTCTACCATAGTTAACCATGAAGTGTTATTCAAAGTTGGGCGCCGTTCTTTCGGTTATGCGACCCTGATCAAGCAGCGCTTGTTCGATGGTCTGTTGGAGCATCCGAATTCGGGTTTCCATACTGGCAGCGTAGTCACGGGTCTTCGTTCTTTCCTGGGTCAGCTCGTAGCTGATATTCAGGGCGGCGATAAACACCAACTGCTCAGTATTTGTGACTCTAGTGCGTTCTTTTAGATCTTGCAACCGCTGATTCAGATCGTCCGCGGCCTGATTAAGGGCATCCCTTTGTTCAGGCGGGCAATTCACTCGCAGTGAACGGCCAAAAATTTGGATATCGACGGGTTCTGCAGACATGCCACCTTCCTGCTGATTGACTGCGCTGCCTCCGCATCCCGCACACCGGGGCCTGCGAAGGGGCGACACTATAGCTACCCCAGTGTGAACATACAAGCCCTTTTCTGGTTCACCAGGGTCCAAAGTGGTAGCATAACATGAACTTCCTCCCAACGACGACGAATGCGCATGTCTATACAGAATGAAATGCCTGGTTACCACGACGTTAACCAGTTACTTAACCAGCAGGGAGTAGGCTTAACGCCTGCTGAGATGCACGGGCTGATTAGCGGCATGCTGTGTGGCGGCAACAAAGACAGCAGCTGGCTGCCGTTGGTGCATGACCTGACCAACGAAGGGATGGCGTTTGGCCATCAACTGGCAGAAGTGCTGCGTAAAATCCACGCGGTCACCAGCGATGCGCTGGAAGACGAAGGCTTTTTGTTCCAGCTCTACATGCCGGACGGTGACGAAGTCAGCGTCTTCGAGCGTGCTGATGCGCTGGCAGGCTGGGTGAACCACTTCCTGTTAGGCCTGGGCGTAACTCAGCCGAAACTGGATAAAGTGAAAGGTGAAACCGGCGAAGCCATTGACGATCTGCGTAACATTGCGCAACTCGGCTACGACGAAGATGAAGACCAGGAAGAGCTGGAGATGTCGCTTGAGGAGATCGTGGAGTACGTGCGCGTAGCCGCATTGCTGTGCCACGACACCTTCACGCATCCGCAGCCTACCGCGCCGGAAGTGCAGAAACCGACCTTACACTAAAAATAAGAATACTCTGGAGGGTGTCATGACACAGCAGGAATACCTTCAGCGTCGGCAGAAGCTGCTGGCGCAAATGCCATCCGGCAGCGCGGCACTGATCTTCGCCGCACCGGAAGCTATTCGCAGCGCGGATACGGAATACCCGTATCGCCAAAGCAGTGATTTTAGCTACTTCACCGGGTTTAACGAACCGGAAGCGCTGCTGGTGCTGATCAAAAGTGATGACACCCATAACCACAGCGTGCTGTTTAACCGCGTCCGTGATCTGACGGCTGAAATTTGGTTTGGCCGCCGTTTAGGCCAGGAAGCTGCGCCTGAAAAACTCGGTGTGGATCGCGCGCTGGCGTTCAGTGAAATCGACGAGCAGCTGTACCAGTTGCTGAACGGTCTGGATGCGGTGTATCACGCTCAGGGCGAGTATGCCTGGGCGGACGGTATAGTGTTCAACGCGCTGGATAAACTGCGTAAAGGCTTGCGTCAGAATCTGAAAGCTCCGTCTTCAGTCGTTGACTGGCGCCCGCTGGTTCACGAAATGCGCCTGTTCAAATCGGCGGAAGAAATCGACCTCATGCGTCGGGCAGGGGAAATCTCCGCGCTGGCGCATACGCGTGCGATGGAAAAATGTCGACCAGGCATGTTTGAGTACCAGCTTGAAGGTGAAATTCACCATGAGTTTACCCGCCACGGCGCGCGCTACCCTTCGTACAACACGATTGTTGGCGGCGGCGAAAACGCCTGCATTCTTCACTACACCGAAAATGAATTCGAACTGCGTGACGGCGATTTAGTCCTGATTGACGCTGGCTGTGAATATCAAGGCTATGCGGGCGATATCACGCGTACCTTCCCGGTCAACGGCAAATTCACCCCAGCCCAGCGTGAGATTTACGACATCGTGCTCGACTCTCTCGAAACGGCGCTCTCGCTCTATCGCCCTGGCACAACAATTCAGGATGTGACCAGTGAAGTCGTGCGCATTATGGTCACGGGGCTGGTGAAACTGGGCATTTTACAGGGCGATATCGATCAGCTCATCACTGACAACGCGCACCGTAAATTCTTCATGCACGGCCTGAGCCATTGGCTGGGAATGGATGTGCATGATGTTGGCTATTACGGTGCAGATCGCTCCCGCGTGCTGGAGCCGGGTATGGTGTTAACCGTGGAACCCGGCCTGTACATTGCGCCAGATGCCGACGTGCCAGAGCGCTATCGTGGTATCGGCATTCGCATCGAAGATGACATTGTGATCACCGCCAGCGGAAACGAGAACCTCACGGCAAGCGTGGTGAAACAGGCTGATGATATTGAAGCGCTGATGGCGGCGCAAAAAGCATGAGTGTCATCATCGTCGGCGGAGGAATGACGGGTGCAACGCTTGCGTTAGCCCTTTCTCATCTCAGTAAAGGGCAGTTGCCTGTCCATCTGGTCGAAGCGGTTTCGCCAGAGTCTCAGCAGCATCCGGGGTTCGATGCCCGCGCGATTGCGCTTGCGGCTGGAACTTGCCAGCAACTTGAGCGAGTTGGTATCTGGCAGGCCATTCGCGATTGCGCAACGGCCATTCGCACCGTGCACGTCAGCGATCGTGGTCATGCGGGTTTTGTTACGCTTGAGGCAGAAGATTATCACTTGCCCGCTCTGGGTCAGGTGGTGGAATTGCATGATGTCGGCCAGCGTCTCTTCTCCATGTTGCGCAAAGCCCCTGGCGTCACCTTGCACTGCCCGGCGCGAGTCGAGCTGTTTAGTCGAAGCCAGAGTCAGGTCGACGTCACGCTGGATAATGGCACGGTCCTGACAGGCCAGTTGCTGGTGGCGGCTGACGGTTCCCGTTCTGCCCTTGGCGAACAGTGTGGCATCGCCTGGCAGCAGCAGCCTTATGAGCAGCTGGCCGTCATTGCCAATGTCACTACCGCGCTGCCGCATGGCGGGCGAGCGTTCGAGCGTTTCACTCAGCACGGCCCGTTGGCGATGTTGCCGATGTCAGAGGGGCGTTGCTCGCTGGTGTGGTGCCATCCTCTGGATAATCGCGATGAGGTGCTCAGTTGGTCTGACGAACGTTTTTGTCATGAGCTTCAACAGGCCTTTGGCTGGCGTCTGGGGCGCATTACGCACAGCGGCAGCCGCAGCGCTTATCCGCTTTCTTTGACCACCGCGACGCGTGCCGTTTCGCACCGCTTAGCGTTGGTGGGCAATGCGGCGCAAACGCTGCATCCGATTGCCGGGCAGGGCTTCAACTTAGGGTTGCGTGATGTGATGTCGCTGGCGGAAATGCTGGCGCAGGCAGACGATGCAGGCGACTATGGCTTGCTTTGTCAGTACCAGAAGCGCCGTGAAACCGACAAAAATGCGACCATCGGCGTGACGGATGGCTTAGTGCATCTGTTCGCAAATCGCTGGGCACCGCTGGTCGCCGGGCGTAACGTTGGCCTGATGGCCATGGAATTATTCAGTCCGGCGCGTGACGTGCTGGCTCAACGTACCCTCGGCAGAGTAGCGAGATAAGGGGTTTTTCAGTGCAAAGTGTTGATATCGCTATCGTGGGTGGTGGAATGGTGGGGCTGGCCGTTGCGTGCGGTTTGCAGGGTAGCGGATTGCGTGTGGCGGTTATCGAACAGAACGAACCGCAGCCTGTCGCGCAAGATGCCGCGCCGCAGCTTCGTGTTTCAGCCATCAACGCCGCCAGCGAAAAATTACTCTCCCGCCTTGATGTCTGGGCCGATATTACCGGTACGCGCGCCAGCCGCTATCACGGCATGGAAGTGTGGGATCAGGACAGCTTCGGGCGTATCAGCTTCGATGACGAAAGCCTCGGTTTCAGCCATTTGGGCCATATCGTGGAGAACAGCGTGATTAATCATGCGCTGTGGCAAAAAGCGCAGCGCTGTGCGGATGTGACCCTGCTGGCAAATGCTGAACTGGCGCAAGTGGCCTGGGGGGAAAACGAAGCGTTTCTCAGCCTGAAAGATGGCAGCATGCTGACCGCCCGACTGGTGATTGGCGCCGATGGTGCCAATTCGTGGTTGCGCAATAAAGCGGATATTCCTCTTACCTCCTGGGATTATCGCCATCACGCGCTGGTGGCGACTATCCGCACCGCCGAGCCGCATCAGGCGATTGCGCGACAGGCATTTCACGGCGAAGGCATCCTGGCCTTTCTGCCCTTGAGCGATCCGCATCTGTGTTCCATCGTCTGGTCTTTATCGCCGCAGGACGCTGAAAAGATGCAGCATGCCGATCAAGCTGCGTTTAATCAGGCGCTCAGCGTGGCGTTCGATAATCGTCTTGGCCTTTGCCAGGTCGAGAGCGAACGTCTGGTGTTCCCGTTAACGGGACGATACGCGCGCCAGTTTGCCGCGCACCGTTTAGCGCTGGTAGGAGATGCCGCGCACACCATCCATCCTCTGGCGGGGCAGGGTGTGAACCTGGGCTTTATGGATGCGGCAGAACTGATTGAAGAGATTCGCCGCCTGCATGCGCAAGGGAAAGACTATGGTCAGCATTTCTATCTGCGTCGCTATGAGCGTAGCCGCAAGCACAGTGCTGCGTTGATGCTTGCCGGTATGCAGGGCTTCCGCGAATTGTTCGCTGGCGTCAACCCAGCGAAAAAGCTGCTGCGCGATATCGGCTTAAAACTTGCCGATACGCTCCCCGGTGTCAAACCGCAGCTCATTCGTCAGGCTATGGGCCTGAATGATCTTCCTCGCTGGCTGCGTTAAGCCGATCACACTTCTCAACCCGGCGGGCGCGTCGGGTTTGCTCTCCTCGTTTGAAATAATCTAATTTCACGCCCTTTTTCGCATTAGTTTTTTTAATCCAATAAAAAAATCCCTACGGAAAATCCGCCCGATTTCCCACATGAAATACCATCATGCGCTGAATATTTTGCCCTGATGTTAATTTTATGTGGCATTAATCGCAGTAAGCCAGTCGATCGTTCTGTAGGGTTTTTCCTGCATTTTGGTCATAAGCTAATGTGATGGATTGCTCTGCCTTATGGTTTACCACGGTCTTCGGTGGTAACGTCAGGCAAAAGAGAACGTTTGCGTCGATGCCCAGCAGGGGTGTCGACGCTGGGCTTTGTGCAGCGTTTTTGCTCACAAAGCACCTGGCTGGCCCCGCTGACTCAACGAGGACAAGATGGCTCAACAGACGCCTTTGTATGAACAACACACGCTGTGCGGTGCCCGCATGGTGGACTTCCATGGCTGGATGATGCCGCTGCACTACGGCTCACAAATTGATGAGCACCACGCCGTACGCACCAGCGCTGGTATGTTCGATGTCTCCCACATGACCATCGTCGATTTGCACGGCAGCCGTACTCGCGAATTCCTGCGTTACCTGCTCGCCAACGACGTGGCCAAATTGACCAAACCCGGCAAAGCACTGTATACCGGCATGCTCAATGCCTCCGCCGGGGTCATCGATGACCTGATCGTTTATTTCCTCACTGAAGACTATTTCCGTCTCGTGGTTAACTCCGCCACCCGTGAAAAAGACCTTGCCTGGATTACTCAGCACGCTGAGCCGTACGGCATTGACATCACCGTGCGAGACGACCTGGCGCTGATTGCCGTTCAGGGCCCGGATGCTCAAGCGAAAGCGGGCAGCCTGCTCAATGACGAACAACGCAAAGCCGTTGAAGGCATGAAGCCGTTTTTTGGCGTGCAGGCAGGCGATTTGTTTATCGCCACAACCGGCTATACCGGCGAAGCAGGCTATGAAATCGCGCTGCCCAATGAAAAAGCCGCTGATTTCTGGCACGCGCTGGTCGAGACCGGCGTGAAGCCTTGCGGTCTTGGGGCACGCGACACGCTGCGTCTGGAAGCGGGCATGAACCTGTACGGTCAGGAGATGGACGAAGGCGTTTCACCTCTGGCGGCCAACATGGGCTGGACCCTTGCGTGGGAACCGGCAGACCGAGATTTTATCGGGCGTGAAGCGCTGGAATCCCAGCGTCAGCATGGCACCGAACAGTTGGTTGGCCTGGTAATGACGGAAAAAGGCGTACTGCGCGGTGAGCTGCCAGTCCGCTTTAGCGATGCGCAGGGCAATCAGCACGAAGGCATCATCACCAGCGGCACTTTCTCGCCAACGCTTGGCTACAGCATTGCGCTGGCTCGCGTTCCGGCAGGTATCGGCGACACCGCGGTGGTGCAAATCCGCAACCGTGAAATGCCGGTCAAAGTGACCAAACCTGTTTTTGTACGCGCCGGCAAAGCCGTCGTGTAATCGATTATTTTTTCTGGAGAAATTTTAATGAGCAATGTACCGGCAGAACTGAAATACAGCAAAGAACACGAATGGCTGCGTAAAGAAGCAGACGGCTCTTACACCGTTGGGATCACCGAGCACGCGCAAGAGCTGCTGGGCGACATGGTGTTTGTTGACCTGCCCGATGTGGGCAAGACCGTAGAAGCAGGCGATGACTGCGCGGTGGCTGAATCCGTGAAAGCGGCCTCCGATATCTACGCGCCAATCAGCGGTGAAATCGTGGCCGTCAATGACGAGCTGAGCGACTCCCCAGAACTGGTCAACAGCGAGCCGTACGCGGCGGGTTGGATCTTCAAAATCAAAGCCAGCAATGAAGCTGAAGTGGCCGCGCTGCTGGATGCCACTGCATACGAAGCGCTGTTAGAAGACGAGTAATGTTGTGCCGGATGGCACTTCGTTTATCCGGCCTACGCCGCAAACGTAGGCCCGGTAAGCGTTAGCGCCACCGGGCAAGACCCTTTAAGACAATTGATTCACTGCACGTTTCAGGAACCCTCGCTCATGACACAGACGCTAAGTCAGCTTGAAAATCGCGGCGCTTTTATCGAACGCCATATTGGCCCGGATGCGGCACAGCAGCAGGAGATGCTGAACGCCGTGGGCGCCGAGTCGCTGGATGCACTGACTGGCCAGATTGTGCCACAGGACATTCAACTGGCAACGCCACCGCAGGTCGGCGAAGCGACGACTGAGTTCGCCGCGCTGGCTGAACTGAAAGCCATTGCCAGCCGCAACAAGCGCTTTAAGTCTTACATTGGCATGGGCTACACCGCCGTGCAGTTGCCGCCGGTTATCCTGCGCAACATGCTGGAAAACCCAGGCTGGTACACCGCTTACACGCCTTATCAGCCGGAAGTGTCACAGGGCCGTCTGGAAGCGCTGCTGAACTACCAAACCGTCACGCTGGATTTAACCGGGCTGGATATCGCATCGGCTTCCCTGCTCGATGAAGCCACCGCTGCGGCAGAAGCGATGGCGATGGCGAAGCGCGTCAGCAAACTGAAAAACGCTAACCGTTTCTTCGTGGCTGCGGATATTCACCCGCAAACGCTGGATGTGGTACGCACTCGTGCAGAAACCTTTGGCTTCGAAGTGATTGTCGACGACGCTGACAAAGCGCTCGATCATCAGGACGTATTCGGCGTGCTGCTGCAACAGGTTGGCACCACCGGTGAAGTTCACGATTACAGCAAACTGATTGCTGAGCTGAAAGAACGCAAAATCGTGGTGAGCGTTGCCGCTGACTTTATGGCGCTGGTGATGCTGACAGCACCGGGCAAGCAGGGCGCAGACATCGTCTTCGGTTCTGCACAACGCTTTGGTGTGCCAATGGGCTACGGCGGCCCACACGCAGCGTTCTTCGCGGCGAAAGATGAATTTAAACGCTCCATGCCCGGCCGTATTATCGGCGTGTCTAAAGATGCTGCCGGTAACACCGCGCTGCGCATGGCGATGCAGACTCGTGAGCAGCATATCCGCCGCGAGAAAGCGAACTCCAACATCTGTACTTCTCAGGTGCTGCTGGCAAATATCGCCAGCCTGTATGCGGTCTTCCACGGCCCGGTTGGCCTGAAGCGCATTGCTGGCCGTATCCACCGCCTGACCGATATTCTGGCAACCGGGCTGCAGCAAAAAGGCCTGAAGCTGCGTCATGAGCACTTCTTCGACACCCTGTGTGTGGAAGTGGCAGACAAAGCGGCCGTGCTGGCTCGCGCTGAAGCGGCAGAAATTAACCTGCGTAGCGACATCCTCAACGCGGTGGGCATCACGCTGGATGAAACCACCACACGCGAAGATGTATTGGCACTCTTCAGCGTCCTGCTGGGTGACAGCCACGGCCTGAACGTTGATGCGCTGGACAAAGACGTCGCGCACGACAGCCGTTCTGTTCCGCAGGCGATGCTGCGTGAAGACGAAATCCTGACTCACCCGGTATTCAACCGCTATCACAGCGAAACCGAGATGATGCGCTACATGCACGGGCTTGAGCGCAAAGACCTGGCGCTGAACCAGGCGATGATCCCGCTGGGTTCCTGCACCATGAAACTGAACGCCGCGGCAGAGATGATCCCAATCACCTGGCCGGAATTTGCTGAACTGCATCCGTTCTGCCCGGCTGATCAGGCGGAAGGGTATCATCAGATGATCAACCAGCTTTCTGATTGGCTGGTGAAACTGACCGGTTATGACGCACTGTGCATGCAGCCGAACTCCGGCGCGCAGGGCGAATACGCAGGCCTGCTGGCCATCCGTCATTATCATGAAAGCCGCAATGAAGGGCACCGTGATATCTGCCTGATCCCAAGCTCCGCGCACGGTACTAACCCGGCATCCGCACAGATGGCGGGCATGCAGGTTGTCGTGGTGGCCTGTGATAAACAAGGCAACATCGACCTGGCGGATCTGCGTGTGAAAGCAGAGCAGGCTGGCGCGAATCTCTCCTGCATCATGGTGACTTACCCGTCAACTCATGGCGTGTACGAAGAGACTATCCGCGAAGTGTGCGAGATTGTGCATCAGTTCGGCGGCCAGGTTTATCTCGACGGCGCAAACATGAACGCTCAGGTGGGCATCACTTCTCCGGGCTTCATCGGCGCGGACGTTTCGCACCTCAACCTGCATAAAACCTTCTGCATTCCACATGGCGGCGGCGGCCCGGGCATGGGCCCAATTGGTGTGAAAGCGCATCTGGCTCCGTTTGTGCCAGGCCACAGCGTGGTGCAGATTGAAGGCATGTTGACTCGTCAGGGCGCGGTTTCCGCAGCCCCGTTCGGTAGCGCATCCATTCTGCCCATCAGTTGGATGTACATCCGCATGATGGGGGCAGAAGGGCTGAAGAAAGCGAGCCAGGTGGCCATCCTCAACGCCAACTACATCGCGACCCGTTTGCAGGACGCTTATCCGGTGCTGTACACCGGCCGTGATGGTCGCGTGGCGCACGAGTGCATTCTCGATATTCGCCCACTGAAAGAAGAAACCGGCATCAGCGAGCTGGATATCGCCAAACGTCTTATCGACTACGGCTTCCACGCGCCGACCATGTCCTTCCCGGTAGCGGGCACGTTGATGGTTGAACCGACAGAGTCAGAAAGCAAAGTTGAACTCGATCGTTTCATCGACGCGATGCTGGCTATTCGCAACGAAATCACCCGAGTTAAACAGGGCGAGTGGACGCTGGAAGACAACCCGCTGGTTAATGCGCCGCACACTCAGAACGAGCTGGTCTCCGAGTGGCATCACGGTTATACCCGTGAAGTGGCAGTGTTCCCGGCTGGGATGGCGAACAAATACTGGCCGACGGTGAAACGTCTGGATGACGTTTACGGCGACCGTAACCTGTTCTGCTCCTGCGTGCCAATGAGCGAATATCAGTAATACTTAATCTTTGCAACGTAGGCCGGGTAAGCGTTAGCGCCACCCGGCTTTTTTTATTTCTGGGGAGACGGTTTATGGGAATAGCACTGGTCACCGGCGCAAGCCGGGGAATTGGCAGGGCGACGGCGTTGCAGCTGGCGCAGGAAGGGTATACCGTCGCGGTGAATTTTCACCACAACATTAAAGCTGCCACGCAGGTGGTCAACGAGATTGTTGAACGTGGCGGAAAGGCGTTCACGGTTCGCGCGGATATCAGCGATGAAGCCCAGGTGCTGGCCATGTTCGAGGCCCTGGACAGAGAAGGTCAACCGCTCAGCGCATTGGTCAATAACGCCGGGATTTTGTTCCAGCAAAGCACAATTGAAGGGCTGAGCGCGGAGCGAATCAACCGCGTGCTAAGCACCAACGTCACCGGGTACTTCCTGTGTTGCCGGGAAGCCGTGAAGCGGATGTCGCACAAACATGGCGGTAAAGGCGGGGCAATCGTGAATGTCTCTTCAGCCGCGTCGCGTCTTGGATCACCGGGCGAATATGTGGATTATGCCGCATCAAAAGGGGCAGTCGATTCGCTGACAACCGGTCTGGCGCTGGAAGTTGCCGCTCAGGGCATTCGCGTTAACTGCGTGCGGCCGGGCTTAATCTATACAGATATCCATGCCTCGGGTGGTGAACCAGGTCGCGTGGATCGACTGAGTTCTGTGTTACCGATGAAGCGTGGTGGTCAGCCGGAAGAGGTCGCTCAGGCGATCGTATGGCTGCTCAGTGACAAAGCATCTTATGTGACGGGCAGTTTTATGGAGTTATCGGGCGGACGTTAATAATAATGCCGGGCGGCGCTATGCTTGCACCGGCCTACCTTGTCCTGCACTACGTAGGCCCGGCAAGCTATGCGCCGCCGCCGGGCAATTCTCTGTTAACGCAGAGCCTTCTGACGACGCCCTTCTGCATCGGCAGCACGCATAGCCGCCAGAACATTTACCGGGTTCACCTCATAAGGTTCGTTGTGCATGGTTTCGCCTGGCTGGCACGAAGCTTCCGCAGCCTTGAACAATTCCTCATCTGAGACGTCCTGTAGGCCGATATCAGCCAGCGTGGTTGGCAGCCCAAGATCCAGACAGAACTGATAAACGGTGTTGATTAGTTCCGGATCGCGATCGGTCAGCATCAGCATCGCGAGAGTGCCAAACGTCACTTTTTCACCATGCCAATAGCGGTGAGTCTGGGGAAGCACAGTCAGTCCATTGTGGATGGCGTGCGCGGCAGCCAGACCCCCACTTTCAAAACCCAGGCCAGAAAGTAAGGTATTGGCCTCAATCACGTGTTCAAGAGCAGGGGTAACTTTCTGTTGCTCACAGGCATTTTTCGCCTGAACGCCATATTTCAGCAGAGTGTCGAAGCACAGCCGCGCCAGACTGTAGGCAGTCATAGGGCCTGGACGACCGGTCATATTGCCTGCGAGCTTTATGCGGCAATCTTCCGCTTCAAACCAGGTCGCCAGCGCATCGCCAATGCCAGAAAGCAGAAAACGCACCGGCGCCTGCGCAATGACGGCGGAATCAACCAGCACAACATCTGGGTTGTGTGGAATCATCAGATAGCGCTTAAATTGCCCTTCCGGGGTGTAGATAACGACCAGTGAACTGCAGGGAGCATCTGTCGACGCCAGAGTGGGCACGATCACAATGGGACGTCTCAGTGCCGCACCCGTCGCTTTTGCGGTATCGAGTGTTTTTCCACCACCAATGCCCACTATTACGTCAGCACCGCAGCTTTCGGCCAGAGAAGAAATACGGGCAATTTCCTCGTCAGAACATTCACTGTTAAATATTTCAACCTGATAATGCAGTTTTCCTTTCAACGCGCCTTCAATTTCGGCACCCATTTTTTGATTCACGATAGGATCTTCAAGCACCAATGCTTTATTTCCCAGTCGGCCTGTTTCTTCAGCCAGAGAGTGTTCAATGGCACCAGCACCTTGCACATAGCGGGAGGGGAATATTGCTGTTGTGATCATAGTTAAACTCCTTTTTGATTTCATGGTTCCACATACAGAACTTTTGTTCATATTTTTCGATCCATATTTATCCCAACCAACAGAGACGTCAATAGCGGAGTAAAGAAATTACTTTTATATGCCCCATGAATGGTTTTGGGTGAGTTATTTGTTTTAAATGTCTTTAATGAGATATTTTTCGGGAGGCGTTTAAAATAAAGCGTCGTGGGTCACATAAATATTAACTGCCACTCATTTGCTTAAAAAAGCATTTGCTTCATTTTTATAATAGGCAAATAATTCCGTTTGTAGAACATGTGTTCTGTATCTGGAACTTTAAGGATGACAGTCAAAATGAAGCTGGAAAAATTTAAAGGGATATTCCCACCCGTTCCCTCCATTGTAGACAGTACAGGCCAGCTCGATCGTCAGGGCATGGCGCGTATGCTGGATAAAGTGATTGAAGACGGTGCTCATGGCATGTTGATTCTTGGCAGCGGAGGCGAGTTCTGCCATATGACGCATAAAATGCGACTGGAAGTCGCGGAATTTGCGCTCGGGCATGTTGCTGGTCGTGTTCCGGTGATGGTGGGGATTGCTGCACCCGGCACCCAGGAAACCATCGAATACGGAGTGCATGCAGGCCAGCACGGAGCTGATGCGGTATTGGTTGTGAACCCCTACTATGCGACGTTAAACGCTGATTTTATTTACGACCATTATCGTACAGTGGCTGAAAGCCTTAAGACGCCGGTTCTGCTGTATAACTTCCCGGCATTAACCGGGCAAGATATCGGCCTGGATGTCATTGAGCGTTTGGCCTGCACAGTGCCAAATATTATCGGCATTAAAGACACGATCGATAACATCAGCCACACGCGGGAAATCATTAACCGGGTTCATGCTTTTCGCCGTGATTTTATTATTTTCTCCGGCTTTGATGAGTACCTGCTTGATACGCTGATTCTTGGTGGTCATGGCGGCATTCCTGCAACGTTTAATATCGCCCCGCAAATCACCGGCGGAATTTATCAGGCTTTCGTGGATAAAGACTATGACACGGCGTTTGAAAAGCAGCGTGTGCTGGCAAAGCTTTCTTCGCTTTATGCCGTAGAGTCACCGTTCTTTGGTGTCATCAAAGAATGCATTAAAGCGACGGGAACGGACATTTCAACTGAGGTTATTGCGCCGACGAAAAAACTCTCGCCAGAAAAAACAGAGCTGGCGAAATCTATTCTTAAATCGGCGAACATTATTTAGCACCAGTAGTACGTACAGGATATTTTTCTTCTGAGGATTTCAGGCGTCAGGCTGACTGCGTCTGGACAGCGACGCATTTTTTTAAGGACGCGTTTACGATGAATACACCTTATCCAGTGATAAAAATTAACAGTAATGACGATGTCGTAGTGGCTCGTTTTGGTGTCGCGAAAGGCACCTGGCTGCCGCATGAAAATATTACGGTGAACATGGATATTGCCGCCGGGCACAAAATTGCTCTGCACGATATTGCTGCAGGAGATGCAATCAAGCGTTACGGGCAAATTATTGGTTTTGCTTCCCAAAGCATTAAGGCCGGGGATCATATTCATACCCACAATTTAAGCATGGGGGATTTTTCCCGTGATTATGCCTTTGGTGAAGATACCCTGGACCTGCCAAAAGCCAGGACGATAGATAAGTTTATGGGGATTCGTCGTGCGGACGGGCGGGTCGCCACGCGAAATTTTATTGGCATTTTGACCTCAGTGAACTGCAGCGCTACGGTAGCGCGAGCCATCGAAGACCACTACAAAAAAACAGGGTTGGAAAACTTTCCTAACGTCGATGGGGTTGTCGCGTTGCCACAAAATTTCGGCTGTGCATACGGTTTTGACAGTGAAACGATGATTGTGATGCGCAGGACGCTAAGCGGATATGCACGTCACGCCAATTTCGCGGGCGTCGTGATTATCGGGCTGGGATGTGAATCAAATCAGATTAAAGACCTGCTCCAGCTAGAAGGGCTTGAAGAAGGTAAGATGCTGCACAGTATGAATATTCAGGACATGGGCGGAACGCAAAAAACGATAGATAAAGGCATAGCCGTGATCAACGGCATGTTGCGTGAAGCGAACAATGTTGCACGCGAACCCGTTCCTGTCAGCGAAATTATTCTGGCCCTGGAGTGCGGCGGTTCGGACAGCTACTCAGGCATTTCCGGGAATCCGGTCCTCGGCTACGTGGCGGATAAAATCGTCCAGCAAGGCGGGACAGCGATCCTGTCTGAGACCTCTGAAATTTATGGGGCGGAGCATTTGCTTACTCGCCGTGCGGTGACGGTGGATGTCGGCAAAAAGTTAATCGCCCGGATCAAATGGTGGGAAGACTACTGCGTCAGAACCCACAGTGAAATGAACAATAACCCTTCTGCCGGGAACAAGGCTGGTGGCCTGACAACGGTGCTCGAAAAGTCTCTGGGCGGTATTGCAAAAGGCGGAACGTCCAATCTGGTCGACGTTTATGAGTATGCCGAACCCGTCATGGCGAAAGGTTTGGTGTTTATGGACACCCCAGGTTATGACCCTATGGCGGTAACGGGTCAGATTGCGGGCGGTGCAAACTTGCTTTGCTTCACCACGGGTCGAGGTTCCGCTTTCGGCAGTAAGCCTACACCATCGCTAAAAATCGCCACCAACAATGTGCTTTGGGAACGCCAGCAAGAAGATATGGACATGAACTGTGGTGATGTGGCTGATGGGAAAGAGACTGTCGAGCAAGCGGGTGAACGCTTATATACCCAGGTCCTCGAAATGGCTTCTGGTCAGAAAACAAAAAGTGAGAAATTCGGTTATGGTGGGCTGGAATTTGTTCCCTGGACCATGAATGCCATTATGTAATTTCCAGCGAATACCCTGCGTCACTCTGATAATAAATTGCCATGCTGATTAAGCATGGCAAGAGCGGGCTGTATCAGTTTTTTAATATAGCAATAAACAATAAAAATGTCAGGTGGCGGTATTCATCGCGGAAACCCAATGAGGGGCGTCAAATTATTTATTTCAAAGGAGTATGAATATGTCATTCGTAAAACGGTTATTACAGGACGTGCCTTTACCGGAGATGGTGAAAATAAAACAGCACTTTCCTTCTCCGGAAGAGATTACCGATATTCCCCTGACGATTCACCAGCAGTTTAGCAATCCTGATATTCGTAAAATGCTTAAACCCGGGATGAGTATTGCCGTAGGGGTGGGCAGTCGCGGTGTGGATAAAATTGCAGAAATTGCCGCCGCCGTAGTGGCTGAGCTGAAGGCGCTAGGCACACATCCTTTTGCAGTGCCAGCGATGGGCAGCCACGGTGGTGCAACCGCTGCCGGGCAGTTGCATGTGCTGGAAAATCTCGGCATGACCGAAGCGACATTGGGCTGTGAAATCCGTTCATCAATGGAAACGGTCAAAGTCGGCGAGCTTGAAAATGGCCTGGATGTGTTGATGGATAAAAACGCTATGCAGGCCGATGGGATTATTGCCATTAACCGTATCAAAGCGCATAACGCTTTTACGGCGCCAATGGAGAGCGGCATTCTGAAGATGATCACCATCGGTTTCGGCAAACAGGAAGGTGCGGATGCCTGCCATACCTATGGCTTTGGCAATATGGCAAAAAATATCCTCGACATGGCAAGGGTGAAAATAGCCAACACGCCTTTCTTGTTTGGTGTGGGCACTATCGAAAATGCCTACGATAAAGTGGTGAAAATCGAGGCTATCCCTGCGGCAGCGCTGGAGGAGCGCGAAAAAGCGTTACTGGCTGAATCCAAGAGCTATTTTCCGCAGATCATGTTTGAGAATGTCGATGTCGTGATTATCGATCTGATGGGCAAAATTTATTCAGGCGGCGGCATGGATGGCCACGTCATGGGGCGAGCGCCCACACCTTATGTTGAGCCTATCGCATCAATCAGACCTGACCGCATTGCCGTGCTTGACCTGCATGAACAAAGCGGTGGTAACGCGACAGGCATGGGGTGGGCGGATTACTGTACTCAGCGCCTGTTTGATAAAGTGGACTTACAGGAAACCTATCCCAATGTCATCACCTCACGTCTGGCTCGCGATGGCTTTATTCCGGTGATCCTTTCGTCTGATAAAGAAGCCATCCAGGCGGCACTTAAAACATGCATTATTCTCGATGGTCGTCCTGAAATCCGAATGGTGCGTATCGCCAACACGTTGCATATCGATGACATGTATATTTCGGCTAATATGCTTGGCGACGCCCTGGGAAATGAAAATATTGAAATTGTTGGCGAGCCTTCGCAATTCCAGTTTGACGCAGATGACAATCTGATTGATCTCGGGAATATCTCTGGAACAGCATCACACCACTAATAATAAATTGTTTGGCTGGAAGTCCTTTAAACGACGGGAGTCATTATGTCTATATCTCTACCTACGATCGTCAATAAAACCAAATGGCGGCTTATTCCATTTATGTTAATGCTTTATATTCTGGCTTTTCTCGACCGTTCAAATATTGGTTTCGCCAAAGAAACCTATCAGGTTGATATTGGATTAAGCAATGAAGCCTACGCGCTCGGCGCAGGGATGTTCTTCGTGGTGTATGCATTTCTGGGGGCTCCGGCGAACCTTTGCCTGCGCAAATTTGGCGCTCGTCGATGGATTGGCATGACGACTCTGGCCTGGGGCGCACTCTCTATGGCGATGGGCTATGCCGATAGCGAAGCCAAATTCTTGACGGTGCGAGTGTTGTTAGGCATCGCAGAAGCGGGCTTCTTCCCCGGTATGATTTACCTCACCTCTCAGTGGTTCCCGCAAGCAAACCGCGCCGGCGTAATGGGGCTGTTTTACATGGGAGCGCCACTTGCCATGGCATTCGGCTCTCCTCTTTCCGGCGCGTTGCTTGAACTTCATGGCTGGTTAGGCCATCCGGGTTGGTTCTGGATGTTCGTCATTGAGGGGATTCTGGCCGTTGCAGCTGGGATCTGGACCTTCTTTTACCTGGACGATACACCTTCAGATGCTCGCTTCCTTGGCGCGGACGAGCGCGAGGTGCTGAAGCAACAATTGCTGCAGGAAGAAAGCAGCAAATCGTCGGCCACCATTGGTGAAGCGCTGAAAAACCCTCGTGTCTGGCACCTGGCATTTATTTACGGCACGATCCAGTGCGGCGTCTATGGCCTGATCTTTTTCCTGCCAACTCAAGTGGCGACGATCATGGGAAGTTCGGTGAACTTTATGACGTCAATTGTCACGGCAATCCCATGGCTCTGTGCGCTGCTGGGAACCTTCTTTATTCCTCGCTATTCCGACAGAACTCAGGAACGCCGGAAGGTCGCCGCCCTCACCGTATGCGTTGGCGGGTTAGCCATTATGTCTTCTGCGTTTGTGGGCCCGTATGTTGCGATCATCGCACTGTGTCTTGCGGCAACGGCCTTTTTTGCCTGTCAGCCCGTGTTTTGGACTATCCCGACCAGTTTGTTGTCCGGGAGTGCTCTGGCTGTCAGCATCGGCTTCATTAACATGTTCGGTGCCTTCTTTAGCTTCGCCGCGCCGCTGATTCGCGTTCACGCGGAAAACGTCTTTACATCACCCGCTGCCGGGTTGGTTGCCATTGGCTCCATTGTCGTGATTGGCGCGATTGCCATCATGGCGTTGAGCAAACAAACCACCCTTAAGTTGCAGGCGCAACCTCATCACTGATTTGCAGGAGTAGCCGTAACGTGAGCAGTCACCATATACACCTTGATGTCATTGGCGGGATGGCTGGCGACATGTTTGCCGCCGCCATGCTGGATGCGTTTCCTGAATTGCGCCAGCCTCTTGAAACGCTGCTGGCCAGCCTGCCATCGTCGCTTCATGCGAGCGTCAGACTGGAAGAGGCGATGGATAAAGGGTTAACCGGTCAGCGCTTCAAGGTCTGCATAAACAACAGGGCAATTGAAGACAAAACCCATCTTGTTTTGATGCCCGATGTCCAGGCTGTTCACGCTCATGCTCACTACAGCTGGAAGGATGTGATGGATCGCCTTGAATCGACTGATCTGCCAGAGGCCATCGAACGCTGCGCCAGAGAAATTTATACCCTGCTGGCACAGGCAGAATGTGAAATCCATGGCACCACGCTGGAGCGCCTGCATTTGCATGAAGTGGGGGCCGCGGATGCGCTTATCGATATTATTAGCGCTGCATTTCTTATTCATCACAGCAACGCCAGCAGTTGGTCTGTCTCTGCTCTGCCGTGGGGCGGCGGAACGACCTGCTGCGCACATGGCAAAATTCCGGTTCCCGCTCCGGCAACGCTAAAAATACTGGACGGTTTTAGCTGGCTGGATGATGGACAAACTGGCGAGCGTATCACGCCGACGGGGGCCGCGATCCTCGCATGGTTGAAGCCTCGCTTTGCGCCTGTACAGGGTAAAAGCGGGCGCTCTGGCTATGGGTTTGGTACTCGCCAGCTCAGGTTGTGTGCCAACGTACTGCGAGTTTGTACCTTCCTGGCACCGTCTCCAGCCATGCAGCAGGAAACCGTGTTGTCTGTGCAGTGTGACATTGATGATATGACGCCTGAATTGCTCTCTGTGGCTATCGATATCCTGCGTCACCGGGACGATGTTATCGATGTGATGACCTATGTCGGGCAGGGCAAAAAACAGCGCTGGACAACGCATCTCGAACTCTTGTGCCAGCCGAAGCATCTTGATGCGGTCTGCGAAGCGCTCTTCAGCCAAACCTCAACCTTGGGGATTCGTTTCGCGCCTTTTGGTCGCTATGTTCTGCCGCGCCGCCATGACGTTATCGACGATAGCCAGCATACCTGGGCGGTGAAATATGCTCAGCGTCCGAACGGTGAAGAGAGCTGTAAGCTCGAAGCGGACTGCCTGAGTGCGATATCAGAGAGCCATCATCAACGGCAGCGACTGAAAGCAACTGTCGAATATCATTTCGCCTGTGGCATAGGGGAATAACGTGAAAACAGAACAATTATTGCTGCAAAAAATGACCCAACTGGAAGGGTATTTGCAGGGCTTTGAACGCTGCACAATAGCCGTCAGCGGCGGCATCGACAGTATGGTGCTGTCATGGATAGCCAACCGCTGTCTGGGCAATAACGCGCTAATCGTTCACGCCACTTCTCCTGCCGTTTCGCAGACAGAGGGGGACCGGGTCAGGGATTACGCCGACCGCTGCCGGTGGAATTATCAGGAAATCATCGCCACGCAGATGGAACAGGAAACTTACCAGAGCAACCCGTTAAACCGTTGTTACTACTGTAAAAGTGGATTGTATTGCCAACTGAGTGCACTGGCATACGGGCAGGTCATGACCGGCACCAATATGGACGATCTCGGTGATTTCAGGCCGGGGCTGATTGCCGCACAAGAGCAAGGTGTACGCCACCCTTATGTGGAATGTCAGATAAACAAAGCAACGATCCGTAAAATAGCAGCGTACTTTCAACTGACGGATTTACAGGATCTTCCTGCTTCGCCTTGTTTGTCGAGTCGAATCGAAACCGGCATTCGTATCAACAACGAACAGCTTTCCCTGATTGATCGCGTCGAGACTTATCTGCGCCAGCATCTGCCGGGCGAAACGGTGCGTCTGCGTATTCGTCATGACGGGTTGGTGGTTGAACTTCACGCAGACACACTCAACAAGTTAAGTCCGCAAGACAAACAGAACTACGTTGGTTGGGTTGAATCCACCGCCAGAAATAGCGGTATTGACGCGTTGGTGCGTTTTGCTCCCTATCAGCAGGGCAGCGCTTTTGTTGGGGATAAAACTGGGCGAGTGCAAATATGACAACGATCACCATGGATTTTGAAAGATCTGAGCGATGCGGGATCAGCGAAGCGGTGTATTGCGAGGGCAAAGACGCCGATCAAATCCTCGCAATCCTCACCCTCGCGCGAGAAAACCAGCAGCGGTTGCTGCTTACCCGTTTGAGTGAGGAAAAATATCAGCAGTTGCCGGAGCAGGAGAAAAATCAGCTGAAAGGGTTCCCGATTGCGCAGTGTGCTGTTCTGGGGGATCTCTTTCCTCCAATTCTGCCCGCGAGTATCGGCATTGTTTCTGGCGGTGCATCGGATCGTCGGGTGTGTGAAGAGATCCAACTGACACTTCATTTTCATGGCATTGCCTGCAGATTACATCAGGATCTCGGTGTTGCCGGGTTGTGGCGGATACAACAGCAGCTGAAACAGCTAAGGCGCTACAAGATAATTATCGCTGTCGCAGGCATGGAAGCCGCGCTTCCAACAGTGATTGCAGGGCTGGTCCGTGCCCCGGTCATTGCGGTCCCGACCTCAGTCGGTTACGGCATTGCCGCTGGTGGGCATGTTGCGCTGAATGCCTGTCTTGCCAGTTGCGCGGGTGGAGTCATGACCATGAACATTGATAACGGTTATGGCGCAGCGGCAGCGGCCATTCGCATTTATCGACAGATAATTCTGTAATGGAAGGAGTATGTCATGAAGACACTCGGAGTTCGTCAACCTCCACAGGTAGCGTGGCTTGTTTCTGCATTAGTGTTGGCAAATGTTGTGGGCTGGGGCTGGGCTGTCTATGCGTTTAGCGATAATTCCACGCTAATGGCTTCTGCGTTGTTGGCATGGACCTACGGATTGCGCCATGCCGTGGATGCTGACCATATTGCCGCTATCGATACCGTGACACGCAAAATGCTGCAACAGAATAGCCACCCTTTCGATATCGGGGTCTGGTTCTCATTCGGTCATTCCAGCATTGTGATATTGGCCACGCTCGCGATAGCCATTGCCGCAACAGCGTTTCAGGAAAAAATGAGCGGGTTGCATGAGTTCGGCGGCACGATTGGCACGATAGTATCGGCGAGTTTTTTGCTTTTGCTGGCGTTCATTAACTTGATGATTCTGAGGAATGTCTGGCGGAATTTCCGGAAAGTGAAGCAAGGGCAGGCCTTTGCGTCATCCGAAGCTATGCCGGTTTCTGGGGGAATTATGGCCCGTCTGGTGGGTGGCAGTTTTAAACTGGTGAATAAAAGCTGGCATATGTACCTCGTCGGTTTTTTATTTGGTTTGGGTTTCGATACGGCAACAGAAGTTGGGCTGCTGGCAATGTCTGCCACAGGCGCTTCGGCGGGAATATCAATCTGGTCGATCCTTATTTTCCCCGCTTTGTTCACCAGTGGGATGGCGCTAGTCGATACGCTCGATAATGTATTGATGATTCATGCCTATGGTTGGGCCTTTAACAAGCCACAGCGAAAGCTCTATTACAATATGACCATGACGGGGATCTCGGTGATTATCGCACTCTTTATTGGCGGATTAGAGGCATTGGGATTAGTGGTCGCTAAATTAAATCTGGAAGGGTCATTCTGGGAAGCGATTAACAGAGCGAGTAATCATTTAGGTCATGCAGGTTTTTGGGTGATTGGAATATTTGTAGTCTGCTGGGTAATCTCAGTTCTGAACTATCGCTGGAGGAAATACGACGCATTACCTGTGAACTGAGACGTATTACACAGCGTCACAATTAGAGTATAATCGCTTTTCTTCCCTGGCTATTGAACAAAACGATGCTAACAAATTCAACTACCTCGGTGCCTGCATTGGATAAGACTATCCGCATCTGCAACTATCTGTTCACGTCACCGGGAGCGACATTTAGTCAGATTCAGCAGGATCTTTCGTTGCCCAAAAGCAGTACTTCTTCTCTGCTCAATGCGCTGACGGTTCATCGCATTTTGCGTCAGGAAAAAGGGCGTTTTTATCTCGGACTCAAGCTCTACGAGTGGGGCACAAAATCTCTTGAGCAGTTTGATATTCGCAATATAGCGTTACCCATTCTGGAGAGCGTTCGTAACCAGACCGGGCTCACCTGCCATTTAGGCGTGCTGGATGAACTCTCACCGATTTATATTTTAAAGCTCGAAAGTCATCACCCGATTGGTATTCGCACCTGGGAAGGTAAAAAATTACCCCTGCACAGTTCCGGCGTGGGAAAGGCGCTGTGCGCCTGGCTGCCGAAAGATAAAATTGATGTGCTCATTCCGGATGAATATCTGCCGCGTTTCACGGAAACGACCATCACCAAAAAAAGCGAATTAATGGCAGAATTTGAGCAAATCAGGCTGCGGGGCTGGGCATACGACAATGAAGAAGACTGCCCAGGGGTTTTTTGCATCGCGGCCCCTGTGTTTGATCACAAGCAAAACCCTATCGCCGCGATCAGCGTTTGCGGCGTGCAATTACAGCTTCCAGAAGAGAAGACGGCGGAGATCTCAGCGCTGATCCTTCAGGCTTGTCGGGCGCTTTCGGCGAAGTTGCTTTAAGCAGTCCCGGACTCACCTTGAGGCGTCCGGGACAAAGCATTTACAGATTCTCACCGTTGCTGGCGATCACTGCCTTGTACCAGTTAAAGCTCTTCTTGCGGGAACGAGACATATCGCCGGTGCCGTCGTCGTGCTTGTTCACGTAGATGAAACCGTAGCGTTTGCTGTATTGGCCGGTGGTGAAAGAGACGCAGTCGATGCAGCCCCACGGCGTGTAGCCCATCAATTCAACACCATCGTGAGTGACCGCTTTCATCATCTCTTCCACATGCGCACGCAGGTAGTCGATGCGGTAGTCATCGTTGATGCTGCCGTCTGCTTCAACTTTGTCATACGCACCAAAGCCGTTTTCCACGATGAACAGCGGTTTCTGGTAGCGCTCATACAGTTCACACAGTGCGTAGCGCAGGCCAACCGGGTCAATCTGCCAGCCCCAGTCTGAGGCTTTCACGTGTGGGTTTGGCACGCTGCCTTCGAAGCCAGAAATCGCATCGCCGCTGCCGCCTTCCGCTTTCACGGCGTTGGTCATGTAGTAGCTGAAGCCCAGATAATCGCAGATGCCTTCACGCAGAATTTGCGCGTCGCCTTCTTCCATCTTGATGCTAAAGCCACGACGTTCCCATTCATTCAGCACGTAAGTCGGGTAATAGCCGCGTAGCTGCACGTCGGTGAACACATAGCGCTCGCGCATCGATTCCTGAGCGAACATCATATCTTCAGGTTTGCAGGAGAACGGATACAGCGGCACCATCGCCAGCATACAGCCAACCTGCATCTCAGCATTGATGCGACGGGCGGCTTTCACGGCCAGCGCGCTGGCAACAAACTGATGATGCAGCACCTGATACATCACTTCTTCCGGGTTGTCGTGCTCGGTATACACCACGCCGGAGCAGCAGTAGCCGAACAACGGCGCACGCCAGTTACGCTGGTTGTTGATTTCGTTGAAAGTCATCCAGTATTTGACTTTGTGCTTATAGCGCTCAAACACCACTTCGGCGAAACGCACAAAGAAATCAACCACTTTGCGGTTAGTCCAGCCGCCGTATTCCTGTACCAGGTGCAGAGGCATTTCAAAGTGGGAAAGGGTGATCACCGGCTCGATGTTGTACTTCAGCAGCTCATCGAACATCTCGTCGTAGAATTTCAGGCCTTCTTCATTCGGCTGGGTTTCATCGCCTTTCGGGAAGATACGAGTCCAGGCAATGGAGGTGCGGAAGCATTTGAAGCCCATTTCGGCGAACAGCTTGATGTCTTCTTTGTAGTGGCTGTAGAACTCAACGGCTTCATGGTTAGGATAGTATTTGCCGGGCTCCACTTGCTGAGTGATTTCGCGCGGCACGCCGTGAGCGCCACCGGTTAGCACGTCACAAATGCTTGGGCCTTTGCCGCCTTTGTTCCAGCCGCCTTCAACCTGATGCGCGGCAACCGCGCCGCCCCACATAAAGTCTTTTGGTAGAGTCAGTTTTTTCATTTTGGCTATTCCCGATAATCAGCTTAATTGCTATCGAGTCTAACAAAGGGGAATGAAATGTCACGATATAACAAATTCACGCCCCGGTGATTTGTTACATGTAAAAAACAGGCTGTTTTTTTATGCCAATTTTTTCGCCAGCTTACGGCCAAGTGTTTCAAGAATATAAATAACGGGGATCTGAGTAGTAATATCGTAGACGCCGCCAATACGGGTCTGCGAAATATGCCAGGAGAGATTGAAATCAGCCAGCTTGGCCAGGCGTGAGTGCTCATGGCTGGTGATGGACAGCACTTTGCAATGGTGCAGGCTGAACTGGCTGGCGAAACGCAGAATTTCTTCTGTTTCACCAGAAACAGAAAGCACAATGGCCAATGCATTTTTCGCCATGTCATTGGTGACAGGGAAATAAGGGTCATCAATGTGGTTGCTAAATTTTCCGACATTAGAAAAGAAACGCGCGCCATATTTTGCTAATGCACCAGAGGTGCCTGCGCCGACAAATATAATACGCTCAGAGGCCAGAATTATATCGACGGCTTCATCGGCCAATTTCTCAAATTCTTCGTTATTGACGCTTTTAAAGAAACTGATAATTTCGCTGGCACCGAAGTTGCTCTGCTGCGGCTCATTTTGTTCCAGATAGAGCTTAAAACGCACCCGGAATTCAGAATAGCCGTCGCAGTTGAGCTTGCGGCAAAAACGCAGCACGGTGGTGGTGGACACGCCTGCCGCTTCAGCCAGCTCACGAATGGTCATATACATGACTTTGTCACGGTTTTTAATGACATACTGGTAGACCATCATCTCAAGATTGTTAAGACTGGCGATGGCGGCGTGGGAGAACATACTCACGTTGGCAGGGACTCACAAGGCAATTTCAATACAGGAATCATACCATGGCCCCGAACGACATCACTTTTTTTCAACGCTTTCAGGAAGACATTCTGGCCGGGCGTAAAACCATTACGATTCGCGATGCCAGTGAATCCCATTTCAAAACCGGTGACGTCCTGCGGGTGGGGCGCTATGAAGACGATGGCTATTTCTGCACGTTGCGCGTCACCGCGACCTCTGAAGTGACGCTTGATACGCTCACTGAAATTCATGCCCAGCAGGAGAATATGACTATGGATGAACTCAAAACGGTGATCGCCGAGATTTACCCGGATCAGCAGCAATTCTATGTGATTGAATTTGAGTGCATTTAGTCTCAGGAAACATCTGTGAGGTGAAATTTAAAACTAACCACATGATTATATTTGATAACTTTAAATTCAGAGAATTATTTTAGCTAACAGGTGTTCACTGAAATCATTCTCAGTTAGGCTAGGGGTGCGCTATCGTTTTTTTGTCCTTCCGGAGTCCAGCATGGTGAGCAAACCCTTAATTGCACAAGGTTATTCATTGGCAGAAGAAATTGCCAATAGCATCAGCCACGGTATTGGGCTGGTTTTCGGTATTGTCGGGCTGGTGTTGCTGCTGGTGCAGGCTGTGGATGCCAATGCCAGCGCGATGGCCATTACCAGCTACAGCTTGTATGGCGGCAGTATGATCCTGCTGTTTCTGGCCTCGACGCTCTACCACGCCATTCCGCATCAGCGGGCGAAAATCTGGCTGAAAAAGTTCGACCACTGCGCAATTTACCTGTTGATTGCCGGTACCTACACGCCGTTTTTGCTGGTGGGTCTGGATTCCGCCCTGGCTCGTGGGTTAATGATTGTCATCTGGAGCCTGGCGCTGCTTGGCATTCTGTTCAAGCTGACCATTGCACACCGGTTTAAAGTGCTTTCACTGGTGACCTATCTGACGATGGGCTGGCTGTCGCTGATTGTGGTGTATCAACTGGCGGTGAAGCTGTCTGTGGGTGGGGTTACGCTACTGGCCGCAGGCGGCATAGTTTACTCGCTGGGTGTTATCTTTTACGTCTGCAAACGCATTCCCTATAATCACGCAATCTGGCACGGTTTTGTGCTCGGCGGCAGCGTTTGCCACTTCCTGGCGATTTACCTTTATGTCGGCAAGGTGTGAGTTTTAAGGGCGAAAAAAAACCTGATCGTCAGCCGTATACTACTGGCGATCAGGCGGTCAATGACCATTAACAACACCAGGGGATAATGCCCACCGCCCGAAGGCCGAAGGCATTAATTTGCAACTCTCTCGAGGGTTAATTCAGGCGATACTCCAGATGGTCAATCTTCACTTCCGCTTCCTTGCTCAGGGAACTCAGCACGTAATCCAGCGCGTTATGCACGCCCCAGATATCGATATAGTCGTAGCGTTCTTCAGCCGATAATTTCTGCGCATGAATCTCGCGCAACCGCGCGTAGTCATACCATTGACGCACACTGCCGTAACGGTGATGCCAGTCGTGGCAAACCAGAGAACCCTGAACAAGCAGCATTCTGCACGGCAGATGAACAAACAGGTGCATTGCCGTCCATTTTGCCCAGCTCGCCCAATATTGAGGTGCGAAACCTGCCGGGCATATCGAGCCACAGAAGCGAGCCAGACAGTTGTTGATATGGCTGTCGCGCACCGATTCACCTTCTTTGCGTACCAGCCAGACGTGTTCCGTCAGCAGATGGACCAGCGAAGCCATTTGATAAAGGATGATGAAAGGCAGGACGAGCACAAACAGCGTGAGCTTATGACCCGCGAAATACCCAATGACACAAAGGGAGGTAAGCCAAATCAGGGACATCGCTAATCGGTAAAACGGCACGCCGATCAGGTTGGATTTCAGGCGACCATAGAAAAACACCTGGTGGAATTTGGGGCTCAGTAACGTCCAGATGAAGCGAGCATATAAAGCCGATTTACTTTTTCCCGGTGTGAAACCCAGTTGATAAATTGCCGCCAGATCTTTGTCTTCAAACGTTGAGAATTCACGGCCATGGTGCTCATACACATGGAACTGACGATAGGACTCGTAAGGCTGAACAATAAAAATGGTCGAGAGTATTTCGCACAGCGCTTTGTTGATTCGCTGGGATTTGTACAAATGACCGTGGACGCCGTGGTGAATAATGGTCGCAACGATATAACGCGCGCCAGAGGTCGCAAACAGGGCACCAATAGCCCAGCACAGAATTTGCAAAGTTATGTCTTGAACGTAAATCACTGCTAACGACGTGAGCATAATCCCGAGAATGACCCAGGCAAGTGACCAAAGGACTCGCTCAGTAGAATTGCTTTGCCACATCTCTTTTCTGTCTGGTAATTCTTTTCCGGTCAGCCACGTCCACACCCCCTGAAAAGGCAGAATTTCATAAGAACGCCTTATTTCCGTTGACTGGTGATATCCTTTGACTGGACGGCGCATAATGGCTCCTGTTGCGACTTACTGTAGAAAATGATTGATGAGGTAAAAAACGGCCAGACTCAATAACACCGCAGTGACAATATTGCGAATAAGCAGGGCAATAATGACGCTGAAAACGGCGCCGAGAAAATAAGGGTTCATCGGGAACTCACGCACCACGCCATGATCCATCAAAATAATTGGCCCACAGATAGCAGTCAGCAGACAAGGTGCTGAGTATTTTAAAGCTTTATTAATGATCCCCGGTATTTTAAGTGGGACGTTGGGTTCAAGAAAAACGTAGCGATTAAAAAAGACAATCGCTGCCAGCGTCAGAATTAATATCCAGCTCATTTATTTTTCCTTGATAATCCCGGCGATCGCCACGGAACAGAACATCCCCGTCAGTCCAGCCAGCACCACAGCGCCTTCGAACTGATAGCAGCTCAACACCATCGACAGCACCAGAGAGATAGCGACCCCGGCCAGCGTGCTTATTTTCTTGATCATCGGCACCACGATGGTGATAAACGTGGCGACAATAGAATAATCGAGATGGTATTTATCGAGGTCTGGCACAGAAGAGGCCATTAAAATGCCCATCAGACTGAACACGTTCCAGGAAAGATAAAACGTCAGGCCTGCGCCAATCATATAGCCGGGCGTGAGTTCTGTGCGTTTATCTTTCGTTTCGCTCAGGGCAAATAATTCATCAGTCAGTAAAAAACCGATCGGCAGGCGTAATTTGGTTTTCAGGCAGGAAACAAATTCCCGCAGCGTCAGACCATAAATAAAATGCTGAGAGGTGATAAAAAAGACCGATATCACGATGGTGAAAATACTGGCACCGGTCATCGTCAGGCCTAATGTCACCAGTTGAGCCGCACCTGCAAAAATAATCGCTGACATGCCAATACTCTGCCAGAACGTCAAACCAGCCTGAATCGCCATGGAACCCGCCAGAATTCCCCAGGGAATAACCGACACGCAAAGGGGCAGCATTTCTACAGCGCCACGCATAAACGAAGAGCGCGATGAACGGGTGAGGTCAGTACAGGTGCTGGATTCAGTCATGGGATACGTCAACGGGCATTACGAACATGCCTTAACGCTATAGAACCTGGGCAGGGGTGTATTGAACGTTATTGCTGTGATTCTGGCTTACGCTTTGACAAATTCGCCCGGCGTCAGGCCCACGGAGTTTTTGAAATGGCGATGGAAATGGCTCTGATCGGTGAAGCCGCAAATGATGGACGTGTCGAGGATAGGGATGCCCTGGCGCAGCAGAACCCGTGCTTTACGCAAACGCGCCTGCACCAGATAAGCATGTGGTGTCATCCCCGTCACTGCTTTGAATTGCCTGAGAAAATGCCAGTGGCTGAGCCCGGCAAGTTCCGCCAGCCGTGTCAGGGTATGGTCTTCTTCCGGGCAGCTATCCATAAAATCTTTAGTGCGCAAAATGCGGTGAGTGGCGGCGGGCAGTTCAAGTGGGGGTTTACGGGTGCGGCTATAGCGCACGCTGAGTAACGTCAGGGAAGAGAGCAACAGCGTTTCTTTCAGCAGGTTGTTGCCTTCTTTATCCAGCATGCCGAAGGTCAGCAGAAGTTGTTCTGACAAACCGGGATCGTGGATCACGGCATCCGGAAACCAGGGAATAAAATCTTTCCCATCAGGCACCTGGCGAAGAATGTTCCTCAGCATGTCCGGGTGAGGATAGATAGCCCGGTAAGCCCAGCCATTTTCCAGTTCCGAACTGCCGGTGTGCACATCGTCAGCATTGACGATAATGATGTCGCCGCGGGGCGCGACGTGCTCTGCGCCTGTACGGTAGAAGCGTTGGGCCCCCTGATCGATAACGCCAATACAGAAGGTTTCATGCACGTGGCGAGCAAAACGCTGCTTGTAATAACTCGCCTGAAGCATGTCGATGCCGCCTAACGCGTCAACGCGATGGAAGTGGGTGTGCTCTTTGATTTTCACGGTCATGAGAACCCCAACGATGTTTTGTATAAAATTGCTGTCGCCCGGGCAAAACTTTCCAGGCGACGGACCCGTTACGCTTCTTCCAGAGAGTAGGGCAGAGGTTCGATACGCAGAGAGCCTGCGTCATCGCGAACGCGGAACACGCTGTCGGGTTCCATATCGTTGTTCATCACCACCTGAACCAGGACGCGACCATCGTCAAGCTGGGCAGCAGCCAGAACGGTGCCGGTGCGACGCCAGTTCTCGCCCATCTGCATTTCCAGATCTTCGCCCGCTTCTGGTACTCGGCTTGCGCTTCCTGCTAAAGACCACAGTGTGCGTTTGTTGGCTCCGCGGAATTTAGCTCGCGCCACCATTTCCTGGCCGGTGTAGCAGCCTTTCTTGAAGCTGATGCCGCCGAGCGCCTGCATGTTTGTGGCTTGTGGAATAAACTGCGCGCTGTTCGCGGTATCTATGACAGGCAGACCGGCTTCAATATTGAGCGCCAGCCATTGTTGGCTATTGTTCAGTTCAGCTTCGCCACGAAGGGCTTCAGTGACACGCTGGGCCGTTTCTTCGTTGACTATCAGAATGAAGCGTTCGCCGGGATGCTCCAGCCAAAGAAGGGTGTTTTCGCCATCACGCACGGCCTGATTTTCGCTGTCTGGCAGCACGGAAAACAGATTAGTGAGCGCCGCACGAGCCTGGAAACCGGCAACGCCAAGCAGCACACGGCTATCGTCCGGGTTGATCGTGACTTTGGCAAAGACGGCGTACTTTTTCAGTTCGGTCAACTGGGCATCACGAACATTGCGGCGCTCAATCCACGCAAACCCTTCCGCATCACGGAACAAACGCAGGTTGCTCCACATTTTTCCTTTGGCGTCGCAGTGAGCGACCAAAAGATGCTGGTGTTCGTTTAATTTCGCGACATCTGCCGTCACCTGGCCCTGCAGATAGGTTTCGCTGTCCTGGCCCGTGAGGGTGGCAAGCGCCCAGTCATCAAGCGTCATCAGCGTTAATGGCAGGCGTGCAGCAGCCGAGGGTTGGCGTGGTGGAAAAGGAGTAAAAGCCATAGTCGTATCCCGAATAGCGTAACGCAATGTTAATGACTAATGGTAAAAGAGCTATTGCGCATTGCAAGCGCTTTCCGAAGCCCATTTGTGCCATTATTCTGTTTTACGAGGCACTGCGAAAAATAATGCAATGCCCTGCAATGCATAAGGTTTTTCTCTGGAGGTGAGCCGCATTGCGCAATATTCCTGTAAAGTAAGTGAATAAAACGCGTTAAACTACTCTGCATCGATATTCAGGAAGGACAACATGGACATCAATAATAAAGCTCGAATCCACTGGGCGTGCCGTCGGGGAATGCGCGAGCTGGATATTTCCATCATGCCGTTTTTTGAGTACGAGTACGACACCCTGAGCGACGAGGATAAAAGCCTCTTTATTCGCCTTCTGGAATGTGATGACCCGGATCTGTTCAACTGGCTGATGAACCATGGCAAGCCAGCAGATGCGGAATTGCAACGGATGGTTCACCTTATTCAGACACGGAATCGGGAACGTGGTCCTGTGGCAATCTGATTTGCGCGTCTCATGGCGCTCGCAATGGGTTTCTCTGTTACTCCACGGTCTGGTGGCGGCTTTTATATTGTTGATGCCCTGGCCGTTGAGCTACACGCCCTTATGGTTGCTCCTGCTTTCGCTGGTGGTCTTCGATTGCGTGCGCAGTCAGCGTCGCATTAATGCTTCGCAGGGGGAGATCAAACTGCTGATGGATTCCCGGCTACGCTGGCAAAATCAGGAGTGGGATTTGCAGGGCACGCCGTGGGTGATGAACAGCGGCATGATGCTGCGCCTGCGCCGGGTTGATGGTCGCAAGAGAACGCACTTGTGGCTGGCGGCAGACAGCATGGATGCCGGGGAGTGGCGAGATTTGCGCCGGACGATTTTACAGCAACCGGCGCAGCAGTAGCGGGTCAGGAGAACTGTTCGGCCATTTCGCCAAGGATTTGCTCGCACCAGGTTTGCAGGCGCTCATCGCTCAGGTCGTACTGGTTAGTTTCATCCAGCGCCAGGCCGACAAAAAGCTGACCGTCTGCAATCACCGGTTTCGGGCTGGTGAACTCGTAGCCTTCCGTTGGCCAGTAGCCAACAAACTTCACGGCTTTGGTTGCCAGTTTGTCATGCAGCATGCCCAGCGCATCAAGGAACCATTCGCCATAGCCTAGCTGGTCGCCCATGCCGTACAGCGCAATGATTTTCCCGTCCAGATTGAGGGCATCGAGCTTATCCCAGACCGCTTCCCAGTCTTCCTGGATTTCACCAAAATCCCAGGTCGGAATGCCGAGGATCAGCACATCGTACTGCTCCATCAACTGGGGGGAATCGTCCTTCAGATTGTGCAACGTCACCAGCTCTGCGCCGATAATGTCGCGGATTTTTTCCGCCGCCATTTCGGTGTAGCAGGTACTGGAACCGTAAAACAGACCAATTTTCATCGCGAAAACTCTCAGTGCTTGCTATGACTTTGCGCTAGTGTATCAGAAAGGTATTGCCTTAAGGCATAATGAGCCGTACTGCCGCTTCCTGGAGGCTATGTGGACAAGGATCTCGCACAAATCGAACAATTTCTTGATGCGCTTTGGCTTGAGAAAAACCTCGCCGAGAACACGCTCAGCGCCTATCGTCGTGATTTAACGATGCTCGTCGAGTGGCTGCATAAGCGCAACCTGGGCGTAGAAACCGTTCAGGGCAGTGATTTGCAGCAGTTGCTCGCAGAGCGTGTTGAAGGAGGTTATAAGGCCACCAGTTCGGCGCGTTTTTTAAGTGCGATGCGTCGTCTGTTTCAGCACCTGTATCGGGAAAAAGTGAGATCTGACGATCCCTGTGCTCAGCTCGCGTCGCCGAAATTACCGCAACGCTTGCCTAAAGATCTCAGTGAAGCGCAGGTTGACAGGCTGCTTCAGGCTCCGTTAATTGACAACCCGTTGGAACTCCGCGACAAAGCCATGCTCGAAGTGCTGTATGCTACCGGGCTGCGTGTGACGGAACTGGTTGGCCTGATGATGAGCGATATCAGCCTGCGTCAGGGCGTGGTTCGCGTTATCGGTAAAGGCAATAAAGAGCGCCTGGTCCCGCTCGGTGAAGAGGCCGTGTATTGGCTGGAAAATTACCTTGAGCACGGTCGCCCGTGGCTGCTGAACGGCGTTTCTATTGATGTGCTGTTCCCCAGCCAAAGGGCGCAGCAAATGACGCGACAGACGTTCTGGCATCGTATCAAGCATTACGCAGTGCTGGCAGGTATCGACAGCGACAAGCTGTCACCGCACGTGTTGCGCCATGCGTTCGCCACGCATTTACTCAACCATGGCGCGGATTTGCGTGTGGTACAGATGTTGCTGGGTCACAGTGACCTTTCAACCACTCAGATTTATACGCACGTCGCTACGGAGCGGCTGCGTCAACTCCATCAACAGCATCACCCACGGGCGTGAGCTGAAATTGGAATCAACAGGAAAGGTTATGAAAAAAGGTTTAGTGATGTTCTCTCTGCTGGCTGCTGCGTTGTCCGGCGTGGCCCATGCTGATGATGCCGCCATTCAGCAGTCGCTGGCGAAGCTTGGCGTTCAGAGCACTGAGATTCAGTCTTCTCCGGTCTCGGGGATGAAAACCGTGCTGACCAACAGCGGTGTGCTGTATGTCACCGAAGACGGCAAACATATTATCCAGGGCCCAATGTACGACGTGAGTGGTGCAGCGCCAGTCAACGTGACCAACAAGCTGCTGGTGGGCAAGCTTAACGGGCTGGAAAAAGAGATGATCGTCTACAAAGCCGCGCAGGAAAAACACGTGATTACCGTGTTCACGGACATCACCTGTGGCTACTGCCATAAGCTGCATGCAGAGATGAAAGATTACAACGCGCTGGGGATCACCGTGCGCTATCTGGCCTTCCCGCGGCAGGGCGTGCAAAGCCAGGCTGAACAGGACATGAAGTCCATCTGGTGTGCCAAAGATCGCAACAAAGCCTTTGATGATGCGATGAACGGTAAAGGTGTGCAGGCCGCCAGCTGCGATATCAACATTGCCAACCATTACGCGCTGGGCGTGCAGTTTGGTGTGAACGGCACACCGGCCATCGTCCTTAACGATGGTTATGTCGTGCCGGGCTATCAAGGGCCGCAAGAAATGAAAGCGTTCCTCGACGAGCACAAAAAACAGACCAGCAGTAAGTAAGCGGCGTGAAACAACAGATCCAACTTCGCCGCAGAGAGGTTGATAACTCCGCGCAGCTACCGGCTGAGTTACCGCCCCTGTTACAGCGGTTATACGCCAGTCGTGGCGTTCGTTCTGCTGCCGATCTTGAGCGTAGCGTGAAGGGAATGCTGCCCTGGCAGCAGTTGAACGGTGTCGAAAAAGCTGTCGGCATTCTTTACAACGCCTTCCGCGAAGGGCTACGCATCATTGTGGTTGGCGATTTCGATGCCGACGGCGCGACCAGTACAGCACTTAGCGTATTGGGCTTGCGCCAGCTTGGTTGCAGCAACATCTCCTATCTGGTGCCTAACCGTTTTGAAGATGGTTATGGCCTGAGCCCGGAAGTCGTTGACCAGGCACATGCGCGTGGCGCACAGCTGATCATGACGGTCGACAACGGCATTTCATCTCATGCGGGCGTTGAACGCGCACACGAGCTGGGCATCCCGGTGTTGGTCACCGATCACCATCTGCCAGGTGACACGCTGCCAGCGGCTGAAGCCATCATCAACCCGAATCTGCGCGAGTGCTGCTTCCCGTCCAAATCCCTTGCGGGTGTGGGCGTGGCGTTTTATCTGATGCTCGCGCTCCGTTCCCACTTGCGCGATAAGGGCTGGTTTGAGGCTCAGGGCATTGCGATCCCGAACCTGGCTGAATTGCTGGATTTAGTCGCGCTCGGTACGGTGGCGGACGTGGTGCCGCTGGATGCCAATAACCGCATTCTGACGTGGCAGGGCCTGAGCCGCATTCGTGCCGGAAAGTGCCGTCCGGGCATCAAAGCGCTGCTGGAAGTGTCCAACCGTGATGCGCAGAAACTGGCAGCCAGCGATCTTGGGTTTGCACTAGGCCCGCGTTTGAATGCGGCGGGTCGTCTGGATGATATGTCTGTCGGCGTGGCGCTGCTGCTAAGCGATAACATCGGTGAAGCACGCCAACTGGCCAACGAACTCGACGCGCTGAATCAGACGCGCAAAGAGATTGAGCAGGGCATGCAGGCCGAAGCGCTGACATTGTGTGAGAAGCTTGAACGCAGCAGTGACACGCTGCCGGGCGGTCTGGCGATGTATCACCCCGAGTGGCATCAGGGTGTCGTCGGTATTCTCGCCTCGCGCATCAAAGAGCGTTTTCACCGCCCGGTCATCGCGTTTGCCCCGGCGGGTGATGGCACGCTGAAAGGCTCAGGGCGTTCGATTCAGGGTCTGCATATGCGCGATGCGCTGGAGCGTCTGGACACGCTTTATCCCGGCATGATGATCAAATTCGGCGGCCATGCGATGGCTGCGGGGTTGTCGCTGGAAGAAGCGAAGTTCGATGAATTCCAGCAGCGCTTTGGCGATCTGGTCACCGAATGGCTGGACCCGGCACTGCTGCAGGGTGAAATAGTTTCTGACGGGCCTTTGTCTGCCGCAGAGATGACCATGGACGTGGCGCAAATGCTGCGCGATGCTGGCCCGTGGGGTCAGATGTTCCCGGAACCGCTGTTTGATGGTCGCTTTAAGCTGCTGCAACAGCGGCTGGTGGGCGAGCGCCATCTGAAAGTGATGGTGGAACCTGTTGGCGGGGGGCCGCTTCTGGATGGCATTGCGTTCAACGTCGATACCACCTGCTGGCCGGATAACGGCGTCCGCGAAGTGGAACTGGCCTACAAGCTCGACATTAATGAGTTTCGCGGCAACCGCAGCCTGCAAATTATCATTGATAACATCTGGCCGATTTAGCATCAGTAATTGCTATAAAAAAGGGCGGAGATCCGTTAAAATCCCGCCCTTATCACCGCATTTAGACAAGCCCAGAAAAGATAATCGACCATGTTTGAAATTAATCCGGTAAAAAATCGCATTCAGGACCTCACGGAGCGCTCTGACGTTCTTAGGGGGTATCTTTGACTATGATGCCAGGAAAGAGCGTCTGGAAGAAGTAAACGCCGAGCTGGAACAGCCGGACGTCTGGAATGAACCCGAGCGCGCACAGGCGCTGGGCAAAGAACGCTCTTCGCTGGAAGCCATCGTTGAGACGCTGGACCAGATGACTCAGGGCCTGGAAGATGTTTCTGGCCTGCTTGAGCTGGCTGTAGAAGCCGAAGATGAAGAAACCTTCAACGAAGCCGTGGCTGAACTCGATCAGCTCGAAGTGAAGCTGGAGCAGCTCGAATTCCGCCGCATGTTCTCTGGTGAATACGACAGCGCCGACTGCTATCTCGACATCCAGGCAGGTTCTGGCGGTACTGAAGCGCAAGACTGGGCAAGCATGCTGACGCGTATGTACCTGCGTTGGGCAGAAGCGCGTGGCTTCAAAACCGAAATTATCGAAGAGTCTGAAGGCGAAGTTGCGGGTCTCAAATCCGTCACCATCAAAATCATCGGTGATTACGCCTACGGCTGGCTGCGTACCGAAACAGGTGTTCACCGTCTGGTGCGTAAAAGCCCGTTCGATTCAGGCGGTCGCCGCCACACCTCTTTCAGCTCCGCGTTTGTGTACCCGGAAGTGGAAGACGACATCGATATCGACATTAACCCGGCGGATCTGCGTATCGACGTATACCGCGCCTCCGGTGCCGGTGGTCAGCACGTTAACCGTACTGAATCCGCTGTGCGTATTACCCATATTCCAACCAATACCGTGACCCAGTGTCAGAACGACCGTTCTCAGCACAAGAACAAAGATCAGGCCATGAAGCAGATGAAAGCGAAGCTTTATGAACTGGAAATGCAAAAGAAAAATGCTGAGAAACAAGCGATGGAAGACAACAAGTCTGACATCGGCTGGGGTAGCCAGATCCGTTCCTACGTGCTGGATGATTCCCGCATCAAAGATCTGCGCACCGGGGTGGAAACCCGCAACACCCAGGCTGTGCTTGATGGCAGTCTGGATCAATTTATCGAAGCAAGTTTGAAAGCAGGGTTATGAGGAACCAAAATGTCTGAACAACAAGCACAAGGCGCTGATGCGGTCGTCGATCTGAATAACGAACTGAAATCTCGCCGTGAAAAGCTCGCTGCACTGCGTGAGCAGGGCATTGCTTTTCCGAACGATTTCCGTCGCGACCACACCTCCGACCGACTGCACGCTGACTTCGACAGTAAAGAAAACGAAGAGCTTGAAGCGCTGAATGTTGAAGTGACCGTTGCGGGCCGTATGATGACCCGCCGCATTATGGGTAAGGCGTCTTTCGTGACCCTTCAGGATGTGGGCGGCCGTATTCAGCTCTATGTTGCACGTGACGATCTGTCAGAAGGCATTTACAACGAGCAGTTCAAAAAGTGGGATCTGGGCGATATTCTCGGCGCGAAAGGTAAGCTGTTTAAAACCAAAACCGGCGAGCTCTCAATCCACTGTACCGAACTGCGTCTGCTGACTAAAGCGCTGCGCCCGCTGCCGGATAAATTCCACGGCCTGCAGGATCAGGAAGCTCGCTATCGCCAGCGCTACCTGGATCTGATCTCCAACGACGAATCCCGTAACACCTTCAAAGTGCGTTCCCAGATCCTGGCGGGCATCCGTCAGTTCATGGTCGGCCGCGACTTTATGGAAGTGGAAACCCCAATGATGCAGGTGATCCCAGGCGGCGCGTCAGCCCGTCCGTTCATCACTCATCACAATGCGCTGGATCTCGACATGTACCTGCGTATTGCGCCGGAACTGTATCTGAAGCGTCTGGTGGTTGGCGGCTTCGAACGTGTGTTCGAAATCAACCGTAACTTCCGTAACGAAGGTATTTCCGTACGTCACAACCCAGAGTTCACCATGATGGAACTCTATATGGCGTATGCGGATTACAAAGACCTGATCGAACTGACCGAATCCCTGTTCCGCACCCTGGCGCAGAACATTCTGGGCAAAACCGAAGTGCCTTACGGCGACCAGACGTTTGATTTCGGCAAACCGTTCGAGAAGCTCACCATGCGTGAAGCTATCAAGAAATACCGTCCGGAAACCAACATGGCCGATCTGGACAACTTCGATGCCGCGAAAGCCATTGCCGCTGAAATCGGGATCAAAGTTGAGAAGAGCTGGGGCCTGGGCCGTACCGTAACGGAGATCTTCGAAGAAGTGGCAGAAGCGCATCTGATTCAGCCAACCTTCATCACTGAATATCCGGCTGAAGTGTCTCCGCTGGCTCGTCGTAATGACGTGAACCCGGAAATCACGGACCGCTTTGAATTCTTCATCGGTGGCCGTGAAATCGGTAACGGCTTTAGCGAGCTGAACGATGCAGAAGATCAGGCGCAGCGCTTCCTGGATCAGGTGAACGCGAAAGAAGCCGGTGATGACGAAGCGATGTTCTACGACGAAGACTACGTGACGTCGCTGGAACATGGCCTGCCGCCAACTGCGGGTCTGGGTATCGGTATCGACCGTATGGTGATGCTGTTCACCAACAGCCACACCATCCGTGATGTGATCCTGTTCCCGGCGATGCGTCCGGTTAAATAAGGTCCATCAGGTCAGGGCATTTATCGTCCTGCTCAGAAAGCCCGGTTAGCATTTAGCGCCGGGCTTTTTTATTCGGCCGCATTCGGACCCCAGAGGATCTCCTGGTCCGCAGAGATAACACTCAGGGGATATTGGCAACCGGGCCAGGGCTGCTATCATAGACATCCCGAATTCCGCTTACCGAGGAGTTGTTTTGCCAGCAGGACGCCTGAACATTCATACTTTTCGTCTGATCGTCTGCCTTATTGTAGGCCTGATGCTGGCTGGCTGTTCCAGTAACTCATCAGACTCTGGCTCAACCTACACCGTGAAGCGAGGCGACACGCTATCCGCGATTTCACGCAAAACAGGGACCAGCGTAAGGGACCTGGCGCGACTCAATGGCATTTCACCACCGTACACCATTGAAGTGGGCCAGCGGCTGAAAACCAATGGCAGTTCAGGCGGCAGCAAAAAATCCTCCGGCAAGAGCAGCACACGCACGGCGAAAGTCACGCCGTCTTCAGCCGTACCACAATCTTCCTGGCCGCCAGTTGGGCAGCGCTGCTGGCGTTGGCCGACCAGCGGCAAAGTCGTGTTACCGTATTCCACCGCCGATGGCGGTAATAAAGGGATAGACATTGCCGGTTCACGCGGGCAGCCTGTTTATGCGTCCGGCGCGGGGAAAGTGGTGTATGTCGGCAACCAGCTTCGTGGTTATGGCAATCTGATCATGATTAAGCACAGCGAAGACTACATCACCGCTTATGCGCATAACGACAAGATGATGGTCAACAATGGTCAGTCAGTGAAAATCGGCCAGCAGATTGCTACGATGGGTAGCTCCGATACCGACTCCGTGAAGCTGCACTTCCAGATTCGCTATCGCGCAACGGCTATCGATCCGCTGCGTTATCTGCCACCGCAGGGCAGTAAGCCCAAGTGTTAAAAGGCGTTTTTTTCGCCAGTCAGCAATCCAAAGGCTTGCCAGAGAGGGTGTTAGGTTTATAATGCCCTCTCACGTCTTTGCGGGCGTAGTTCAATGGTAGAACGGCAGCTTCCCAAGCTGCATACGAGGGTTCGATTCCCTTCGCCCGCTCCAAAATCCTTCTGATCCCACCCAGCGCTATTTTTATCTGATTTTTTTCAAACCCTTACCCAGCGCCACCCCAAAGCCACTGTCGCCGCCACGATCGTCACTATTGCCGCGACATGCATCAGGAAATCTTCCGGATGCAGATGCACCGGATGACAGAATGCCAGCAGCGTCAGCGCCATGCAGGCGACACCTGTTCCGGCTAATGTCAGGCTGCGGAATGGAGTGAGTGTGCGGGTGCGGCGTAAAAAGCCCAGCACCAGCGCAATCATCGGTGCGCTGACGGTGACCATAAAGGTGTAGCAGTGGGTGTCGTGCAGGCTTCCCGCAGATAGCGGGTGTTGACTCAGACTCATGCCTACGGCGATGAACCAAATCACAGCAAGCGCGACTAACCAGCGTGCGGATAAGGGGCGACGGCCTGCGATGCTGCCGGTGAACGCGGCACCGATGGCGAGCAAACCTGTGGCGAAGACGAGCACTAGCTGCGCAATCGCCCATCCCGCGCCAGGTTGTGTCCAGTCGGTGGCGCTTCTCTCCAGCAAAAGACTCGCCAGAGCGCCTGCGCTAAGCGCCATCAACATCCAACTGACGACTCGCAAGCCAACGGGTAACGGGCGTTTGACGGGTTGAGCTGCACGGCTCAATTTTTGAATTAAGGCCTCATGATTTTCCATGACTGGCTCCAAAACGGCGCAGATTGCTCAACGCCCGATGTAACAACGACTTCACCGCCGGAATACTCAGGTTGCTCTCCTTCGCGGCCTCCGCCAGGCTCATCTCCTGAAGGTGAATGCTTTCCACAATCTGACGCTGACGTGAGGGCAACTGGCTGAGAAAACCGTACAACTCTTCCCGTGATTCACGCTGTTCTGCATTCTGAACAAGCGTGGGATCTGCCATGTTTAACGCTTGCTCATCTTCAGTGACTTCTCGCCGGGTAAAGCGCCCTTGTCGCCGTAGCGCGTCCACGCTCCGAGCCTGAGCAATCGCCATCAACCACGGCAGAAACGGACAGCCCGGATCGTAGGTGTGGCGCACCCGATGCAGGGTCAGCAGCACATCCTGAATGACATCCTCAATCAGCGCCTCGTCGTCCATTTGCTTGCGCGCCAGCGCCCGAATAACCGGTACCAGGGTATGCAGCAGGCGTGCATACGCCTGCTGATCGCCTGCCTGTGCGCGGGTCATATACTCAGGCCATTGTTCGCGCGGAACTGCCGGATTACTCATAAACCGCCTTGCTGCGTCGCACCGGAACGCTCAGGCGCGCAACCTTTGCGGTCGTCACGCCTTTTTACCGGCAGCCTGATTGAGGGCATTCACCACGATGGTTGGGGTTAATACCTGCGGTAAAACCGTTGGCGCGCTGCCATCGGCAGGATAAACCACATACAGGGGCAATCCGCCCTGACCAAACTGGCTTAGCGCGTCATCAACATCCGCATTAAATTTAGTCGAATCTGCCACCATATACAGCGTGCCCGTTTTCGCCATCGCCTCTTTCACCGCCTGGGTGGAGAGCGAAGTTTTGTCGTTCACCTGACAGGTGATGCACCAGGACGCGGTGAAGTTCACGAAAATGGCTTTGCCGTGCCCGCGTTGTTCAGCCACTGTCTGCGGCGTCCATTTGATAGGGGCGGGCTGCTGAGCATTCTGCGCGATATCTGCGTTGGCGGCGGGTTTCATCACCCCGGGCAACGGCACCAGCACCAGCAGAAGAAGCGCCGCAGTGACTGAATACATCACGCGGTAGCCACGACCAGCCAGTTGGCGCTGTTGCGCCATGCCATAAATCCATGCCGCAAAGCTGACGATAACCGACCCGGCGAGCAGCGTGGCAAGTGCCGTCATCCCTGCTTGTTGTGCGAGCACCCAAACCAGCCAGGCGTAGGCCCCAAACATCGGGAAGGCGAGGCCTTTTTTCAGCACGCTCATCCAGGCTCCGGGGCGCGGTAGGCGGCGCGCAAGAGCAGGGAAAAGTGAGATCAGCGTGAAGGGCGCAGCAAAGCCCAGCGCCAGCGCAAAGAAAATCGCCAGCGCGACAGCGGGCGGTTGTACCAGAGCGTAGCCAATAGCGCCCGCCATAAACGGAGCCGAGCAGGGCGTGGCGACGATGATCGCCAGCGCACCCGTCAGCGCGGAACGGACGAACGCTCCGCGACCGATAGAAAGCTCTCCGGCTCGCTGGAGTGACAGGCCAACTTCAAATACACCCAGCATATTGAGCGCTGCGCCGAGGATAACCAGCGCCAGAATCGAGATAACCAACGGCGACTGAAGCTGAAATCCCCAGCCAACCGCATTCCCGCCCGCGCGTGCGGCAAGCAGCACCGCCGCCAGCGCCATCATCGTGACGACAACCCCAAGCAAAAACGCCAGACCTTCACTGCGGGCGCTTGCCGTATCGCCATCGTGTCGCAGCAACCCGAAGGCTTTCAACGACACCACGGGAAACACGCACGGCATGAAGTTGAGAATAATGCCGCCTAAAAAGGCGGCGAGCATGGCAGTCAACATAAGCTGTCTCTGTTTGCTATCAGGAGTGTGACTGGGCGTACTGTTTCACCGCATCCATCGTTTTCTGGATGTGAGCATCCGGATTACGGTCGGTGTAGCTCAGCAGGATCTTACCGTCAGGAGCAATCACATAAGACGTGCGGTCAGAGAGCGTTTTGCCGCCCATCTGCATTTGGGTTTGATACTCCGCAGCGACTTTGGCACCCGGGTCTGCGGCGACAGCAAACTTATTACGGCACTCAAGCTGGGAGAATTTCCCAACCTGATCCACGTTTCCCGCGGTCACGCCAATCACCGTTGCGCCCAGCTTTTTGAAATCATCAGTCGCTTCAGCAAAGTCATGCGCTTCCAGCGTACAGCCTTTGGTGAACGCCGCCGGGAAGAAGTAGAGCACGACCGGGCCTTTTTGCAGCGCCTGCTGAAGTGAGAAGGTCATCGGTTTACCGGCGAGCGCGGCGTCGAGCTTGAAGTCAGGTGCGCTGGCACCCACAGGCAGCGCGGCGGCGGCGTTGAAAGCCATCAGAGAGAAACCAAGAGCGGCAGTAGCCAGCAGCGAGAAGCGATGTTTAACAGCAATCATGGTGAGCTCCACTTGTGTAAGGAAAGGGGTTTCTTACACAGTTCGTTGCGTGGAGGGAAAAGGTTTCGCTGCTGAGAAATTTTTTTTTAGGCAGTATCCCGACGGATGCCGGGATACTGTTTCGGGGATCAGTGCTGAGCAGCCTGCGGCAGGTTGTTCAACACGTCGAGCGCCTCTTTCGGAAGGGGTAACGCAGCTGCGGCCAGGTTCTCTTCCAGATGCTTCAGCGAAGACGTGCCTGGGATCAGCAGGATATTAGGCGAACGTTGCAGCAGCCATGCCAGTGCAACCTGCATCGGCGTGGCGTTCAGAGTAGCGGCAATGTCGTTGATATCCTGAGACTGCAACGGCGTGAAGCCACCCAGCGGGAAGAACGGCACATAGGCGATATTCTTCGTCGCCAGCATGTCGATAAGCTTATCGTCATGGCGATTTGCCACGTTATAGAAGTTCTGCACGCAGACGATATCGGTCATTTTCAGGCTATCTTCCACCTGCTTTTCGGTGACGTTGCTCATCCCGATATGGCGGATCAACCCTCTTTCTTTCAGCTTAATCAGTGTTTCCAGCGGTTCTTCCAGCGAGCCTTCTGCCGGGCCGTGAGCGCTGATCATGCTGCGCAGATTCACCACATCCAGCACATCGAGACCCAGGTTACGCAGGTTGTCTTCCACTGCGGAAGTGAGTTCCGGGGCAGACATGGCCGGCAGCCAGTTGCCTTGTTCATCGCGACGTGCGCTGACTTTGGTGACAATTGTCAGCTCTTTCGGATACGGGTGAAGTGCCTTTTTGATGATTTGGTTGGTGACATGCGGCCCGTAAAAATCAGAGGTGTCGATATGGTTCACGCCAGCTTCAAGCACCGCCTGCAGCACTTTCACTGCCCTCTCTGGATCTTTAGGAGGGCCAAACACGCCAGGCCCCGCCAACTGCATCGCTCCATAGCCAAGGCGATACACATCACGATCGCCGAGAGTAAAACTGCCGGACTGTTTAACGCTGGACATAACTGTTTCCTCATAATGGCTTAACCGGCTAAGTGTAAACCGGTTAAGCGAGGAAGGAAGCGAAGAAAGTTTAACGGAATGTGCGGCCTGTAAGCGCAAAGTAGTAATGTCTCCAGTGAAATATTGCCCAATGAATGTTAAATGACAGCGAATTGCTTTGTGATTAATCTCACTTTTTGTAAACAATTGCGATAATAGTTGATAACAATACTCTACTATAGTGCGGTTAATGTGCGCTGAGGTCGGGATGAAAGACGTCGTAATCGTAGGTGCAGTAAGAACCCCCATAGGCTGTTTTCAGGGCGCGTTATCGCGCTTCACCGCCGTGGAGTTGGGCAGTGTGGTGGTGAAAGCGCTGGTCGAGCGAACCGGCATTGACCCTTTTGCCGTCGATGAAGTGATTCTCGGCCAGGTGCTGACGGCGGGTGCCGGGCAAAACCCTGCCCGACAGTCGGCCATCAAAGGCGGCCTGCCGAACACGGTTTCTGCCATTACCATTAATGACGTCTGCGGCTCAGGCCTGAAAGCGCTGCATCTTGCGACTCAGGCGATTCAGTGTGGTGAAGCCGATGTGGTTATCGCCGGTGGCCAGGAAAACATGAGCCGCGCGCCTCACGTGCTGACAGACAGCAGGACAGGGGCACGACTGGGCAACAGCCAGCTTATCGACAGCCTTGTGCATGACGGGCTGTGGGATGCTTTCAACGATTATCATATGGGCGTGACGGCGGAAAATCTGGCGCGAGAATACGGCATTACCCGCGAGTTACAGGATGCCTGGGCGCTTAGCTCACAGCAAAAAGCGCGACGTGCGATCGATTCCGGGCGCTTCCGGGATGAAATTGTCCCGGTTGTGAATGTCCAGAAAAACGGTCTGACTCAGGTTGTCGACACCGACGAACAGCCGCGAACCGATGCCAGCGCCGAAGGGCTCGCTCGCCTGATGCCCGCGTTTGATACGCTGGGTTCAGTGACGGCGGGTAACGCCTCATCGATAAACGATGGCGCGGCGGCGGTGATGATGATGAGTGAATCACGAGCGCTGGAGCTGAATTTGCCGATTCTGGCGCGCATTCGGGCCTTTGCCAGCGTGGGTGTCGATCCTGCACTGATGGGGATTGCGCCGGTTTATGCGACACGCCGTTGTCTTGAGCGCGTGGGCTGGCAGCTTGGCGATGTTGACTTGATTGAAGCCAATGAAGCTTTCGCGGCACAGGCTATTTCCGTCGGCAAGGTGCTCGAATGGGACGAAAAGCGCGTCAACGTTAACGGCGGCGCGATTGCATTGGGCCATCCGATTGGCGCGTCCGGCTGCCGTATTTTGGTGTCGCTGGTGCATGAGATGATCAAACGCGATGCCCGCAAAGGGCTGGCGACATTGTGCATCGGCGGTGGACAAGGCGTGGCGCTGGCGGTTGAACGCGAATAGTCCTGAGATGTTTATCTCGTGAGGCCTCCTGCAAAGGGTAATGCCGTTCACTTAAGCCAATGAATTAGGGGAAACTCCGGGATTTGGTTCCCGGAGGGACGCCAAACCCGGTGGTCGCCCCGGATATCTCGGTCTTAAACTAACGGTGTTATCCTGCAAAGGGGGCCTTTTTGTTTGCTGAAATCCACCCTTTCTTCGTTTTTCTGCGCGGTTACCCCCTCTTCTGTATCGTAATTCAAATATTTTATAACTCATTGTTATTAAACAATATAAGTGCTCATTCGTGGCGTGAAATCAAGCCCGTAACGTGATCGGTTTTGCATTTCTGGTATTTATTAGCATAAAAAATGAAACGATGTTTTATTTATCATTGAAAACCACCAGTGGGAGGCATAAGATGTTTTCAACAGAAAAGCGAAACTGCTTTTCAAAATGAAACTTATGCTGGAGGTTTACGTGGACATCAGACAAAGCATCCACAGCGCGCACGCTAAGACGCTGGATACGCAAGGGCTGCGCAACGAGTTTTTGGTTGAGAAGGTGTTTGTCGCCGATGAATACACCATGGTGTACAGCCACATCGATCGCATTATTGTGGGCGGCATCATGCCGGTGGCAAAAACGGTCTCTGTCGGCGGAGAAGTGGGCAAACAGCTTGGCGTGAGCGACTTCCTTGAGCGTCGTGAGCTGGGTGTGATTAACATCGGCGGTCCGGGCACCATCACAGTCGATGGCAAATGCTATGAAATCGGCCATCGCGATGCCCTGTACGTCGGGAAAGGGGCGAAAGAAGTGGTGTTCGCCAGCATCGATACCACGAAACCCGCGAAGTTTTACTACAACTGCGCCCCGGCACACACCACCTTCCCGACCAAAAAAGTCACCCCTGCGGATGTTGCCCCGGTCACGCTTGGCGACAACATCACCAGCAACCGTCGCACCATCAATAAATACTTCGTTCCGGACGTGCTGGAAACCTGTCAGCTCAGCATGGGCCTGACTGAACTGGCGCCAGGCAACCTGTGGAACACCATGCCGTGCCATACCCATGAACGCCGCATGGAAGTCTATTTCTACTTCAATATGGCCGACGACGCCTGCGTGTTCCACATGATGGGCCAACCGCAGGAAACGCGCCATATCGTGATGCACAACGAGCAGGCGGTCATTTCGCCGAGCTGGTCGATTCACTCTGGCGTGGGCACTCAGGCCTACACCTTTATCTGGGGCATGGTCGGTGAGAACCAGGTCTTCGATGATATGGACCACGTCGCTGTTAAAGATCTGCGCTAGTTGCGGGCAGCGAAACCCTTTGCCTGTCCGGTACAGGCGTCAAATGAGTAAGGATTGTTTATGATTCTCGATACATTTTCACTGGCAGGCAAAGTTGCCGTGGTTTCCGGATGCGATACCGGTCTGGGTCAGGGCATGGCCATTGGCCTGGCGGAAGCCGGCTGTGACATCGTTGGTATCAACATCGTTGAACCCACCGAAACCATTGAGCAGGTGACCGCTCGCGGTCGTCGTTTCCTTAGCCTGACGGCTGACCTGCGCAATATCGACGGTATTCCGCAACTACTGGAACGTGCTGTCGCCGAATTTGGCCATATCGATATTCTGGTCAACAACGCCGGTTTGATTCGTCGCCAGGACGCTATCGAATTTAGCGAGAAGGATTGGGACGATGTGATGAACCTGAACATCAAAGCGGTGTTCTTCATGTCTCAGGCGGCAGCGAAACACTTCATCAGCCAGGGCAAGGGCGGCAAAATTATCAACATCGCCTCGATGCTCTCCTTCCAGGGTGGAATTCGCGTTCCCTCTTATACTGCGTCGAAAAGCGGCGTGATGGGCGTGACCCGTTTGCTGGCGAACGAGTGGGCAAAACACGGCATCAACGTCAACGCGATTGCGCCGGGATATATGGCGACCAACAACACCCAACAGCTGCGTGCTGATGAACAGCGTAGCGCCGAAATTCTGGATCGTATTCCGGCCGGGCGTTGGGGCTTGCCGAGCGATCTGATGGGGCCAGTGGTGTTCCTGGCATCTCCTGCTTCAGACTACATCAATGGCTACACTGTGGCGGTGGACGGCGGCTGGCTAGCCCGCTAACCCCATCAAGCTGGGACAAAAACCCTGTTCCGGCGGGGTTTTTTATACGTAAAAAGACTAATATTTTTCCATGCTTAATGTGAATTAAATATGGCTAGACCTTTTATTTAGTGGGTGATAACGGATCTACCGGCATAAATGATAAAGCGTTTTTAATCAACTCCGCAATTAGGTGGGATCTTTTGCGGGAATTTGAGCATTTAGCATTTTTTCTGAATGAAGACCATGAGAATTCCTGGTTATGTGATTAACAAAATAAAATGTTTTCAGAATCTTCTTATGGGGCTATATTAGCGAAAAATAACGTTAACCTGCACTGACGAAATCATCATGTCAACTATGGATATCAAGCCCCCAAAGGTCGTCACGATCGCGCCTTCTGTTCCCGCACAATCTTTCTCTACCGGGCAAGATATTGATCTCCTGGTACTACTGGACGTGTTGTGGAGTGCCCACAAACGCATCCTCGCTTTTGTTCTTGGGTTTGCCTTTGCCGGCCTGGCTGTTTCGCTGCTGTTGCCGCAAAAATGGACCAGCAGCGCCGTTATCACGCCAGCGGAGCGCACACAGTTAATGCCACTCAACACGCTACTTACCACGATGAGAGTGCTCGGTGTCGACAATAAAAGCGACAGTACTGAGCTGTTTAATTTATTTATCAAAAAGTTTAACTCCTCTGTGTTGCTGGAAGAGTACATAAAATCTTCACCTGAGCTAATGAATCCGCGGAGAGAGATTGATGTCGATCCGATTGAGCTTCATCGTGCGGTCGTGACCATCGCCGAACGGATGAAAGCGGTTGACGATGCCAGCAACAAAAAAGAGAACTACGCGCTGTATAACTCCTGGACGCTCTCTTTTACTGGCCCGGATGCGGCAGAAGCGCAAGCGATTCTGGCGGGCTACATCAAATTCGTCAGCGCGGAAGTGGTGAAACAGACCATGACCAATCTCCATGAAAACGTGACCATGAAGCTACAGACCGAAAAACAGCGTCTGGAACTTGATCGTGCGCAACTGGAGAATGCGAAAGACACCAAAATTAAGCGTCTGAATTATTCTTTGCAGGTTGCACAAGCTGCTGGCATCAATAAGCCGGTGTACAGCAATGGGCAAATGATTAAAGATGATCCCGATTTTTCCGTCACCCTGGGCACTGAAGGGATCAATAAAAAACTCGAAATTGAAAAGTCGATTAAAGATGTTTCTGAATTGAATGCGGATATTCTCAATCGTGAGTATTTGTTGAAACAGTTAGAATCGTTAAATATTACGGATGTTGACTTTCCCGTGGTTAATTATCAGCTTGAACCCTCACTTCCTATTAAAAAGGATGGTCCAGGGAAGTCGCTTATTATTCTGCTGGCTGCGCTGCTGGGCGGGGCAATAGCCTGTGGAACGGTTTTACTGCAAAGTGCGCGTGAGTCGCGCCGGGCTATGTTGCTGCTCGAAGAACCTGCGCTGTAATTCTCCAATAAAGCACATAAAAAGAATAACTTATCTTCTTTTTATGTGCCTGAGATCCGCCCTCAACGGCCCTTGTTCACCGCACCTCTCTCCAGCGCATACCTGTCTCTTTCGTTGAGATCAGAAGTGGAAAGTTAATCCCAACTCTGGTTCACTGTGGAAAACACGTTCAAAGGACAGTCCATGAAAACCATTGGTCTACTTGCCGGCATGAGCTGGGAATCCACCATTCCTTATTACCGTCTGATTAATGAAGGCATCAAGCAGCGCCTGGGCGGCCTGCACTCGGCGAAGATCCTGATGCACAGCGTTGATTTCCATGAGATTGAAGCCTGTCAGGCTTCGGGTGAATGGGAAAAGGCCGGGGAGATCCTCGCGAACGCGGCGGCCTCGCTGGAAAGCATCGGTGCGGAAGGGATCGTGCTTTGCACTAACACCATGCACAAAGTGGCCTCACAGATTGAATCCCGTTGTCAGGTGCCTTTTTTGCACATCGCGGATGCAACAGGGCGTGCGATTGAGAAGCAAAAGCTGCGCAATGTCGCGCTGTTGGGCACACGCTACACCATGGAGCAGGAGTTCTACCGCGGGCGTCTGGAGCAGGAATTCTCGCTGAATTTGCTTATCCCTAATGCCGATGAACGCGCGCGAATCAACCAAATCATCTTCGAAGAGCTGTGCCTTGGCACGTTTAGCGAGACTTCCCGTCAGGAATATTTACAGGTCATTGAACGGCTGGTGGCAGAAGGCGCTGAAGGCGTTATTTTTGGCTGCACCGAAATTGGCCTGCTGGTACCTGCCGAACGTTGCCCGGTGCCGGTGTTTGATACAGCCGCGCTTCATGCCTCTGATGCCGTGGACTTTATGCTTTCCTGAGCAGCGCTTCCAGGGGGGTGACGATCGTCGGCAAACTGCTTTGCAGATGACTGACAAAGGCATCCACTAATGCCGATCCTGGCCGGTGCAACGGCCGGATCAGGCTCACCGTAAACGGCACATCGACACTAAAGCGACGGATAGCAATGCCCGTGGCGGCGTATTCCAGTGCGGTAAACGGGTTAACCACTGAAATGCCCGCCCCCGCACGCACCATGGCGCAAATTGACGCCGCGCTGTGAGTTTCCACCACCATTCTTCTCCGCACCTGATGCTCGCTAAACAGGTTATCAAGCAACTGCCGGTAGCTGTCCGTACGCGACAGGCTGATGTAGTTCTCCCCTTCAAAATCTTGCGGTGTGAGTACCGTTTTCTGCGCAAGCGGATGGCTGGCGGGCAGAACGCAGACTTCATTCATGCTGAGTAAGGGCGTGCGTTCGGTGCCGGGCGGCGTATGCAGCGTTTCAGTGAGCCCAAGATCGTGACGTTGCGCAGACAGCCACTCTTCGAGCAGCGGCGATTCCTGCGGAACAATTTGCAGACTCACTTCCGGGTAGCGAGCGAGGAAAGGTTGCAGCAACGCTGGCAAAAAGGACTGCGAAAAGACGGGCAGACAGACCACGGAGAGTTCGCCCTGGCGAAATTCCCGCAGGCTTTCCGCCGCGCTCACAATGCGGTCCAGCCCGTACCAGGAGCGCTGCACTTCTTCAAACAACCGCAAACCCTGAACGGTAGGATGCAGCCGCCCGCGACTGCGCTCAAACAGCTTTAACCCCAGCACTTTTTCAAACCGTGCGAGCTCCCGGCTGACCGTCGGCTGCGAGGTGTGCAACAGCGCTGCTGCTTCGGTGACGTTGCCGGTGGTCATCACAGCATGAAAGATTTCGATGTGGCGTAAATTTACCGCAGGCATGGCGTATTCCTTTCCTGACGTTATCCATATCAATTTTGCATGAAGTGTCGAAAAAACGATATTTTTTATTCGGTATTCACTGTGGCGTAATCAAGGCAGAGAAAAAGACGGAGTTCACCATGCCACGCCCACTGACTAACACTGATACAGCCCTCAACGCGGAAAACCTGTTACGCCTGCCAGCCGAATTTGGCTGCCCGGTCTGGGTGTATGATGCGGCCATTATTCGCCAGCAGATTGCTCAACTGAGCCAGTTCGACGTGGTTCGCTTTGCGCAAAAAGCCTGCTCCAACATTCATATTCTGCGTTTAATGCGTGAGCAGGGCGTGAAGGTGGATTCGGTGTCACTGGGTGAAATCGAGCGTGCGCTGGCCGCAGGATACAATCCGGCGACGCATCCGGATGATATCGTCTTTACCGCCGATATGATTGACGAAGCGACACTCGCTCGCGTCAGTGAACTGAACATTCCTGTGAATGCAGGAGCGGTGGACATGCTGGCTCAGCTTGGTGAAGTGTCGCCGGGGCATCGCGTGTGGCTGCGTGTGAACCCAGGTTTTGGTCATGGGCACAGTCAGAAAACCAATACTGGTGGTGAAAACAGCAAACACGGCATCTGGTATAGCGACCTGCCGCAGGCGCTGGAAGTGATTCAACGCTATAAGCTGAAACTGGTCGGCATTCATATGCACATCGGTTCTGGCGTGGATTATGGCCATCTGGAACAGGTTTGTGGCGCGATGGTGCGTCAGGTTGTCGAATTCGGCCAGGATCTTGAGGCCATCTCTGCGGGCGGCGGGTTATCCATTCCTTACCGCTTCGGGGAAGAAACTATCGATACCAATCACTACTTTGGCCTGTGGAATGCTGCTCGCGAACAGATTGCGAAACATTTAGGCCATTCAGTGAAACTGGAAATCGAGCCGGGTCGCTTCCTGGTGGCGGAATCCGGTGTGCTGGTAGCGCAGGTTCGCAGTGTGAAAAACATGGGCAGTCGCCACTTTGTGCTGATCGACGCCGGGTTTAACGATTTAATGCGTCCTTCGATGTACGGCAGCTATCACCACATCAGCGCGCTGGCTGCGGACGGGCGAGACCTGAGTCAGTCTCCGTTGGTGGATACCGTCGTGGCTGGGCCGTTATGTGAATCTGGTGATGTCTTTACGCAACAAGAAGGCGGGAAAGTGGAAACACGCGAACTGCCGCAGGTGGTGTCGGGCGATTATCTGGTGCTGCATGACACCGGGGCGTACGGTGCCTCAATGTCTTCCAACTACAACAGCCGCCCGCTGCTGCCAGAAGTGCTGTATGACAACGGCAGCGCTCGCCTGATTCGCCGTCGTCAGACGATTCAGGAATTGCTGGCGCTGGAAGCGTTCTGATAATAAGGGCCAGTGGTCACCGATTCGCGCAGGACCAGCTTGCCGGTAAACGGCGGCAGCGTTTCAATCGGTTGGCCGTTGGCCAGTTTGATCGCCTGATCGATAGCGGTGGTTATCATGTTGTCGATAGGCAGATAGACGGTTGAAAGCCCCGGTTCGAGCCATTTCGCGCTGGGGGCATCATCAAAGCCAAACAGCGAAATATCCTGAGGGATTTTCAGCCCCGCCTGATGCAGCGCCTTCGACGCCCCTAACGCCATATCATCATTACAGGCAAACAGCGCGCTGAAGCTGACTTTTTCATCCAACAGCTGTTGGCACAGTTCATAGCCGCGCGTCATGCCGGAATCCCCGTATTTCACTTTGTTTGGGTCCCACGCGATCCCGTGTTTTTCCAGAGCATTACGATAACCCTGCAAACGCGTTTTGCCGGTCGGCGTGTGGATGGGCACGGTGATACAGGCGATGTCCCGGTGGCCTTGCGAAATCAGGTAATCGACGGCCTGAAAGGCGGCATCTTGTTGTTCGAAGAACACGCAGCGATCGCGCATCTGGCTGACGTCCCGGTTAATCACCACGACCGGCATGGCTATCGAGTTAATCAGCTTCATGATCGCCTTTTCGCTCATAAAGCGGGTGTAGAGCACGATGGCATCGCACTGCCTGTCGGCCAGCATTTGCACCGCTTGTTCTTCGCGTTCAGGCGTGTCGTGGCCGTCGGTGACAATCAGTTGTTTACCGTGGGTTTCTGTCTGGCGAGAAGCTTGCTGCAGCAGGCGACCGAAGTAAAAGCCGTCGAAGGTGGAGACCACCAACCCAATGCTGTTGCTTGTTCGATTGGCCAGCGAGCGCGCCAAAAAGTTGGGACGATAGCCCAGCTCTTCCATGGCTTTATACACCTGCTTGCGGGTGCTCTCTTTTACCTGACCTGTGCCGTTCAATACGCGGGAGACGGTCGCTTTCGACACGCCAGCGCGTAGTGAGACATCCAGCATTGTTGCCATTGTTCATTCCTGATGCCACATGATTGCCGCAGTTTATCACAGACAATCAGGGGCATATCCTCTCCGTTCGTTACAAATAACTATCGCGATCACGCTTTTAGCAGCCGATGGCGGCAGAAGTCGTCGTAAGACACCTGTGCGCGGTGCTTCTGTGGGCTACGACATTTTTGCTACACTGGTCGCCGGTTTACGGCAGAGTGCGTGTAACCGTCATGATTAGGGTTGTTCAGGGGACATTGATGTGAAGATCCAGCCTCTTTATGCCGTGCCACAGCATGCGCGGCAGGTTACGGACTGGCTATGGCAAGCCTTTGGCGGTGTGGCAATGCCACGTGAATTTTTCGCCAGCATTATTGAGCACAGCCAGAAACCGGATGCGTTGCCGCTGACCTTCGTGATGACAGAAGGTGACGCATTGCTGGCAACCGTTGGCTTATGGCGTTGTGATCTTATCAGCCGTCAGGATCTGTTCCCGTGGATGGCGGCTTTGTATGTCGACGAATCTGTGCGTGGGCAAGGGCTGGCAGGGCAGTTGCAGGAACATGTGATTCAGTATGCGCGTGAAAAGGGCTATTCGCAGCTCCACCTCTATTCGGCCTGCCGCGATTTTTATGAGCGTTTTGGCTGGCAGTACCTCGGCGATGGCATTGAATATCCTGCCACCACCGTGCATCTGTACCGTTACGAGCTCTGAGTTTCCGTCAGGGCAATCACCGAATGGCGACGCACCAGAGTAGGGCTAAACAGGTGCGTAATTTCCGGCAAAGGGCGCTTTTCTGCCAGCGCTAACGCCAGCTCTGCGGCCTGTGTCGCCATGGTGACAATCGGATAACGAACGGTGGTCAGACGCGGGCGCACGTAGCGCGAAATCAGAACATCGTCGAAGCCAATCAGTGAAATCTCGCCCGGCACGTCAATGCCATTGTCGTTCAGCACGCCCATCGCACCGGCTGCCATCGAATCGTTGTAGCATGCCACCGCGGTAAAGTTTCTGCCGCGCCCAAGCAACTCCGTCATCGCTTGTTCACCGCCGCTCTCGTCCGGTTCGCCGAAGGTCACCAGTCTTTCGTTACAAGGCAGGCCGCTCTCTTTTAACGCGTCGTAATAGCCCTGTAAGCGGTCTTCTGCATCAGAAATGGCGTGATTAGAGCAGAGATAGCCAATTTTAGTGTGGCCCTGCTGAATCAGATGGCGAGTCGCAAGCCACGCACCGTAGCGGTCATCCAGCGCCACGCAGCGCTTTTCGTAACCCGGCAGAATGCGGTTGATCAGCACCATGCCCGGAATGTGTTTCATCAGCCCGGCAAGCTCTTCGTCCGGCAGCACTTTGGCGTGCACAACGAGCGCTGCACAACGGTGGCGAATCAATTGCTCGATGGCCTGACGCTCTTTTTTCTCGTTGTGGTAGCCATTACCAATCAGCAAAAAATTACCGGTGTGATAGGCCACTTGCTCCACGGCTTTGACCATGGCACCAAAAAACGGATCGGAAACATCACCGACCACCAGGCCGACGGTTTCGGTAGACTGCTGAGCCAGCGCGCGGGCGTTGGCGTTAGGGTGATAGCTTAATGTCTCCATAGCGGCAAACACCGCCTGGCGTGAGGCATCGCTGGCTTTCGGAGAGTTGTTAATCACTCGGGAAACGGTGGCGACTGAAACACCAGCCAACCGGGCCACATCCTTTATTGTCGCCATATCATGCCTTCTTTAGAGGGAAAACGGTTACACACCTCACAGTGTTACGGAAAAGCCAGTGCTGTTCAAGGTTAAGGGGCAGGTAAGGTGAGCAAATGTGATGCAGACGAGGCTGTTGGGTAAATGCGTTACACAACACGTCACGGTGAATTGAAAACGGAAAAGGTGAATTCAAACCTTTAGTTACACTTTGCGCAGAGCTGTTGCGAATGTTCGCTGGAGGAGTCATCAGCCAGATTGATACTCTGACTGTCCCAGAGGTATTGATAGGTGAAGTCGACCCCTAACGGGAGACCACTTGAATTACACCAGCCTGCGTAGATGCGCAGGTTTTTTTTTGCCCAAAATCCGTGGCTTGTAACAGTTAACGCGAATCGTAACACCTCGTTGCATTTACGCTCATTCCTTTGCGTTTTCGCAGTGGCAAGCGGGGCGAGGAACGACCACAATCAAGATCCCAGAGGTATTGATTGGTGAGATTTTTTTGGTACGAACTTCGTACTTATCTCTTGCACCGACCTGCGCAGATGCGCAGGTTTTTTTTGTCCGAAAAACCACCCCCGTCCTGCATTTCCAGCGCATCTCGTGTACCCTGCAAACAGTCTTTTTATGCCAAATGGAGTTGATATGCTTTTGGGCTTTTTCCGTTTTCTTTTCAGGGTGATGTTTCGGGTTCGGATGACCGGAAATACGGCTGTGTTGAACCAGCCGAAAGTCCTGATCACCCCCAACCACGTCTCTTTTATTGACGGCATGCTGCTGGCGCTGTTTTTACCTGTGCGCCCGGTCTTTGCCGTCTATACCTCCATCAGCCAGAAATGGTTTATGCGCTGGTTGGCGCCCATCGTGGATTTCGTCCCGTTGGACCCCACCAAGCCGATGTCGATCAAGCATCTGGTGAGGATGATCGAAAGCGGCCGTCCGGTGGTTATCTTCCCGGAAGGCCGTATCTCCACAACCGGCTCGTTGATGAAAATCTATGACGGCGCAGCGTTTGTGGCGGCAAAAGCGCAAGCGGTGGTGGTGCCTGTCCGTATCGAAGGGGCTGAGCTGACGTTTGCCAGCCGCCTGAAAGGGCTGGTGAAACGCCGCTTTTTCCCGCGCATTGACATCCATATTCTGCCACCGACCTCGCTGCCGATGCCGGAAGCGCCTCGCGCCCGCGATCGCCGTAAAATTGCAGGCGAAATGCTGCATCAGATAATGATGGAAGCGCGCATGGCGGTGCGTCCACGTGAAACGCTGTATGAATCGTTGCTGACAGCGCAGTATCGCTATGGCGATCGCAAAGCCTGTATCGAAGACATCAACTTCCAGCCTGACACCTACCGCAAGCTGTTAACCAAAACGCTGTTTGTGGCGCGCATCCTGGAAAAATACAGCAAGCAGGGTGAGAAAATTGGCCTGATGCTGCCTAACGCAGGGATCAGCGCAGCGGTGATTTTCGGCGCGATTGCGCGCGGTCGCGTTCCGGCGATGATGAACTACACGGCGGGGATTAAAGGGCTTTCCAGCGCGATTACCGCAGCGGAAATTAAAACCATTTTCACCTCCCGTACGTTCCTTGATAAAGGCAAACTGTGGCACCTTCCAGAGCAATTGACGCAGGTGCGTTGGGTCTTCCTCGAAGATCTGAAAGGCGACGTGACGACGGCTGATAAGCTGTGGATTTTCGGGCATCTGTTGGCTCCGCGTCTGGCTCAGGTCAAACAGCAGCCGGAAGATGCGGCCATCATCCTGTTTACTTCAGGTTCTGAAGGTAACCCTAAAGGCGTGGTGCATAGCCACAAGAGCATTCTCGCCAACGTCGAGCAGATCAAAACCATTGCCGACTTCACCGCTGAAGACCGCTTTATGTCAGCGCTGCCATTGTTCCACTCCTTTGGCTTGACTGTCGGTCTGTTCACCCCGTTGCTGACGGGCGCAGAAGTCTTCCTCTACCCCAGCCCGCTGCATTACCGCATCGTTCCGGAACTGGTCTACGATCGTAACTGCACCGTGCTGTTCGGGACCTCAACGTTCCTTGGGCATTACGCTCGTTTTGCCAACCCGTATGATTTCCGCAAGATTCGCTATGTGGTCGCCGGGGCGGAAAAACTGCAGGAGAGCACCAAACAGCTCTGGCAGGACAAATTCGGCCTGCGCATCCTCGAAGGTTATGGCGTCACCGAGTGTGCCCCAGTGGTTTCCATTAACGTTCCAATGGCGGCAAAGCCGGGCACCGTTGGGCGTATTCTGCCAGGTATGGATGCACGTTTATTGGCGGTGCCGGGCATTGAACAGGGCGGACGTTTACAGCTCAAAGGGCCGAACGTCATGAACGGGTATTTGCGCGTAGAAAACCCTGGCGTGCTCGAAGCGCCAACGGCGGAAAACCATAACGGTGAAGTGGAAACCGGCTGGTACGACACCGGGGATATCGTGCTGTTTGACGAGCAAGGCTTTGTGCAAATTCAAGGGCGCGCTAAGCGCTTTGCGAAAATCGCCGGGGAGATGGTGTCGCTGGAAATGGTTGAGCAATTAGCCCTGGCGGTGTCACCCGACAAAATGCACGCCACGGCAATCAAGCAAGACGCCAGTAAGGGCGAGGCGCTGGTGCTGTTTACCACCGATAATGAGCTGACGCGAGACAAGCTGCAGCAACAGGCGCGTGCGAGCGGTGTGCCAGAGCTGGCTGTGCCACGCGATATTCGTTTCCTGAAGCAGATGCCGCTGCTCGGCAGCGGTAAACCGGACTTCGTCACCCTCAAGGGAATGGTCGATCAGGCGGAAAACCATAATGAGTGAGTCAGTACACACTAATACGTCGCTCCGATCGAAAGGCATGCTGGCGGTCATCTGTGCCCAGTTCCTGTCGGCGTTTGGCGATAATGCTTTGCTGTTTGCCACGCTGGCGCTGATGAAGCAGCAGTTCTACCCGGACTGGAGTCAGCCGATCCTGCAAATGGTGTTTGTGGGCGCTTACATTCTGTTTGCCCCGTTTGTCGGGCAGTTTGCCGACAGCTTCCCGAAAGGCCGGGTAATGATGGTCGCCAACGCCATGAAGCTGATTGGCGCGGCGTCCATCTGTGCTGGCGTGAACCCGTTTATCGGCTACACGCTGGTGGGCGTGGGGGCGGCGGCTTACTCTCCGGCGAAATACGGCATTCTGGGTGAATTGACCACCGGCGATAAACTGGTGAAAGCCAACGGATTGATGGAGTCTTCCACCATCGCGGCTATCCTGCTGGGTTCCGTGGCGGGCGGGGTACTCGCCGACTGGCACGTGCTGGCGGCACTGGGTGTTTGCGCCTTTGTGTATGCCGGAGCGGTTGTCGCCAACCTGTTTATCACCCGTTTGCCTGCGGCCAGGCCAGGGCAGTCGTGGCGCTTTAAGGCGATGACGCAGAGCTTTTTCTCTGCCTGTAAAACGCTGTGGTTAAACCGCGAAACTCGCTTCTCGCTGGTTGGCACCAGCCTCTTTTGGGGCGCGGGCGTCACGCTGCGTTTTCTGCTGGTGCTATGGGTGCCTGTGGCGCTGGGTATTACAGATAACGCCACGCCGACGTACCTCAACGCGATGGTTGCGGTGGGCATTGTGGCAGGCGCAGGGGCCGCGGCGAAACTCATCACCCTGGAAAGCGTCGCGCGCTGTATGCCGGCGGGCATTTTGATTGGCGTATTGGTGGTTATCTTTGCCGTGCAGCATGCTCTGCTGCCTGCTTACGGGCTGCTGTTGCTGATTGGGGTTTGCGGTGGGTTCTTTGTCGTCCCGCTCAATGCCTTGCTACAGGAACGCGGGAAGCACACCGTCGGCGCGGGCAATGCCATTGCCGTGCAAAACCTGGGTGAAAACAGCGCGATGCTTATCATGCTTGGCCTGTATTCACTGGCGGTGATGGTCGGCATTCCGGTCGTGGGCGTTGGGATTGGCTTTGGCGCGTTGTTCGCTCTGGCGATTGTCGTGCTTTGGGCTTGGGGCAAAAAAGATAGATAATGCCCGGCGGCGCTTCGCTTGCAGGGCCTACAAATCACAATGCGCTTTGTAGGCCGGATAAGCGTAGCGCCATCCGGCAATAAAAAGGGAACCTGGCGGTTCCCTTTTTTACATCCTACGGTGCCGGGTAGGTATAAACCTGATGCACCGCTTCAATTTCCGCCAGCACGTCTTCGCTCAACTCCAGGTGATAGCTCTCCACGTTGGTTTTGAGCTGTTCCAGCGTTGTTGCGCCCAGCAAGGTGCTGGCGACGAACGGCTGACGACGGACAAACGCCAGCGCCATCTGTGCCGGGTCAAGGCCGTGGCGTTTCGCGATATCAACATAGGCCGCAACGGCTTTCTGCGCTTGCTCGCCGCTATAGCGAGTAAAGCGGCTGAACAGCGTATTACGCGCCCCCGCTGGTTTGGCACCGTTAAGGTATTTACCTGTCAGCGTGCCGAACGCCAGGCAAGAATACGCCAGCAGTTCTACGCCTTCATATTGGCTAACTTCCGCAAGACCGACTTCGTAGCTGCGGTTCAGTAAGCTGTACGGGTTCTGGATTGTCACGATACGTGGCAGGTCATGCTTATCTGCCAAATGCAGATAGCGCATCACACCGAATGCGGTTTCGTTCGAGACGCCGATGTAGCGAATTTTGCCCGCGCGCTGGAATTCAGCCAGTGCTTCAAGGGTTTCCAGCAGCGTGACCACTGGCTGTGACTCGGTCCACTGATAGCCCAGCTTGCCGAAGCAGTTAGTGGCACGCTGTGGCCAGTGAACCTGATAGAGGTCGAGGTAGTCGGTTTGCAGTCGTGTCAGGCTGTTATGCAGCGCATCGCGAATGTTTTTGCGATCGAGTGCCTGATTAGGACGAATGCCGCTGTCGTTATTACGCGACGGGCCGCTGACTTTTGAAGCCAGCACCAGCTTTTCACGGCTGCCGTGTTTTGCCAGCCAGTTGCCGACATAAGTTTCTGTCAGCCCCTGGGTTTCCGGGCGAGGAGGAACAGGGTACATCTCTGCGACGTCAATCAGGTTAATGCCCTGAGAAACGGCGTAATCGAGCTGTGCATGGGCGTCGGCTTCGCTGTTTTGTTCACCAAACGTCATTGTGCCAAGCCCCAGAGTGCTGATCTCCAGTGAGCTGTGGGGGATACGGTGATAGTGCATAGCCGCCTTCCTTTATCTGAATCAACAACGTCAGGCGTGACCCGCCCGACAAAGGAATATAAACATGGCAGATGCGAGGAAAAAGCGGAAGCAAAAAATCAAAAAGGGCAGCGGAGCGGAGCTGAGACTGATGATGAACACATCACGATGCAGGACGAACAAAAAACACCTGATAAAAAATAAGGAAAATCAATTCATTGATTTTCACCTGATCATCACAAAGAAGGAAAAACCACGTTTTTTCCTTCTTTGTCTGCCAATGTGAGGCCAGCGGGGCTGACCTGTTTTCTTTTAGCGCTTAATGATTTGGGAAACATCGTCACGGTTGATTTGCATTCTGTTGCCTTGCTGATCTTCGTAACTGATGAGGCCAGTGTCATCATCAACTTCTGGCTTACCGTCCGTCAGGATCATACGGCCATCTTTTGTTGCCATCACGTAGTCACTGCTGCAACCGGAAACAGCAAAAACCAGCCCTACCGCGGAAATCAAAACTGCCCATTTTGTCATCGTTATCACCCTCATATGACCGCAACTCCTATCATTCTAGTAATAACCCGGTAAGCAGTAAGTAAAAAGCAGTAAAATCTTAAAAAGATTGCGGGGCAGCGCGCAAATTGGCGCTGCCAGATGTTTAAAGAGGATTCTTTTTGTTTCGCAACAGGTTGAGGCTTTCCACCGCAATAGAGAAAAACATCGCGAAATAAATATAGCCTTTCGGCACGTGAATACTGAAACTTTCCAGCATTAAGGTGAAGCCCACCAGAATCAGGAAGGAAAGCGCCAGCATTTTGACGGAAGGATGGCGGTCAACAAATTCGCCAATCGGGCGAGCAGCGAACATCATCACGCCAACGGCAATCACCACGGCAGCCATCATAATGAACAGATGGTCGGAAAGGCCAACGGCGGTAATCACCGAATCCAGACTGAAGATAATATCGAGCAACATTATCTGCACTATCGCGCCAAAGAAGGAGTGCACGTTGGTTTTAAGGCTCTCTTCTTCGCCCTCAATCGTTTCGTGGATCTCCTTACAGGCTTTCCAGATAAGGAAGAGTCCACCAAACAGCAGTATAAGGTCACGTGCCGAAAATGTGTGCTCAAACAGCGTAAACAGCGGGTTGGTCAGCCTCACGACCCAGGCGATAGAGGCCAGCAGTGCCAGACGCATGAGCATCGCAGCCATCAATCCGAGGCGGCGAGCATAGTTACGCTGTGCTGTAGGGAGTTTCGCGACGACCAAAGAAAGGAAAATAATATTATCGATACCCAGGACAATCTCGAGAATGGTCAGCGTTCCAAGAGCCATCCACGCGTTGGGATCGGTTATCCATGCAAATAACATTGTAAATCCTGCCAGGTACTAAAAGTGCGATTATAAGCCTTTGCGACGGGTTAACCCAAACGAATAATGTCAGAGCAAAAAGTGGTGAGCGAGCAGGGCAGTGGTGAAATTCTTCTTCAGGTAGAACCCGCGTGGCAGCGTCATGATCGGCTCGCCATGAAGCCCTACGGCTTCCGTCAGCGCCTTGCTATTGGCGGCTTTTGGCCGAAGCTGTAAGACCTCGCCGTGTCGGGCGGTGATGCGTTCTACCTGCCCGAGCACAATAAGATCCATCAGCTCTTCCCAGTCCATCCGCAGCTGATGTTCCTCTTCCTCGTTAGGACTCCACAGCAGCGGCGCACCCACGCGACGTTCAGCGAGGGGAATGGAGCGCTCGCCTTCGACAGGCACCCAAAGCACGCGTTTGAGCTTATGACGGACGTGGCTGGTTTCCCAGGTCACGCCGCTGTTGCCGGTGAGCGGAGCCACACAGACAAAGGTGGTTTCGAGAGGACGTCCATTGCTGTCTATCGGGATCGTCTTCAGTTCGACGCCCAGCGCGGCAAAATCCTGCTCCGGTTTACTGCCTGCGCTGGCGCCCAGCCAGATTTCGAGCAAGACGCCGATCCAGCCTTTGTCACGCTTTAGATCCGGAGGAACAGGGAGTTTCGCCATCGCCGCCAGCTCACCCAGGCTGTATCCCGCAAGTTGCTGTGCCTGGCTCAAAAGTTGAGCTTCAGACTGCGGGGGCTGACGCAGTGGAGTAAGAATGGACATAACGCAACGCCTTTGGTGAAAAAATGAGCGGGGATGTATCCCGTTGTGGAAGAAGTTTACCTCTTTCTGGAAAACTTAACCAATGCGATGATTTTACGGTATTTTTTGTTCGTTGGGTGAGCCAATTCTAACGAGTTAAAAAGGTTACCCTCATTCTGGTCACTGACAATGAACAGGATCTTACACCCTGTTATCCACAGAAAAATGGGATAACTGTGAAAAAGAGCCACTACTGTTTCGATTTACAGCCTTGACGTGCGACGAAAATCCAATTTTCACACAAAAAGTGTCTAAGTTAGTGGCACAATCTGTGGATAAAAACGACGTTGTTCGATCTTTCATCAGTCAAAGGATCTCCTGTGTGATGAAAATCACGTTGTTGCAGGTTTAATGAAAAATGACTACGCTAACCTAATGAATAAATTACTATTATAATTACAGCGACGATGAGCGCATTGCGGTGTATTCAGGGTTTTCCCGCGGTAATTCCACACTTCTTCACAAGTCTATCCACAGAAAAAGTGAATAAAATGGCGCAAAAAAGGCTCTCGCTGTTTATAACTTTGATGATTACTGTGAGTTATTCAAATGTTATCCGATGTTACTGCCGAAAGAGAGTGGTTTACCGTTTCCGGCGAGTGTGAAACAATCATTCACATTGAAGCTTATTTAGAGGTAGTCCGGTGATTGATGACGATGGCTACCGCCCAAATGTTGGAATTGTAATCTGCAACCGCCAGGGCCAGGTGATGTGGGCCCGACGGTATGGTCAGCACTCCTGGCAATTCCCTCAGGGAGGGATAAATCCAGGTGAAACGGCTGAACAGGCGATGTATCGGGAATTGTTTGAAGAGGTCGGTTTAAGCCGTAAAGATGTACGGATACTGGCTTCTACCCGAAACTGGCTGCGCTACAAGTTGCCAAAACGTTTGGTGCGTTGGGACACAAAGCCGGTTTGTATCGGCCAGAAACAAAAATGGTTTCTTCTGCAGTTGATGAGCAGTGATGCCGACATCAACATGCAAACCAGCAGTACACCGGAGTTCGATGGCTGGCGTTGGGTAAGTTACTGGTATCCGGTGCGTCAGGTGGTGTCGTTTAAACGCGATGTCTACCGTCGGGTGATGAAAGAATTCGCGGGTGTTGTCATGTCGCTGACGGAGGCTCCTCCTAAGCCGCAAAGCGCGCCTGCCTGGCGACGTAAAAGAGGTTAAGCCACGCACATTATGCTCACCCGGTTGCGAGAAATCGTCGAGAAAGTGGCCAGTGCGCCCCGTGTTAACGAGGCTCTCGATATTTTGGTCACGGATATCTGCCAGGCAATGGAAACCGAGGTCTGCTCGGTTTACCTGGCCGATCACGACAGGCGCTGTTACTACCTGATGGCGACACGGGGGCTGAAAAAACCACGGGGCCGCACCATTACGCTCGCATTTGACGAGGGCATTGTGGGCCTGGTGGGCCGCCTGGCGGAACCCATTAACCTTGCCGATGCGCAAAAACACCCCAGCTTCAAATACATCCCGTCTGTAAAAGAAGAAAAATACCGTGCCTTCCTTGGGGTGCCGATCATACAGCGCCGCCAGTTGCTCGGTGTGCTGGTTGTTCAGCAGCGGGAACTTCGTCAATACGATGAAAGCGAAGAGTCCTTCCTCGTTACGCTTGCCACGCAGATGGCAGCCATTCTTTCCCAATCGCAGCTAACCGCGCTGTTTGGCCAGTATCGCCAGACCCGTATTCGCGCGTTGCCTGCTTCCTCGGGCGTGGCGATAGCTGAAGGCTGGATGGATGCCACTCTCCCGCTGATGGAGCAGGTCTATGAAGCTTCCACGCTGGACACAGCGCTGGAACGTGAACGCCTGACAGGTGCGCTGGAAGAGGCTGCGGGCGAGTTCCGCCGCTACAGCAAACGCTTTGCGGCCGGGGCGCAGAAAGAAACGGCGGCCATTTTCGATCTTTATTCACACCTGCTTTCTGACGCCCGTTTGCGTAAAGAGCTGTTCGCCGAGGTGGACAAAGGCTCCGTCGCTGAATGGGCCGTCAAAACCATCATTGAGAAATTCGCCGCCCAGTTTGCTGCGCTAAGCGATGGTTATCTCAAAGAACGCTCTGGAGATTTACGCGCACTTGGGCAGCGCCTGCTGTTCCATCTTGATGATTCCATTCAGGGCGCGAATGCCTGGCCTGAGCGCTTTGTGCTGGTGGCGGATGAGCTTTCTGCGACCACGCTCGCGGAAGTGCCGCAAGACAGGCTGACGGGCGTCGTGGTGCGAGACGGTGCGGCCAACTCGCATGCCGCAATTATGGTTCGTGCGCTGGGTATTCCGACGGTGATGGGCGCTGACATTCAGCCTTCTGCCCTGCATGGCCGTATGCTGGTGGTGGATGGCTATCGTGGTGAGCTGTTGGTCGATCCTGAGCCAGTGCTGCTGCAGGAATATCAGCGTCTCATCAGCGAAGAAAATGAGCTTAGCCGCATCGCTGAAGACGACGTGGATCGTCCGGCACAACTGAAAACGGGCGAACGAGTCAAAGTTATGCTCAATGCTGGCCTCAGCCCGGAACATGAGCAAAAACTGGGTAGCCGCATCGACGGTATCGGTCTGTATCGTACCGAAATCCCGTTCATGCTGCAGAGCGGTTTCCCGTCTGAAGAAGAGCAGGTTTCCCAGTATCAGGGCATGTTGCAGATGTTCAACGACAAGCCGGTCACGCTGCGAACGCTCGATGTCGGTGCGGATAAACAACTGCCTTACATGCCTATCAGTGAAGAGAACCCATGCCTGGGCTGGCGTGGTATACGCATAACGCTCGATCAGCCGGAAATTTTCCTCGTTCAGGTTCGCGCCATGTTGCGAGCCAATGCGGCAACGGGGAATCTCAGCATTCTGTTGCCGATGGTGACCAGCATTGATGAAATTGATGAGGCAAAACGCCTGATCGAACGTGCCGGGCGAGAAGTGGAAGAGATGATTGGCTATGAAATTCCGAAGCCGCGTATCGGTGTGATGCTGGAAGTGCCGTCGATGGTCTTCCTGATGCCACACCTGAGCAGCCGGGTGGATTTCATTTCTGTCGGGACTAACGATTTAACACAGTATCTTTTGGCGGTGGATCGCAACAACACCCGCGTGGCAAGCATCTACGACAGCCTTCATCCGGCGCTGTTGCGAGCCCTGTCGATGATTGCGCAAGATGCTGAACGCCATGACATCGATCTGCGAGTGTGCGGTGAAATGGCGGGCGATCCGATGTGCGTCACCATTCTGATTGGTCTTGGGTTCCGCCATCTTTCGATGAACGGGCGTTCTGTCGCTCGTGTAAAATACATGCTTCGCAACATCGAACTGGCCGATGCGCAGAATCTGGCGCAGCGCAGTCTCGAGGCGCAACTCACCACGGAAGTGCGCCATCAGGTGGCCGCCTTTATGGAACGCCGTGGGCTGGGTGGTTTAATTCGCGGCGGTCGCTAAAGCCTGAAGACCCTCTTCATCACCGAAGAGGGTTCGATCATTTAGCTATACAGATCTTTTACATCTTTCCTCGCCTCACCCTTTCCCGGCTTATGCTATCATTCGCCACTTTGGAGCAGCCGTTTGGCTGCAGATCGCTACCGCTGACCACTTTCAGCGGAATAACAAGTATTTGTGGTGACAGATGAACAGTGGGTATCTGCATTTCCCGGACTTCGATCCGGTGATTTTCTCCATCGGACCGGTTGCGCTTCACTGGTATGGCTTGATGTACCTGGTGGGGTTTGTGTTCGCCATGTGGCTGGCTACGCGCAGGGCGAATCGTCCGGGCAGCGGCTGGACGAAAAACGAAGTCGAAAACTTGCTGTATGCAGGCTTCCTCGGGGTTTTCCTCGGCGGGCGTATTGGCTATGTCCTGTTTTACAACATGCCTGTTTTCCTGCAAGACCCGCTCTACCTGTTCCGCGTCTGGGACGGCGGGATGTCCTTCCACGGCGGCCTGATTGGCGTGATTGTGGTGATGATCGTCTTTGCGAAACGCACTAAACGCACCTTCTTCCAGGTGGCCGATTTCATTGCGCCGCTGATCCCATTTGGTCTGGGCTGCGGGCGTCTGGGCAACTTTATCAACGGTGAGCTGTGGGGCCGCGTTGATCCGAGTTTCCGCTTCTCGATGCTGTTCCCGGGCTCCCGTGCAGAAGATCTGGCGCTGCTGCCATCGCACCCGGAATGGCAGTCTCTGTTTGATCAATACGGCGTGCTGCCGCGTCATGCCTCGCAGCTCTATGAGCTGGCGCTTGAAGGCGTGGTGCTGTTTATCATCCTTAATTTGTTTATCCGCAAACCACGTCCTACCGGGTCGGTATCAGGGCTGTTCCTGATTGGCTACGGCTTATTCCGCATCATCGTTGAGTTTTTCCGCCAGCCAGATGCGCAGTTCACCGGCGCGTGGGTGCAGTACATCAGCATGGGCCAGATCCTGTCCATTCCGATGGTGCTCGCGGGGATTATCATGATGGTTTGGGCTTATCGTCGCCCGCAGCAACAAGTGTCCTGAGGAACCATGAAACAGTATCTTGATTTGATGCAAAAGGTGCTTGATGAAGGCGCCCAAAAAAATGACCGCACCGGGACCGGCACGCTGTCGATTTTCGGCCACCAGATGCGTTTTAACCTGCAGGAAGGTTTCCCGCTGGTGACCACCAAGCGCTGCCATCTGCGCTCAATCATTCATGAACTGCTGTGGTTCCTGAAAGGCGACACCAACGTGGCTTACCTGCATGAAAACAATGTCTCCATTTGGGATGAATGGGCAGACGAGCAGGGCAATCTTGGGCCGGTTTACGGCAAGCAATGGCGCGCGTGGCCCACTCCGGATGGTCGTCACATCGATCAAATCACCACCGTCATGAACCAGCTGAAAAACGATCCGGATTCACGCCGCATCATCGTTTCTGCCTGGAACGTGGGCGAACTGGATAAAATGGCGCTGGCACCGTGCCACGCATTTTTCCAGTTCTACGTGGCAGACGGTAAACTTTCCTGCCAGCTGTATCAGCGTTCCTGCGACGTGTTCCTCGGCCTGCCGTTCAACATCGCCAGCTATGCGCTGCTGGTGCACATGATGGCGCAGCAGTGCGACCTGGAAGTCGGTGATTTTGTCTGGACCGGGGGCGATACGCACCTGTACAGCAACCACATGGAACAGACTCACCTGCAGCTGACCCGCGAGCCGCGAGCATTGCCAAAGCTGATTATCAAACGTAAACCGGCGTCTATCTTTGACTACCAGTTTGATGATTTTGAAATCGAAGGTTATGACCCGCACCCGGGCATTAAAGCGCCAGTGGCTATCTAATCTGAGTCACGCTTATCCAAACCGGCCAATGGCCGGTTCAGACTGCTGACAAAGAAGGAAAAAGCGTGGTTTTTCCTTCATTGTGGTTATCAGCCGAAAATCAATAAATTGATTTTCCTTGTTTTTTTATTCGGTACCCTATGACAAATCTCATTCGTTAGAGGTTTGTCATCACTCTCAACCGGCCAATGGCCGGTTTTGTTTTTTCTGAGGCGCGCTTCCTGTGTTAATGCAACGGCCTGCAAGCCACGCCGTTTGTGCTGAATCCTCCTCGTAATATCCTGATTTCCTGTTCGCATTGCCTTTTCGCAAGCGACATAGTTCGCCCATGAAACGAGAACAGGGCTACACCCTTATTGAAATGCTGGTCGCGATATCGCTGATGATTGCCCTCAGCGCAGGCGGGCTTTATGGCTGGCAACGCTGGCAGCAGCAACAGCGGCTTTGGCAAACTGCTTCGCAGGTCAGGGACTATCTGGTGATGTTGCGTAATGACGCAAACTGGCATAACCGCGATCGCCTTCCGCGAAAAGAGAGCCACGGCACAAGCTGGTGCCTGAATGCGGCAGACGAAGGCACAGCGGATTGCACATCTGAACATCTGTTTGTGCTGCGCCCGCAGTGGCCTGAGGTGGTGCTCAGTGAACTGACCCCGTCGCTGGCTTTTTACGGCTTACGCAACACTGCCTGGCCTGGGCATATCACGCTTAAAAGCGGTGATACCAGTTGGACCATCGTTATCTCTAACTGGGGGCGAGTCCGTTTATGCAGGGACGGGAGTGACGTCGCGTGTCAGTAAATCAACAGGGGTTTTCGCTGGTGGAGGTGCTAATCGCGATGGCGATCAGCAGTGTGCTCTTGCTCGCCACCGCGCGGTTTTTACCAGCATTACAAATGATGGCGATAAAGCAAACCCAGCGTCAGGCGCTGAACGAGGAAATCTGGCAGCGAGTGTTTACGATCTCTCGCCAGATACAGCGAGCAGGCTTTTGCCGCGGAACCTGCGTCGGAGAAGGGCTTGTACTTGAATCACATTGCCTGCTATCGCGCTGGGACAGCAACCTGAACGGCAAGTGGGAAGAGACACCCGCCAACACGGCTGAAGTGACTGGCATCAGACTGCAAAACGGCGCAATTGAAACGCTGCGCGGGGCGACAAGCTGCGCGGGAAAAGGATGGGAGAAAATGACGGATCCTGATTTTATGCTGATTGACGACTTGAGCATCACCCGCCACGACAGCAGCGGGTTTCCGCCTGAGTTCACTATAAACCTGCAAGGACATTTGACATCGCGCCCGGAAACTCAGGTGTCCGCCCGCTACAGCGTGACAGGACATAATCTGTGAAGAATCAGCAAGGCATGTCCTCTTTGCTGCTGGTTTTGCTGATGTTGGTGCTTGGCAGCCTGACATTGCAGGGGCTGGGTGTTCAGCATCAGGCGTTGCTCTTGCAAACCAACATGGAAATGACCGCCTTGCAGGAGAGCGCCAACGCAGATTCTTTGCTGGAATGGGGAAGCGTGAATTCCTGGACGTCAGGGCAGGATGAACAATGTGTGCAAATGGCCCTTTATACTGGGCGCGTTTGTTTGCGCGTTTTTGAAGATGACACGGTACTCATGATGGCAAACAGCGGCGGGCAGTTTCGATGGCTCATAGGGGCTTTAGATAACAATGTTCTTCAGTTTGATAACCATGGCTGGAGCGATTTCTGCCCACGTAAGGAGGCGGCACAATGTCTGCTTCCTTAAATCGAGAGCAAGGTTTTAGCCTGCCAGAGGTATTGCTCAGCGTGGTGTTGATGATCATGGTGGTCACCGCGCTTACCGGCGGGATAAGCCATATTACCAACGGGAATGCGCAGCTTGCTCAATACCGGCAGCTCTGGCGTGAAGCATGGCGGCAAACACAGCGGCAAAGCACACCTCCAGGCGATAACTGGCAGGCCAACCGTGTGCAGACAAGTTACCAAAGATGTGTCAGCATCTCAGTCACGATCACCACGCCATTGGGCCGACAGGGGAAAATGTCCCGTCTGCATTGCCCACACCGTTAATGGCTTAACCGCGAGCGTCAGGAGCGAATATGTTACGGGTCTACCACTCCAACCGTCTGGATGTGCTGGAAGCATTGATGGAGTTTATTGTTGAGCAGGACCGGCTCAGCGACCCTTTCGAGCCTGAAATGGTGCTGGTACAGAGTACCGGCATGGCGCAATGGTTGCAGATGACGCTGTCAAAACGCTTTGGCATCGCGGCGAATATCGATTTTCCTCTCCCGGCGAGCTTCATCTGGGACATGTTTGTGCGCGTTCTGCCTGATATCCCCGAGCAAAGTGCCTTCAACAAGCAAAGCATGAGCTGGAAGTTAATGACACTGCTGCCAGAGATGCTCGAACTTGAAGCGTTTGCGCCGTTGCGTCACTACCTGGCGGAAGACAGCGATAAACGAAAGCTCTTCCAGTTGGCCTCGCGCGTGGCGGATCTTTACGATCAATACCTGGTTTATCGTCCGGAATGGCTGACTCGCTGGGAAGCCGATCAGCTTGTTGATGGCATCGACGATGCACAGTTGTGGCAGGCGCCTTTATGGAAAGCGCTGGTGGAACATACTGCCGCGCTGGATCAGCCGCTCTGGCACCGTGCCAACCTCTACCAGCGTTTTATTTCGGCTCTGGAAAACAGCGACCAGCCACCGACTGGGCTGCCGTCTCGCGTCTTTATTTGTGGGATCTCCGCGCTTCCTCCTGTGTATCTTCAGGCGTTGCAGGCATTAGGCAAACACGTTGATGTTTATGTCCTTTTCACCAACCCTTGCCGTTACTACTGGGGCGACATCAAAGATCCGGCTTTCCTGGCAAAACTGATGGCACGCCAGCGCCGACATCATCGGGAACAGCGTGAATTACCACTGTTTCGTGATGCGGAACAAGCGCCTGCTCTCTTCAATGCCGAAGGCGAACAGGATATCGGCAACCCGATGCTGGCTTCGTGGGGCAAACTGGGCCGGGATTACATCTACCTGCTTGCCGGGCTGGAACGCTATCAGGAGCTGGATGCGTTTGTGGATATTGAGCCTGACAATCTGCTGCATAACCTGCAGTACGATGTGCTCGAACTGCAGAATCACGCTATCGCCGGACGTACGGCGGAAGAGTTTGCGAACAGCAGAAGTAAACGAACATTAGATCCTGACGATCGCAGCCTGACGATCCACGTTTGTCACAGCCCACAGCGTGAAGTGGAAGTCTTGCACGACAGGCTGCTGGCAATGCTGGAAGCCGATCCTGAGCTCACCCCGCGGGACATCATTGTGATGGTGTCGGATATCGACAGCTACAGCCCCTTCATTCAGGCGGTGTTTGGCAGCGCGAGCGGCGAGCGGTATGTGCCGTGGGCAATATCGGACAGACGTGCCCGTCAGTCTCATCCTGCCTTACAGGCCTTTATCACCTTACTTTCTTTGCCGGATAGCCGCTTTGCCAGTGAAGATGTGCTCGCGTTGCTGGACGTGCCGGTGATTGCGGCGCGTTTCAACATCGACGAAGAAGGGCTGCGCTATTTACGCCAGTGGGTGAGTGAATCGGGCATCCGTTGGGGTCTGGATGATGACAACGTGCGGGAGTGGGAACTGCCAGCAACCGGGCAGCACACGTGGCAGTTTGGCCTGACGAGAATGTTGTTGGGCTATGCCATGGAAAGCGCGCAGGGCGAGTGGCATTCCGTATTACCTTACGATGAATCGAGCGGTCTGATTGCGGAGCTGGTGGGGCATCTGGCGTCGTTATTGATGAAACTGAACCAGTGGCGGCAAACGCTGGTGGAGGAGAGAAGCCTCGCGGACTGGCTGCCCGTTTGCCGGGAAATGCTCACCGATTTTTACCTTCCAGATACAGACACCGAGGCTGCACTGGCGCTGATTGAACAGCAGTGGCAGGGAATCATCGATCAGGGGCTGGCATCGCATTACGGCGAAACCGTGCCGCTGTCTTTGCTGCGCGATGAGTTAGCGCAGCGTCTTGACCAGGAGCGCATCAGTCAGCGTTTCCTCGCCGGACCGGTGAACATCTGTACCCTGATGCCGATGCGTTCGATTCCTTTCAAAGTGGTTTGCCTGCTGGGGATGAATGATGGTATCTACCCGCGTGCGCTTGCCCCGCTTGGTTTTGATTTGATGAGTCAGAAACCGGTTCGTGGCGACCGTAGCCGTCGTGATGACGACCGCTATCTGTTCCTGGAAGCGCTGATGTCCGCCGAACAAAAACTTTACATCAGCTACATCGGCCGCTCGATTCAGGACAACAGCGAACGCTATCCGTCGGTGCTGGTTCAGGAACTGGTCGACTACATTGGTCAGAGCCATTGCCTGAATGGCGACGAGGCACTGAACTGCGATGAAAGCGAGCAGAAGGTCAAACAACACATCACGCAATTGCACACCCGCATGCCGTTCGATGCTGCCAATTTCCAGCCAACGGAAAGCCAAAGCTATGCCCATGAGTGGCTGGCGGCTGCGAGTCAGCAGGGCGAAGCGCACGGTGATTTTATCCAGCCATTGCCGCCGTTAGCATTTGAATCCTTGCCCTTTGAGCAGCTGCAGCGCTTCTGGCTGCACCCGGTGCGAGCCTTTTTCCAGATGCGCTTGCAGGTCAATTTCCGCACCGAAGAGAATGAGATCCCCGAAACGGAACCCTTCACCCTGGAAGGGCTGACCCGCTACCAGCTTAATCAACAACTGGTCAATACGCTGGTGGATGAACAGGATGCAGGCCTGATGTTCAGGCGATTCCGTGCCGCCGGTGAGCTGCCCTACGGCGCATTTGGTGAAATAGCCTGGGACAGCCAGCGTCAGGAAATGCAGGCGCTGGCCGACAGAGTGAATGCCTGTCGCCAGCCCGCGAAAAGTCTGGAAATCGATTTGCACTGTGACGGCGTCAACATTACCGGATGGCTGCCGCAGGTACAGTCGGACGGTCTGTTACGCTGGCGTCCGTCCTTACAGAACGTTTCGCAGGGAATGCAACTTTGGCTGGAGCATCTTGTCTACTGTGCGAGTGGCGGAACAGGCGAGAGCAGGCTGTTTCTTCGTAAAGAAGGCGAGTGGCGATTCCCACCGCTTGCGCCTCAGGAAGCCTTGCTCTACCTGGCTGAACTGGTGAAAGGCTACCGGGAGGGCATGTCTCAACCGCTGCTGTTTTTGCCCGAAAGCGGAGGTGCATGGCTGAAGGCCTGTTACGACGCCGAAAATAATGTCATTTTATGGGATGAAGAGACACAGCAAAAAGCTCGTGGCAAGTTTATACAAGCCTGGGAAGGCGGAATGATGGTGAATGGCGAAGGGGCCGATGTGTGGTATCAGCGCTTATGGCGTACCCTGGAACCGGAAACTTACGACGCGATCATTGCGCAGGCCGAACGTTATCTGGCCCCCATTTTTCGCTTCAACCAAGCTTAAGTACTGTATAAAAATTGCGCAATAATTCGCTTTCCATTATTATGCGCAACTTGTCACGGACTGATGTTCACCAGTGAGGCTGCCATTGAGAGCCGCCCTGAAGTTTGTTAATGATGAGGTCCGTGAATGCCCCGCAGCACCTGGTTACATGCCGTATTTATCTTGTTGTTCGCCCTCTGGGCACCGTTAAGTCAGGCCGACACCGGATGGCAACCGATACAAGAGACCATCCGCAAAAGCGAAAAAGATCCACGTCAGTATCAGGCTATCAAGCTGGATAATGGCATGGTGGTGCTGTTGGTGTCTGATCCGCAGGCCGTAAAATCCCTGTCCGCGTTGGTGGTTCCTGTCGGTTCACTTGAAGATCCGGATACCCATCCAGGACTGGCCCATTTTCTGGAACACATGACCCTGATGGGGTCCAAAAAATATCCGCAGCCTGACAGCCTTGCCGAGTATTTAAAAATGCACGGCGGGAGCCACAACGCCAGTACTGCGCCGTATCGCACCGCGTTCTATCTCGAAGTCGAAAATGATGCGCTGGAAGGGGCTGTCGACAGGCTTGCGGATGCCATTGCCGAACCGCTGCTTGATAAAAAATATGCAGACCGCGAGCGTAACGCCGTCAATTCTGAGCTGACGATGGCCCGTAGCCGTGACGGTATGCGTATGGCGCAAGTGAGCGCGGAAACCATCAACCCGAAGCATCCGGGCGCGCGCTTCTCTGGCGGTAATCTTGAAACCCTGAGCGACAAACCGGGTAGCCCGGTGCTGGACGCGCTGCTGGCGTTTCGCGATAAATACTACTCAGCCAACCTGATGAAAGCGGTGATTTACAGCAATAAACCGTTGCCGGAACTGGCGAAAATGGCTGCTGCAACCTGGGGACGTGTACCGGATAAGAACATAACCCGTCCGGAAATTACCGTGCCTGTTGTCACTGATGCTCAGAAAGGCATCATCATTCACTACGTGCCAGCGGTACCGCGCAAAGTCCTGCGCGTTGAATTCCGTATCGACAACAACACCGATCAATTCCGCAGTAAAACTGACGAACTGGTGACCTACCTGATTGGCAATCGTAGCCCGGGAACGCTGTCCGACTGGCTGCAGCAGCAAGGGCTGGTTGAAGGTATTCGCGCGGATTCCGATCCGGTGGTGAACGGCAACAGCGGCGTGCTGGCGATCTCCGCGACCTTAACGGATAAAGGCCTTGCGCACCGTGATCAGGTCGTTGCGGCGATCTTCAGCTATCTGAACCTGATGCGTGAAAAAGGCATCGACAAAACCTATTTCGATGAGCTGGCGCATGTGCTGGATCTGGATTTCCGCTATCCGTCGATCAACCGCGATATGGACTACGTCGAATGGCTGGCTGACACCATGATCCGTGTGCCGGTTGAGCACACGCTGGATGCAGTCAATATTGCCGATCACTACGATGCCCAAGCGATCCACGATCGTCTGGCGATGATGACGCCGCAGAATGCGCGTGTCTGGTACATCAGCCCGAATGAACCGCATAACAAAACAGCTTACTTTGTCGATGCGCCGTATCAGGTCGATAAAATTGACGACAAAACGTTTGCTCAGTGGCAGCAGGAAGCCGGGAAAATTGCCCTGCAACTGCCGACGCTCAACCCTTATATTCCGGATGATTTCTCGCTGATTAAAGCGGAAAAAGTCACCGAGAAGCCACAGCTTATCGTGGATGAACCTCAGTTGCGTGTGGTGTATACCCCAAGCCGTTATTTCGCCAGTGAGCCGAAAGCGGATGTCACTCTCGTGCTGCGTAACCCGCATGCGATGGACAGCGCTCGTAATCAGGTGATGTTTGCCCTCAACGATTATCTGGCGGGGATTGCACTGGACCAACTGAGTAACCAGGCTGCGGTCGGTGGTATCAGCTTCTCGACGGGGGCTAATAATGGCCTGATGGTCAACGCGAACGGCTATACCCAACGTTTACCGCAGCTGTTTGACGCGCTGCTTCAGGGATATTTCAGCTACCAGCCAACCGAAGAGCAGCTGGAGCAGGCGAAATCCTGGTACACGCAAATGATGGATTCTGCTGAGAAAGGCAAAGCCTTTGACCAGGCCATCATGCCCATTCAGATGCTTTCTCAGGTGCCGTATTTCCAGCGTGAAGAACGCCGGGCACTGCTGCCATCCATCACGCTTAAAGATGTGCTGGCCTGGCGAGACAGTTTAAAAACGGGGGCTCGCCCGGAATTCATGGTTGTCGGTAACATGACGGCCGATCAGTCCATCAAACTTGCACGTGAAGTGCAGAAGCAACTGAATGCACACGGTACCGAATGGTGTCGCAACAAAGATGTGGTCGTGGATAAAAAGCAAAACGCCCTCTTTGAGAAAGCAGGCAGCAGCAGTGATTCTGCACTGGCAGCGGTGTTTGCGCCGCCAAATGCCGACGAGTTCAGCAGTTCCGCAGCCAGCGCCATGCTGGGGCAAATCGTTCAACCGTGGTTCTACAATCAACTGCGTACGGAAGAACAGCTTGGCTATGCCGTGTTTGCTTTCCCGATGAGCATCGGGCGTCAGTGGGGCATGGGCTTCCTGCTGCAAAGTAACGACAAGCAGCCAGATTTTCTGTGGAAGCGCTTTAAAGCCTTCTTCCCCACGGCGGAAGCCAAATTGCGCGCAATGAAGCCGGAAGAGTTCGCTCAAATTCAGCAGGCGGTGATCACCCAAATGCTGCAGCCGCCGCAAACGTTAGGTGATGAAGCTTCGAAGCTCAGCAAAGATTTCGATCGCGGTAATATGCAGTTTGATTCACGTGATAAAGTAGTGGCTCAGATTAAACTGCTGACGCCGCAAAAACTTGCCGATTTCTTCCATCAGACGGTGGTGGAGCCGCAGGGTATGACGGTCCTTTCACAGGTCTCCGGAAGCCAGAACGGGAAAGCCGGGTACGTGCACCCGAAAGGCTGGAAAGTGTGGAAGAGCGTCAGCGCGTTGCAGCAAACCATGCCGCTGATGAGAGAGAATGAATGACCGAGACCGCCGAGTCCTTAAATCCCCTGCGCTTACCGCTTATTGGTGAGCGCCTGATTGAAGCCTCTGCGGGCACCGGAAAAACCTACACCATCGCCGCACTTTATTTGCGGCTGTTGCTCGGACTGGGCGGCGAGGCCGCCTTTGTCCGTCCTGTGAATGTTGAAGAGTTGCTGGTGGTAACGTTCACCGAGGCCGCTACCAAAGAATTGCGCGGCCGTATCCGCAGCAACATTCACGAACTGCGCATCGCCTGTCTGCGAAACAGCACCGACAATCCTCTCTATGCCAGCCTTCTTGACGAAATTCCTGACTGCGAACAAGCTGCCGAAGTCTTGCTGCTTGCCGAGCGGCAGATGGACGAGGCGGCGGTGTTTACCATTCACGGTTTCTGTCAGCGCATGCTGAGCCTCAATGCGTTTGAGTCTGGCATGCTGTTTGAACAGCAACTGATCGAAGATGAATCGCGCTTACGTTTCCAGGCCTGTGCCGATTTCTGGCGTCGCCATTGCTATCCTCTGCCTCGCGAAGTGGCTGAAGCCGTTCATGCCAGTTGGAAAGGGCCGCAGGATCTGCTCAAAGCTATCGATCGCTACCTTCAGGGTGAAGCGCCACAGCTGAAAACCCCGCCTTCCGATGAAACGCTGATTGCCCGTCACCAGCAAATAGTTGAACAGATCGCCGGGATCAAAGCCCAGTGGCTGGCGGCTGTGAGTGAAATTGGCGATCTGCTGGAGAATTCCGATCTCGATCGTCGCAAGTTCAATCGCGGCAATCAGGGAAAATGGATCGACAAAATTAGCGCGTGGGCCAGTGAAGAACAGACCGGCTACCAGCTGCCGGATTCGCTGGAGAAATTTGCTCAATCGTTCCTGTATTCGCGCACCAAAGAGGGGGGAACGCCGCCGGTACATCCGCTCTTTTCAACCATTGAAGATCTTCTGGCTGCGCCTCCCTCGCTCAATGATTTGGTTATCTCCCGCGCGATGATTGAAATTCGTGAGGCTGTGGCGAGAGAGAAACGTCGCCGCGGCGAACTCGGTTTTGACGACATGCTGAGCCGTCTGGATGAAGCGCTGCAAAGCGAAAGCGGGGAGGCATTAGCTGCCGCTATCCGGCAACGTTTTCCGGTGGCGATGATCGACGAATTTCAGGACACCGACCCACAGCAGTACCGCATTTTTCGCCGTATCTGGCGCCAACAGGCAGACACCGCATTATTGCTCATTGGTGACCCAAAACAGGCCATTTATGCCTTCCGCGGCGCAGATATTTTTACCTACATGCGTGCCCGTGGCGATGTCTCAGCGCACTACACGCTGGATACCAACTGGCGCTCAGCGCCGGGCGTTGTCGAGAGCGTTAACCAATTATTCAGCACGACCGACAATCCTTTCATGTTCCGGGATATCCCCTTTTTGCCGGTAAAATCCGCCCCGAAAAATCAGGGACTGCGGTTCGAGCTAAAAGGCGAAAATCAACCGGCCATGAGCTTCTGGCTGATGCCTGGTGCCAATATTGGCGCGGGGGATTATCAAAGTTTTATGGCGCAACTTTGCGCCGGGCAAATTCGGGACTGGCTCAGCGCCGGGCAGCGTGGTGAAGCCTTGCTGTGGCGGGGTGATAAGTCGCGTCCGGTTCAGGCATCGGACATTACCGTGCTGGTGCGTAACCGCCAGGAAGCGGCTCAGGTGCGTGATGCACTGAACGTACTTGGCATTCCTTCCGTGTATTTATCCAACCGCGACAGCGTGTTCGAAACGCCGGAAGCACAGGAATTACTGTGGCTGCTGCAGGCCGTGCTAACGCCAGAGCGTGAGACCAGTTTGCGCAGTGCACTGGCCAGTTCGCTGTTTGGTCTGAATGCCCAGGACATTGAAAAACTCAATCTGGATGAAGTGGCGTGGGATGAACTGGTGGAAGAGTTCAGCCGTTATCGTCAGCTCTGGCAACAGCGCGGCGTCATGGCGATGCTGCGTGCGTTGATGGCCGCCAGACACATCGCCGAAAATCTGCTGGCGACGCAGGGGGGTGAACGTCGTCTGACCGACATTTTGCACCTCAGCGAACTGTTACAGGAAGCGGCGGGCCAACTGGAAAGTGAACATGCGCTTATGCGCTGGCTGGCACAGCAAATCGGTGACCCTGACAGCGGGTCTTCCAGTCAGCAGATGCGTCTGGAAAGCGACAAGCATCTGGTGCAGATCGTCACCGTGCATAAATCGAAAGGGCTGGAATATTCGCTGGTCTGGCTGCCGTTTATTGCACGTTATCGCAAACAGGATCAGGCGTTTTATCACGACAGACAGTCCTTCGCAGCGGTGCTGGATTTGCATAACGCCGAAGAGAGTCTGGAGCTGGCCGAGGCCGAACGCCTGGCGGAAGATCTACGCCTGCTGTACGTCGCCCTGACGCGTGCTATCTGGCATTGCAGCCTTGGCATTGCCCCGCTCAGCCCTCGACGCAGTGACAAAGCAACGGACACTGAACTGCATCACAGCGCGATTGGACGTCTGGTGCAAAAAAGTGAAGCTAAAGATGCCGCTGGGCTTGAAGCCTGCCTGCGTGAGCTCTGCAATGAACATGTTTCGCTGGAGATCCCGGCGTTGCCTGCTGCCGAGCGCTGGCAGCCCATTGCGCCAGAGATGCCGGAATTGCAGGCCAAAGAGATGCAAAGGCGCATCGTTGATGACTGGCGCGTCACCAGTTATTCCGGCTTGCAGCAGCGTGGGCACAGTGCCGCGCAGGATTTGCTCCCACGCCTTGATATTGATGCCGCCGGTGTCACCGATGTGCCTGAAGAGCCTGAGCTGACGCCGCATACCTTCCCGCGCGGAGCCTCGCCGGGAACGTTTTTGCACAGCCTGTTTGAAGAGATTGATTTTACGCAGCCGGTATCAGAAGCCTGGATGCAGGAGCAACTGGAGCGCAATGGCTTTGATGCTCACTGGACTCCTGTGCTAACGCAATGGCTGGCGACCGTGTTGCAAACACCGCTAGCGGGGCCGGGCATATCGCTCAGCCAGTTAACGGCGCGCGACAAACAGGTCGAAATGGAATTCTATTTACCGATTGAACAACTGCTGGTGCCGCAGGCGCTGGACGCGCTGATTCGCCAGCATGACTCGCTTTCTGCACCTTGTCCGCCGCTAGAATTCCGCCAGGTGAGCGGCATGCTGAAGGGCTTCATCGATTTGGTTTTCCGTCATGACGGGCGTTACTACCTGCTCGATTACAAATCAAACTGGCTGGGTGAAAACAGCGAAGCCTACACCCAGGCCGCGATGGCTCAGGCGATGCAGTCTCATCGCTACGACCTGCAATATCAGCTTTATAGCCTTGCGCTGCACCGTTATCTGCGCCATCGCCTTGCCAATTACGATTACGACAGCCATTTTGGCGGCGTTATCTATCTGTTTTTGCGTGGCGTTGACGGAGGGGAAAGCGGGCAAGGCGTATTCTCGACTCGTCCAACACGAGAACTGATCGACGGTCTGGATGCGCTCTTTTCCGGCGTGTCACAGGAGGTGATGTCATGACGATGGAAACGTTGCTGCTGGAGGCCGCTCAGCAAAAACTGCTGCGTCCGCTCGACGTCCAGTTTGCGTTGATGGTGGCGCAGAATGACCATCCTGCCGTTTTGCTGGCTGCCGCGCTGCTGAGCCGTGATGCCGGGGAAGGGCACGTCTGTTTGCCGCTTTCACGCTTTCATGAAGATGAACAAGCGAGTGGACGTGCTCAGGCGTTATGGCGGCAGCTCTTTGCTCTGGCTGAACCAGTGAGCGAAATCGAATCGCGATTGCAGGCCTCGCCTGCCGTGAGTGATGGCTCTGATGCCACGCCGCTGGTGTTGAGTGAAGGGCGGCTGTACCTCAATCGCATGTGGAACAATGAATTAACGATTGCCCGCTTCTTCACGCAGTCTGAGCCCGGTTCTGTTGGCGATCACGTTCAGCTAAAGAATGCGCTGGCCGCGCTTTTCCCTGCTTGCGCAGAGACAGACTGGCAGAAAGTGGCCGCCGCTGTGGCGTTAACGCGAAGGATTTCGGTCATTTCTGGTGGCCCTGGCACCGGGAAAACCACTACAGTGGCGAAGTTGTTGGGCGCATTGATTCAGACTAACAGCTTGCCAAAATGCCGTATTCGCCTCGCCGCACCAACCGGTAAGGCTGCCGCTCGGTTAACTGAATCACTGGGTGCAGCGCTGCGTCAGCTGCCGCTCACCGATGAACAGAAAGCGCTTCTGCCTACTGAAGCAGGAACGTTGCATCGCTTGCTTGGAGCCCAGCCAGGTAGCCAGCGCCTGCGCTATCACGCAGGCAATCCCTTGCATCTGGATGTATTGGTTGTGGATGAAGCCTCAATGATTGACTTGCCCATGATGGCGAGACTTATTGCGGCGTTGCCTGCTCATGCAAGAGTCATTTTCCTCGGTGACCGCGATCAGCTAGCGTCCGTAGAAGCTGGCGCGGTGCTGGGTGATATCTGCGCCTGGGTGAATGAAGGCTATACGTCAGAGCGCGCGCAAGAATTGAGCGAGCTGACAGGTTATCCAGTGCCTGCGGGGAGCGGAACACAAGCGGGAGCACTGCGAGACAGCCTGTGCCTGCTGCAAAAAAGTTACCGTTTCGGCAGCCATTCCGGCATCGGTCAGTTAGCCAGAGCCGTGAATAAAGGCGATGCGCAGGCGATGAAAAACGTGTTCGCCCAAGGGTTTTCTGACATTGCTTTAAAGTCGCTGCGCACAACGGCAGACTACGAAATCATGCTTGAAGAAGCCTTCCAGGGCTACGCCGACTATCTGGATCGCTTAAAAGCCAGAGCGGAACCGGCGGACATTCTGGAAGCATTTAGTCATTATCAGGTGCTCTGCGCATTGCGCGAGGGGCCGTACGGTGTCGCGGGGTTGAATGAGCAGCTCGAGCAATTGCTGGCGCGTAAGCGTCGCATTCAGCTCTCACGCCACTCTCGCTGGTATGAAGGTCGTCCGGTGATGATTGCCCGCAACGACAGCGCGCTGGGGCTGTTTAACGGGGATATTGGCATCGCGCTCGACAGAGGAAACGGCCTGCGCGTCTGGTTCCCCATGCCGGATGGCAGTATCAAATCAGTCCAGCCCAGCCGTTTGCCGGAGCACGACACCGCCTGGGTAATGACTGTGCACAAATCTCAGGGGTCTGAATTCAAACATGCGGCGTTGATTTTGCCTTCTCAGCATGTCCCGGTAGTGACCCGAGAGCTGGTGTATACCGCGATAACCCGTGCCAAAGAGCAGTTGTCGATGTATGCCGATGAAACGCTGCTGGCGAAAGCCATTACGGTGAAAACAGAGCGCCGAAGTGGTTTGGCAGCGTTGTTTGCAAGGATGGGGTAACAGCTTGAGCTCAAGAGTGGCTGCAAGAAGTTGCTGATATCTGACCGGGGTATTTTCCAGATGCAGGAACTGGCCTGACGGGCTGATAAATATGCCAGAAGCCTCTTTGACGATATCGACGCCGACGAAAGAATACCCGACCATTTTCATGTCTCCCGGCCTTGTAAGAGACGGGCTTACAGGCCCAGAGGGTGGACAGGTTGTGACATCAGGTCAAACACCGTGACAGTTTACCCGCCTGATGGCGGGTAACTGAAGTGACGTTAAACATATAAGGGGTTACCGCTGCAGCCTTAACTGCTGCAAATTCCCGTCCAGCTGTAAATCCGTCTGCAGTGTCGCCACTTCCCGGCAGATAAACGCCATCTCTTTATGCTCAATCAGCTTCTTACGCCACTTCTCCGGCACGTCATCCAGATGCTCATACAGCGCTTCGAGCGTTGCGAACTGTGATAACAGCTCCGTGGCACTTTTCGGCCCAATGCCTGCTACACCGGGCACTTTCGAGCTGCTGATCCCCGCCAGCCCCCAGTAATCCGGCAATTGTTCTGGTTTTACGCCAAACTCCTGGGCGATAAACGGCGCGTCCAGCCAGCGTTTCTGGAAGTAGTCACGGATGCGAATGGTTGGCGATAGTAGCTGACAATAGCCTTTGTCGGTGGAAACGATAGTGGCCTGATGGCCTGCGCTGGCGACTTTCACCGCGAGGGTGGCCGCGAGATCGTCTGCTTCACTGCCTGTCGACCCCCAGCAAGGCACTCCGCGCTTTTCGAAGACGCTGCGGATGGCATCCATCTCAGCGTGTAAATCATCGGGCATCGGGGAACGTCCGGCTTTGTAATCCGGCAGGCGCTGATGCCGCCAGCCCTGGTTGCGGGCTTCATCATCAAATACCGCCACGGCGTGCGTCGGTTGGCTGTGCACGATGAGCTGTTCGAGTGCGTGCAGGCAGGTGTCAGCGCAGGGGGAACCCTGAACCGCGTGTATACGGCGAATCAGATTGAGTGCATCGACGATAAGCAGATGTACGGCCATGAGTACCCTCCTTGATAGCAAGGCGCTTAGGGTAACATCCGGGGAAAGATGAGGCTATGTGAGCTGCAAAAACGGGAAGATGCCTCGCAAAACGAGGCATCTCAAGGGGCTTAATCGCAGGTGACAATCTTCATCGCCAGGCCACCGCGAGAGGTTTCGCGGTACTTGGCGTTCATGTCCTTGCCGGTTTCGTACATGGTTTCGATAACCTTATCGAGGCACACGCGAGGCTCGCTGGTCCGGCGAATAGCCATCCGTGCGGCGTTCACTGCTTTCACCGATGCAATCGCATTACGTTCGATACAAGGCACCTGAACCTGACCTGCCACTGGATCACAGGTCAGCCCAAGGTTGTGTTCCATGCCGATTTCCGCGGCAATACAAACCTGCGTGGGGCTTCCGCCCAGCAGCTCCGCCAGACCCGCCGCGGCCATCGAGCAAGCAACGCCGACTTCACCCTGGCAGCCCACTTCCGCGCCAGAAATAGAGGCGTTCATTTTGTACAGTGAACCAATCGCACTGGCGACCAGCATGTAGCGAGCCAGTGAGTTCGCGTTCACTTCACGAATGAACTTGTCGTAGTAGGCCAGCACAGCCGGAACAATGCCACAGGCACCGTTGGTTGGCGCAGTCACCACGCGACCACCCGCCGCATTCTCTTCATTCACCGCCAGCGCGAACATGTTAATCCAGTCGACAACAGCCATTGGATCGCTGGTGGTTTTGTCCTGGCTGACCAGCATGCGACGCAGCGCTGCTGCACGGCGAGGGACGCGAAGTTTTCCCGGTAACACGCCTTCCGTGGTGATCCCGCGCTCAATGCCTGATTTCATCACCTCCCATACTGCGGCGAAGTGCTGTTCCAGCTCTTCTTTGCTGTGCAGCGCCAGTTCGTTCTGCATCATCAGGCCGGAAAGGGAAAGCCCTGTTTCCTGGCAGTGACGCTGCAAATCGGCCGCATTTTTATACGGATATGGCACCTCTACCGGCGCGCTGTTGCTCTGGCCGAAATGCGCTTCATCAACGATAAAGCCACCGCCGATGGAGTAATACGTCTGGCTGTAGACCGCTTTCTCACCGTTCAGCGCAGTAATGCGCATGCCGTTTTCATGCAGAGACAGATTGTCGGCATGGAAATTCATGCACCGATCGACAGGAAACTCGACTTCGTGCTGACCGTTCGCCAACAGCAGGCGACCGTGAGTGTTCACGTCCTGGATAAAAGCGGGGATAGCATCGATATCGACGGTATCCGGCAGATTACCCGCCAGACCCATGATAATGGCGATGTCGGTATGGTGGCCTTTCCCGGTCAGAGAAAGTGAGCCGTAGACATCGACCACCACACGGGTGATGTCGTTTAAGATCCCGCGTGCAATCAGGTCGTCCGTGAATTGCTTGCCCGCTTTCATTGGCCCCACGGTGTGTGAGCTGGAAGGACCAATGCCGATTTTGAAAATATCGAATACGCTGATCATGATGCGTCCATTGCTATAAAGAAAAGGGCCGCCCGGAGGGTGGCCCCAGACTGATGACAAACCTCATGCCTGTATGGAACGGGTATATGCCATCTGAGAAAAAACAAGGAAAATCAATTTATTGATTTTCGGCTGATAATCACAAAGAAGGAAAAACCACGCTTTTTCCTTCTTTGTCAGTAAGATCAAGCCGCCGGCAGGCGGCTCGGGGAATTAACCGAACAGGGAGTAGAAAATCGCGGAGATGGCGATGAGGCCCATGATGACCACAAACACGTTGCTGATGTGGCCGCTGTATTTGCGCATCGCAGGGACTTTCTGAATCGCATACATCGGCATCAGGAACAGGATCATCGCGATGATTGGGCCGCCGAGCGTTTCAATCATGCCGAGGATGCTGGGGTTCAGGGTCGCCACAATCCAGGTGGTCACCAGCATGAACACAGCAGTCATCTTGTTCAGACGGCTAACCTCAATGGTTTTACCGCGGCTACGCAGAGATTTAATCACCATCCCGTTGAAACCTTCACGCGCGCCCAGGTAGTGGCCGAGGAAGGATTTGGTGATAGCGATCATCGCGATGATTGGTGCCATCCACGCAATCAGCGGAGCGTTAAAGTGGTTCGCCAGGTAAGACAGGATAGAGATGTTCTGCTCTTTAGCGGACGCCAGGTCTGCCGGAGAGAGGCTCAGCACGCAGCTGAACACGAAGAACATGACGGTCAGCACCATCATGATGTGAGCGAAGGCCAGAATTTTGGAGCACTTCTTCTCGGCATCCTGACCGTACTCTTCACGTTTCGCCACGGCGAAAGAGGAGATGATCGGAGAGTGGTTGAAGGAGAAGACCATGACCGGAATCGCCAGCCACAGGGTCATCCACAGGCCGTTGCCGGTTGCGTTGGCACTGTTCAGAGACAGGGTTTCCAGCACCGCACCGTTCCACTGTGGGATCAGGTAGCAGGCCAGCAGCATCAGGGCCACCACAAACGGGAACACCAGGATGCTCATCGCTTTCACAATCATCTGCTCGCCAAAACGCACGACAGTCATCATGCCGGCAATCAGGATCAGCGACAAAATGGCGCGCGGCGGCGGAGTCATCGCCAACTGGTGAGTCATAAAGCTCTCAACGGTGTTGGTGATTGCCACGCTGTAAACCAACAGAATCGGGTAAATCGCAAAGAAGTAGAGCAGGGTAATCAGTTTACCTGCGCCAATACCGAAGTGCTCTTCCACCACTTCAGTGATGTCTTCGCCCGGATTTTTACCGGACAGCACAAAGCGAGTCAGGCCGCGGTGAGCAAAATAGGTCATCGGGAAAGCAAGGATAGCCATGATGATCAGCGGAATCAGTCCGCCAACCCCGGCGTTGATTGGCAGGAACAGCACGCCTGCGCCAATCGCGGTGCCATAAAGGCCCAGCATCCACATAGTATCCGTCTTACGCCATCCGCTACGGCTTTCTGCCGAAACGAGGGTGCTGGTTTGAGTGGTTTCCATCTGTATCTCCTGGAGGAAGCAAATTGTCAGTTTTTTAGTCAAATACAATGAATAAGTGGCTGACGGTAAAATAAATTCGTGTAAAACGGGCGTTTCTTATGATTTTTACCCGTATCTCTCTGGGGGCGGAAAGATACATTTAACTCATCAATGTATCAGTGATCATGATCGCAAATGCGATAAAACACTTTCATGTCGTGACTTTCCAGACCATCAGGCTGGTTTTTTGTACCAAATTGGGATTTAAGGTCGCGCAGGCTAGCATTGTCAGTGCGGTGAGGGGAGGCTTAAAGCAGATATTATTCGGGTGAAAGTGACGAAAAGAGCAGTTTTATGTGATGTGGCATAATTTTTGTGAATATTTATCGTCTTTATTCAGCGATAAATCGAGGTTTGAGAGGCAAAAGATAAGGACGACCTATAGGCCGCCCTGGGTGTTACGCAGATAACTGCTGATAAATCAGGAACAAATTTCGTAGCAAGGGATGTATGCCGAGCCAGGCAGCTTCATACGGTGCTGCGCCACGAAGCTTTGCAGCAGGTTGTCCATTCTGCGCATCATGTCGCTGTCACCGTGGATTTTATACGGTCCATACTCTTCGATAGCGCGAATGCCCACTTCTTTGACATTCCCGGCCACGATGCCCGAAAACGCGCGGCGCAGGTCGGCGGCTAACACTTCCACGGGCTGATCCGGATACAGCTTCAGGTTCGCCATGTTTTCGTGCGTCGGTTCAAACGGCTGTTGCAGATCGGGCGCGATACGCATCGACCAGTTGAAGCTATACGCATCACCGGTATCACGGCGGTTCTCTTTCACCAGCGGCATCGCTTTCTTCATCTGACGCGCCACTTCTGCGGCGTCGTCTACGATAATGCGATAGTGGCGGCGAGCGGCTTCACCCAGCGTATGGACGATAAAATCATCCAGCACGCGGAAGTAATCGGCGCTCTCTTTCGGGCCGGTGAGGATAAGCGGCAGTACCTGATTTTTATTTGCCGGGTTCATCAGAATGCCCAACAGATAAAGCAGCTCTTCAGCAGTACCGACGCCGCCCGGGAAGATGATTATCCCGTGGGCGATACGGACGAACGCTTCCAGACGCTTTTCGATATCTGGCATGATGATCAATTCGTTCACCAGCGGGTTAGGCGGCTCAGCGGCAATGATGGACGGTTCAGTCATACCGATAAAACGCCCTTCTTTATAACGCTGCTGAGCATGACCGACCGCCGCACCTTTCATCGGCGCTTCCATCGCGCCCGGGCCACAGCCGGTGCAGATGTTCAGTTCACGCAGGCCAAGCTGAGTACCAACGCGACGAGCATACAGATACTCATTTTCATTAATTGAGTGACCGCCCCAGCAGACAACCATGCTCGGCGCTTCCCCAACGTGCAGCGCTCGGGCGTTACGCAGGATGGAGAACACCAGGTTGGTGATGTGGGTTGAACTCTCAAGGTCGAGATTAGGGAAACGGACGGTGTTATGGATTTGCCCGTAAACGAACAGAATATCGCGCAGGACGGCAAACAGGTTGGCCTGCAGAGAGCGAATAATACGCCCATCAACAAAGGCGTCTTCCGGCGGGTTGATCAGTTCCAGTTTTACGCCGCGCTCGCGACGCAGCACGTTAATCTCAAAATTCTCAAAACGGGAAAGCAGCTCTTTACTGTTGTCGGTGAGACTCCCTGAGTTAAGCACTGCCAGTGAACAGTTGCGGAACAACTGATAAAGGTCGCTGCTGGCATTGCTTTTCAGCATATCAACTTCCAACTGCGACAGCATATCCATTGAGCCAAGTGGGCTAATATGTGTAATCAAGTGAACTCCTTACGGGACGAGTATCGTCTTCCCTATTGATTACAATAGCCTTGCCTGCCTGATTTCCACAAGAAAAAGCACGGTCGTTTGCAATGATTTATGTTACTGACGAACCAGTCGCCCGATGGCGGGAACGAAATCGGTGTTGCTGCGCCAGGGGTTGATATCCAGCCCACCGCGGCGGGTGTAGCGAGCGTAAACGCTCAGGCTTTCCGGCTGGCAGAAGCGCTGGATGTCGCTGAAAATGCGCTCCACGCACTGTTCATGGAACTCGTTGTGGTGGCGGAACGAGACCAGATAGCGCAACAGTTTTTCTCTGTCGATTTTCGGTCCGCGGTACTGAATCTGTACGGAGCCCCAATCCGGCTGATGGGTTATCAGGCAGTTTGATTTCAGCAGATGGCTGACCAGCGTTTCTTCTACAATCTTGCCACTGGCTGCATCCTGCAAATAATCGGCGCTAAATTCATAGCTTTCAATTTCAATATCCTGCTCGTCGATGCAGGTGCCGTGGAAATGCGCAATCGGCTGACCTTCAATTTCATCCAGTCGATATAAGGCAACGGTCACTTTACCTTGCGCGCAGGCGCTGAGATCGCGTTCCAGCGTGGAGCGGACGGCTTCCCAATCGGCAAAACGCGTCTGATTGAAGCTGTTGAGATAGAGCTTAAAACTTTTCGACTCCACCAGATTCACGCTGGTATCGCTCAGTTCCACATGGCCGACGGCCACTTGTGGTAAGCCTTTGGCGTTCAGCCACGAGAGTTCGTACAGCGTCCAGATATCGCCGCCGTGAAACGGCAGGGCATCAGCACGCAGACCCAGCGGATCGCGATTCAGGCTACGTGGAACAGGTTGTAGCAGCGTTGCATCGTACACATCACGGTAATCCGTTGATTTACCGAGCGTCAGGCCGGAAAGCGCCTGGTGATTTTCATAAGAGGACATGTTTCACCGTCATAAAGCAGGTAGACTATCAGAATGAGTTTATCCTGGCTGACCTGGAGAGAGAAAGCAGTGGAACCACAAACCGCAGAAGCCCTAGCAGCTTTTACCCAACGTTTTTGTGCGGCATGGCAGCAGCGTGATGGAACACCCGCTCGCAGCGAAGATCTTTACAGCGTGCCATCACCTTGTGTGGTGTCGACCAGCCAGGAGGCTGTTTTTTGGCAACCTCAGCCGTTCAGCCCCGCGTCAACGCTCGAAGCGGTTGAAAGGGCGTTGGACATTGTGGTACAACCCCCGTTGCAAACTTATTATACCACCCAGTTTGCGGGTGATATGCCAGCCAGGTTTGGCGAGCGTCAGTTGACGTTATTGCAAGTCTGGAGCCCGGAAGATTTTCAGCGTGTGCAGGAAAATCTGATTGGTCATTTGGTCACGCAGAAACGCCTTAAATTATCGCCGACGTTGTTCATCGCCACGCTGGACAGCGATCTGGACATTATCTCTGTGTGTAACCTGACGGGCGAAGTGGTTCTTGAAACACTCGGCACCCGTAATCGCACCACTCTTTCTGCCTCCATTGCGAATTTCCTGACTTACCTCGAACCTGTTCTGTAATCCATATGCCTGGGGTTCTTGTGAGAGATCTCTTACACACGTTGTGAGAGATCGCCCCCGTGTAAGACTGATATTGTCGCTCCGTTTGTACATCAATCTTCATAAATCAACGAGTTATATCGAACCTTCGACGGTTTCGTATGAAGATTATCTTAACGTGTTCGCTGTAAGAGTCTTGTAAGACGATGCGGAATAGAGGACTCTATACACGTCGACAGGGAACACGACAACGAAACGAACATCAGGATGATGACGTTTCAGGCGGATACACCAGGACGGTGCGACAAGGAAGGCTTTCAGGATGAAAGCAAAAGGATAGCGTAGGACGCGCAAAGGACACCTCCAGGATGGAGAACGAGAGCCGGTCAGGATGCCCGGTGGATCAGGAAGATCAGGACACGCTTACGGATAAGTCTAATCGCATCGGGGTGGTGCGGGCAGGATGCAATGGTTTACGGATGAACAGGTCAGGAGACCGCAGGAAAAGTTGTCACGGATGAGCAGGGAGCACTAAAAGTAGCTGGATTGCTGCGAAACGAACCGGGAGCACTGTGAAAACAGTGCTCCCTTTTTTTATTTCTCGCCGCACTGGTGGTATTCTCCGCCGCAGATTTTCATTCGATGTTTCTTTCGAGGTTTCCATGACTCATCACGACAGTGTCCGCCAGCGTTTGCAGGCCATTGAAGCGCAGTTACGCGAGCATCAGCATTGGCAGGATCTTCCGCCAGACGCCAGCGTATTTGAAAGCACGCAACCTTTTTGTATGGATACTCTGGAACCGCTGGAGTGGCTGCAATGGGTGTTGATCCCTCGTATGCACCAGCTTCTCGACAGTGAACAGCTGCTTCCGCAAAGCTTCGCCGTGATGCCGTATTACGAGATTGCCCTTGAGGCCAGCCATCCTTTTCGCGCGATTATTCTGCCAGAGCTTGAGCAACTGGATGCGCTGTTTGCAGGCGTTGACGACTGATGCTCGACATCCTCTATCAGGATCAATGGCTGGTCGCCGTCAACAAACCTTCTGGCTGGCTCGTCCATCGCAGCTGGCTGGATCGTGATGAGAAAGTCGTGGTGATGCAGACTGTGCGCGACCAGATTGGTCAGCATGTTTTTACTGTTCATCGTCTTGATCGCCCGACGTCCGGCGTTTTACTGATGGGGCTGTCCAGCGAAGCGGGCCGTTTGCTGTCGCAGCAGTTTGAACAGCACCAGATCCAGAAGCGTTATCACGCCATTGTGCGTGGCTGGCTGATGGAAGAAGCCGTGCTTGATTACCCGCTGGTGGAAGAGCTCGACAAGATTGCCGATAAATTTGCCCGCGAGGATAAAGATCCGCAGCCAGCGGTGACGCAGTATCGCGGGCTTGCCACGGTTGAAATGCCGGTGGCAACCGGGCGTTACCCCACGACGCGCTATGGCCTTGTCGAACTGGAGCCGAAAACCGGCCGCAAGCACCAGCTACGCCGCCATCTTAGTCATCTTCGTCACCCGATCATCGGCGACAGTAAGCATGGCGATCTGCGTCAAAACCGAAGTGCGGCAGAGCATTTTGGCTGCGATCGGTTAATGCTGCATGCAAGCGAACTGCACCTGACGCACCCGTTCACTGGCGAGCCGCTGGTTATCCGCGCCGGGCTGGATGACGTCTGGACGCACGCATTGTCACATTTCGGCTGGCGTGGTCTTCTCCCTGCTGTTGAAAGGGTTGAGTTTCCCTCTGACAACCGTCAGGATGAGATCATAACTGAATGATTCAGGGAGAAAAGTAATGGCAGACGTAGGCATTTTTGTCGGCACCATGTACGGAAACGCACTGTTGGTGGCGGAAGAGGCGCAAACCCTTCTTAGCGCTCATGGTCACAAGGCGCAGGTGTTTGAAGATCCCGAAGTGGGCGACTGGGAAAAATATCAGGGCAGCTATGCGCTGGTCGTCACGTCCACCACGGGCCAGGGCGATTTGCCGGACAGCATTGTGCCGCTGTATCAGGGCATTCAGGATATGTACCAGCCGCATCTGCGCTACGGCATTATCGCGCTTGGCGACAGTACCTATTCCCATTTTTGCGGCGGCGGTAAACGTTTTGACGCGCTGCTGCAGGAACAAGGCGCGCAGCGCATTGGCGAAATGCTGATGATTGATGCCAGCGAAGATCCTGAGCCCGAAACTGTTTCCAACCCTTGGGTTGAACACTGGGCGACGCTGCTCAGCTAGAAGACGTTGCCCTTGCAAGAGGGCAACTCAGACTGCTGACAAAGAAGGAAAAAGCGTGGTTTTTCCTTCTTTGTGGTTATCGCCGAAAATCAATAAATTGATTTTCCTTGTTTTTTTATTCAGTACCCTATGACAAATCTCATTCGTTAGAGGTTTGTCATCACTCTCCGTTGCCCTTGCAAGAGGGCAACTCTGTTTATCCCAGCATCTTCCGCGCTTCGCGGGTCACATTGTCCATCTCATCCAGCAGTTCCAGAAATTCCGGTTCCATCTCCTCCGGAGAAATGCCGTCCCGCAGCTGCCCTTCAATAAGGTGACACAGGTTTTTCAGCCTTGGCACACCGCTGTAGCCGCAGCTCCCGTGAAGCTTATGAATGGCATCGACCAGTTTTTCAGGTTGCTCGCCGACAAGCTGCTCTTCCACTTTGTTGCGCACTTCAGGCAGGAAGGCAATCAGCATCTGCAACATATCGCGAGCAAGATCCGGCTTATTGGCTGCCTGACGTAACGCCAGTGACCAATCCAGCGTGGTATTGATATTGACCGGTGGCTGCGGTTCGGGGGTCTCCATCAACGGGGCGCTCATGCCGGGTTGATAGCGATGCAACAGATTACGCAGCTTGCTCTCTTCAATCGGTTTCGCCAGGTAGTCATTCATCCCGGCGCTCAGCAATTTCTCTTTTTGCCCCGCCATGGCGTGGGCTGTCACGGCAATCACCGGCGTCTGCTGCTGGTGAGGCAACTGACGAATCAGCTCGCAGGCGCGAATGCCGTCCATATCCGGCATCTGAATGTCCATCAGGATCAGATCGAACTGTTGCTGTTTTGCCTGTTCGATGGCGGCCTGGCCGCTGTCACACAGCTCGACGTTCTGAACCTGATCCTCCAGCAAAGCGCCTATTAGTTTCAGATTGGCAGGATTGTCGTCAACGGCCATGACCGTCATACCCAGACGATGATCGCTGCTTTCCCGGGAGACCGGCAGGTGATTGCTGCGACAATATTCGGTTAACGCCGGGAGCAAACGCGTAGACGTCAGCGGCTTGAGCAGACAGCCAGCAGCGCCGTTTTGCTTGAGCTCTTCAGCATTCACCTGCGCGTGGCAAGGCAGCGCCAGCAGCAGGAAGTCCGTCATGGTGCGTGCGCGTGCCAGTTTGTCTGAATGAATGTTCAAATCGCGCATTGAGACGGGAACGGCGATCAGCAGAATGTCGTAGTGATCGTCAGGTAAGGCCGAAAACGTCGGGCTGTAGACCACTTCCAGCGGTGTGGTTGCCAGTAAATCCATGGTGCATTGCGCCGCCGTGGCGTTGGCTTCCACGTAGGCCAGGCGTTTACCGGCCAGGCTCGTGGTCATTGGGCCTTCGGAGACCACATTCTGGTTCAAATCCAGATTGATGTAGAACCAGAAGGTCGAGCCGCGATTTGGCTGGCTGTGGAAGGAGATATCCCCACCCATCTCTTTGACCAGCTTCTGGGTGATAACGAGCCCCAACCCGGTGCCGCCGTGACGGCGTGAAATGCTGGCATCCGCCTGCCGGAAAGCCTGGAACAGCCGCGACTGATCCTGTTCCGGAATGCCAATTCCGGTATCGCGGATTTGCACTTCAATCTGCACTTTGTTGTTGCTCAAAGAGCGTTTTTCGACCAGCACGTCAATGTTGCCGTGCTCGGTAAACTTGATGGCGTTGCCGACCAGGTTGGTGATCACCTGTTGCAGACGCAGAGGATCGCCAATTACGTTGTCCGGCACGTCATTTTTAATGTTCAGCGTGAGCTCAAGCCCTTTGTCATGGGCGGAATGCGCCAGCAGCGTGACGACTTCATCAAGCGAATTGCGCAGTGGGAAAGGAATGCTTTCCAGAATCAGCTTGCCTGCTTCCAGCTTCGAGAAGTCCAGTACATCGTTAATGATGGTCAGCAGATTATTTGCTGAACGCTCAATGGTGTTGAGGTGATCGCGCTGGGTGGAATTGAGATCGGTTTTCAGCGTCAGCCGCGTAAAGCCAATCACGCCATTGAGCGGCGTGCGCAGCTCGTGTGACATGTTGGCAAGGAACTCTGATTTAATACGCGCGGCTTCCTGTGCGCGTTTCTTGGCGAGATCCAACTCGACGTTCTGGATTTCCATCTGTTCAAGCGTTTCACGCAGGTCAGACGTGGCCTGATCGACGTTGTGCTGCATCTCTTCGTGATAGGCCGCGAGCGACATCGCCATCGAGTTAATGCCGTTTTTCAGCATATCGAGTTCGCCGAGCATAAAGCCTTCCACGCGGCTATCAAGCTGCCCGCGTCGAATTCTGTCGACGGTATTCACCATGTTGCGAATCGGCCCGGTGACATCCCGCATCAGACGCCAACCGAAGATGAGCGCGATGCCGATGCAGAACAGCATCATCACGCTGGAGATAAAAATCTCTTTGTATTGCTGGAGCCGAACAGATTTGAGATCCAGCTCCAGCGCCACGTAACCCAACATATTGACCGGCGTTTTGGCTTCAGACGTGGGTGATTCATCCGGCGAATAGCTTTCAGAGATAATGGGTGTGCGTAAGATCATCAAATCGCCGCTGCGAATGACGCTCAATCGGCGTGGTAGTGGGGCATCTTTCGGCAGTTGGAGCTCGCTGGGGTCGAGATGATAGTTGGAGGTCACGAACAGCCGGTTATGCTCGTCGTACACCGAAATGGCCCGCACGATGTCAGAATGGCGGCGGTGCAGGACGCTTATCAGCTGACCGATTGACTCACGGTTTTGTAAGTTCATGCCATATTCACTGGAGACCGCAAGCGGTTCAATGATGCTGGCACCGGCGTCTTCCAGTTGGCTCTGCAGGTCGTGATAGCGGTGAACGACAAAGAAGATGCTGAGCAGCAAACCGATGAGGACGGTCGGGGCCAGAATCAGGATCATCATGCGCGCACGCAGGCTGTAGTTGGTCATGGAGGTCCGTTATGGGAGAATCAGGGTTAACACTCTACGTTTGAGAAAACTCTCTACAATGGCGCAATTCTACTCTGCAAAACGCCGCGTGACGACGCGCGAGATCATAACCGTGACGGTAAGCGACCTTGACCCTTTTGGCCAGGGGGTCGCGCGTCATCACGGTAAAACGCTTTTTATCAACGGCTTGCTGCCGGATGAGCGCGCTGAAATTAAGATTACAGAAGATAAAAAACAGTATGCTCGCGGGCAGGTAAAACGGCGTCTGAGCGACAGTTCTGAGCGTGAAAAGCCGCGTTGCCCCCATTTTGGTGTGTGCGGGGGCTGTCAGCAGCAGCATGTGAGCGTTGCTCTTCAGCAGCGCAGCAAGCAGGCGGCACTGGCCCGTTTGATGAAGCACGAAGTGGATGACGTGCTCTCGGCATCGCCTTGGGGCTACCGTCGTCGCGCTCGTCTTAGCTTGAATTATCAGCCAAAGACCCAACACTTGCAGATGGGGTTTCGTAAGGCTGGCTCCAACGATATCGTTGAGGTCACGCAATGCCCCGTTTTGGTGCCCACTCTTGAAGCATTCATTCCGGCCGTGCGTGATTGCCTGGCTTCGCTGAAAGGGGCTCGCCATTTGGGGCATGTGGAACTGGTGCAAGCGGATAATGGCCCGTTGATGGTATTACGCCACACCGCGCCGCTTTCTGCCGCCGATAAAGTAAAACTGGAACAGTTTTCGCATACTCACCAGCTTGCGCTGTGGCTGGCACCGCAAAGTGAAACGATTGAACAGGTTAGCGGCGAAGCGCCCTGCTATCACTCAGACGGGCTACGCTTAACATTCAGTCCGCGGGATTTTATTCAGGTCAATGACGGCGTGAATCAGCTGATGGTCGACACCGCGCTGGCGTGGCTTGACGTGCAGCCAGGCGATCGCGTGTTGGATTTGTTTTGCGGCATGGGCAATTTCACGCTGCCACTGGCGAAGCGGGCGGCAAGCGTAGTTGGCGTGGAAGGCGTGCCAGCGCTGGTCGAGAAGGGCCAACAGAATGCGACACTCAATGATTTACCCAATGTGACATTCTTTCATGAAAATCTGGAAGAAGATGTCACGTTGCAGGCCTGGGCAAAAAACGGGTTTGACAAAATTTTACTCGATCCTGCCAGAGCGGGCGCACCGGGTGTGATGCAACATGTCGTAAAATTGGCCCCGCAGCGGGTAGTGTATGTATCCTGTAACCCGGCAACGCTGGCGCGCGACAGCGAGGTGTTGTTGGCCGCAGGCTATCAAATTCAGCGTCTGGCAATGCTGGACATGTTCCCGCACACTGGGCACCTGGAGTCGATGGTGCTGTTTGAGCACAAATAATGAATCAAGGCTTGTCGACTTCGACAGGCCCGGTCCCTAAAGGAGAGGACAATGGTTGCGGTACGCAGTGCACATCTTAATAAAGCTGGAGAGTTTGATCCGGTCAAATGGATAGCAAGCCTGGGCATTTCCAGCCAGCCGTCGTGTGAGCGCTTAACCGGGACATGGACATATTGTCGCGAACAAACTCTCAACCATCCTGAGGCGGATATCGTGCTGTGGCGCGGTGTCGAGATGGTTGAAATTCTCTCCATGCTGAATATGGATATCGATTCACTCCGTGCCGCGCTGCTGTACCCGCTGGTGGTCAGCGAAGTGGTGACCGAAGAAAAGCTGGAAGAGACCTTTGGCAAATCGGTGGTGACGCTGATCCACGGCGTGCGGGATATGGCGGCGATCCGCCAGCTGAAAGCAACCCACACGGATTCGGTGTCGTCAGAGCAGGTGGATAACGTTCGCCGGATGCTGCTGGCGATGGTCGATGATTTCCGCTGCGTGGTTATCAAGCTCGCTGAGCGTATTGCCCATCTGCGCGAAGTGAAGGACGCGCCGGAGGACGAACGCGTCCTGGCGGCGAAAGAATGTACCAATATCTACGCGCCGTTGGCGAACCGTCTGGGCATCGGTCAGCTTAAATGGGAGCTGGAAGATTACTGCTTCCGCTACCTGCATCCGGCGGAATATAAGCGTATCGCTAAATTGCTTCACGAGCGCCGCATCGACCGTGAACACTACATCGACGAATTCGTCGGTACGCTGCGTGCCTCGATCAAAGAAGAGGGCGTTAAAGCCGAGGTTTACGGGCGTCCGAAGCACATCTACAGCATCTGGCGCAAAATGCAGAAAAAGCATCTGGCGTTTGATGAGCTGTTCGACGTGCGCGCCGTGCGTATTGTTGCTGAGCGCTTGCAGGACTGCTACGCCGCGCTTGGTATCGTCCACACCCATTTCCGCCATCTGCCGGATGAATTTGACGATTACGTCGCCAACCCGAAACCGAACGGCTATCAGTCGATTCACACCGTGGTGTTAGGCCCGGGTGGCAAAACGGTTGAAATCCAGATTCGTACGCGTCAGATGCACGAAGAGTCTGAACTGGGCGTCGCGGCGCACTGGAAATACAAAGAAGGTTCCGCATCTGGCGGCAGCCGTGGTCATGAAGACCGCATTGCGTGGCTGCGTAAGCTGATTGCCTGGCAGGAAGAGATGGCCGATTCGGGCGAAATGCTCGACGAAGTTCGCAGCCAGGTGTTTGACGATCGCGTCTACGTGTTTACGCCAAAAGGCGATGTGGTGGATTTACCCGCGGGCTCCACGCCGCTCGACTTTGCCTACCACATTCACAGTGATGTGGGGCACCGTTGCATCGGGGCGAAAATTGGTGGTCGCATCGTGCCGTTCACCTACCAGCTGCAAATGGGCGATCAGATAGAGATCATCACTCAGAAACAGCCAAACCCAAGCCGCGACTGGCTGAACCCGAACCTGGGTTACGTGACGACCAGCCGTGGACGCTCGAAGATCCACGCCTGGTTCCGTAAACAGGATCGTGACAAAAATATTCTCGCCGGGCGTCAGATCCTCGACGACGAGCTGGCTCATCTCGGGATCAGCCTGAAGGAAGCCGAAAAGCATCTGCTGCCGCGCTACAACTTCAACGAAATGGAAGAGCTGCTGGCAGCGATTGGCGGGGGCGATATCCGTCTCAACCAGATGGTTAACTTCCTGCAAGCGCAGTTCAACAAGCCGAGCGCAGCGGAGCAGGATGCCGCAGCGCTGAAACAGTTGCAGCAGAAATCCTACAACCCCCAGCAAAACCGGAAGAAAGATGACGGTCGCGTGGTGGTGGAAGGCGTGGGCAATCTGATGCATCACATCGCGCGTTGCTGCCAGCCAATCCCTGGCGATGAGATTGTTGGATTCATCACTCAGGGCCGCGGCATTTCTGTGCACCGCGCGGACTGTGATCAGCTGGTGGAACTGCAATCTCATGCGCCTGAACGTATTGTTGATGCGGTATGGGGCGAAAGCTATTCCGCAGGCTATTCGCTGGTGGTACGTGTTCAGGCCAACGACCGCAGCGGCTTGCTGCGCGATATCACCACCATTCTCGCCAACGAGAAAGTGAACGTGCTGGGCGTAGCCAGCCGCAGCGACACCAAACAGCAGCTTGCTACCATCGACATGACCATCGAAATCTACAACCTGCAGGTGCTGGGCCGCGTGCTTGGCAAACTGAACCAGGTCCCCGATGTGATTGACGCTCGTCGTTTGCACGGCGGGTAATCATTCAAAGGCCACTGTCTTGTTTGCGGTGGCCTCTCGCAGTGTCGGGCACATTTCCGAATTTTTATCTGATAACTCAAATTTGTATTCTTAAACGAGTAAACTCTCTCCGGTGTTCAGGATTGAATTAATGTCAATATTAATTAATCGCATCGGAGGCTCTTATGTTTTACGGAACGAAAGAAGAGTTTGAAAAGCAGAAGCATGAATTTATGGTTGTTGCGCAGCGATTGTGGATGACAGAACCCTTTTATTTTAAGCGTTCAGATTATTTTGACCGAGTTGTGGATGTTGTCCGACATGTTGAGATGCAAATTCAGATGAATTGCCTGTCATGGTCAGGTGGTGAGGAAATATTAAAATATAAAACAGCGGTTCTGAACTATCAGCGCTCGGTGATTTTAAATAATAAAATTTATTCTAAATGGGTAGCCGAGCAAAAATACAAACACGAACGGGCTGAAGAATTCTATAAGCTATACACTAAAATAATAGGATTCTTATCAGGCATAGGTCAGGTCACCGCAGGAGTAGGAATATGTGTATCGACAGGAGGAAGTGCAACCGTACCGGGGGCGGCAATGATTCTGCAAGGTCTGAACAATATTTATGAGAACGGATATTATCTTGCGGTTTATGAAGAGGCTTCAGGACCACTCAGAGAAGCATACCATTATACTGCGAACAAGGCGGGTTATGGTGGGAATCAGGCTGATATAGCTTACGGTACAATAGATCTTGTTCTATCAGGATATGGTATGGCCAGAAGGGTCTCTACACCGAGAGAAAAATCATGGAATTTGTTTGGGATAAAGTCGCGTCAAACAGATTATGTTCGGGGTGTGAATGACATGACGAAACCTATATTCATGCTTGAAATTATTAGCGATGAAATAACTGTATTATCGTTGATGCCAGCTTTTAATGAAAATGACTTGAGGCGCTAAAGGTGGAACAGGAACTTGTTTTATTTTCAAAGCCATGGCTGCCGGTGGTAGCATATTACTTGGCTGGGATTGCTGCTTTTATTATTTGCTGTTGTTTGTTTCGCTTAGTTAAGCTAAGTTTAAATGCAGGTTGTCGGTTTTTATTCATTATTATCACGACCCTCGTTTGTGCTGTTCACATGATTACGGGCTACTACGATGTGGTGAGTTATCATGGGTATGGTTATAACCTATTGCGGATGTACCATCTTGCTGACTATGAAACAATCCGCTACGGAGTTATTTTATTTATCACTCTGAATGGGATCTTGCTCTGTCGATTATAATATTTGGGGGATGGCAGTCATACGACAACAGGTTATGATGAGCCAAAGTGAAGATGATTAAAGAGATTGTATGACTATCGCCCGCAATAACACCCAAATTGACCGCCTGCTAGGCATCATGAAACGCCTGCGAGACCCGGAAAACGGCTGCCCGTGGGATAAAGAGCAGACGTTTGCCACCATCGCGCCTTACACCCTCGAAGAGACATACGAAGTGCTGGACGCTATCGCGCGCGAAGATTTCGACGATCTGCGCGGCGAGTTGGGGGATTTGCTGTTCCAGGTCGTGTTCTACGCTCAGATGGCGCAAGAAGAAGGGCGCTTTAACTTCGACGATATTTGTGCAGCCATCAGCGATAAGCTGGAACGCCGTCACCCGCATATTTTCGGTGATGCGACCGCTGAGAACAGCACGGAAGTGCTGGCGCGTTGGGAAGCCATCAAAAGCGCTGAACGAGCTGAAAAATCACAGCATTCCGCTCTGGATGACATTCCGCACAGCCTGCCTGCACTGATGCGCTCGCATAAAATCCAGAAGCGTGTTTCTGCTGTTGGTTTTGACTGGACGTCTTTGGGCCCGGTGCTCGACAAAGTGTATGAAGAAATCGACGAAGTGATGCACGAAGCCAAACAGGCTGTCATCGACGAAGCGAAGCTTGAAGAAGAGATGGGCGACCTGCTGTTTGCCACCGTCAATTTGTCTCGTCATTTGGGCGTGAAAGCCGAAACCGCACTGCAAAAAGCCAACCTTAAGTTCGAGCGCCGTTTCCGTGAAGTGGAGCGCATTGTTAGCGAGCGAGGCCTGGAAATGACCGGGATCGACCTCGAAGCAATGGAAAGCGTGTGGCAGGAAGTAAAACGACAGGAAACTGATCTCTAACGCTTTTTTGCGATCAAGCGCGATTTGTGTGATTTTTAAAATGACAAGCGCTTGATTTACGTCAAAAACATTTACCCAAAAGGGGCTATTTTCTCACTCCTTATCTTGCTTGAGCCTGAGAATGGAGACGGAGAATGAATGTTTGTGGCGTTCGCCGTGTTCGGGTATACTACTTTCCCGTCCTGGTTATTCCATCGTTTCACCCTAACTTCTCAGGTTCAGCATGACAACGAACTATATTTTTGTGACCGGCGGGGTCGTATCCTCTCTGGGTAAAGGCATTGCAGCCGCCTCCCTCGCAGCCATTCTTGAAGCCCGTGGCCTAAACGTGACCATGATGAAGCTGGATCCGTACATTAACGTCGACCCGGGTACCATGAGTCCTATCCAGCACGGGGAAGTGTTCGTTACTGAAGACGGCGCTGAAACCGACCTGGACCTGGGTCACTACGAGCGTTTCATTCGTACCAAAATGACGCGCCGCAACAACTTCACTACCGGCCGTATCTACTCCGACGTTTTGCGTAAAGAGCGCCGTGGCGACTACCTGGGCGCAACCGTTCAGGTTATCCCGCACATCACCAATGCGATTAAAGAGCGCGTGATTGCCGGGGCCGAAGGCCACGACGTGGTGCTGGTCGAAATCGGCGGCACCGTCGGGGATATCGAATCTCTGCCGTTCCTTGAAGCGATTCGCCAGCTGGCCGTTGAAGTGGGCCGTGAAAATACCCTGTTTATGCACCTGACGCTGGTGCCGTACATGGCCGCGGCGGGCGAAGTGAAAACCAAACCGACTCAGCACTCTGTCAAAGAACTGCTTTCTATCGGTATTCAACCGGATATTCTGATTTGTCGCTCTGACCGCGCGGTCCCGGCGAACGAACGTGCTAAAATCGCATTGTTCTGTAACGTTCCTGAAAAGGCCGTTATTTCCCTGAAAGACGTCGATTCCATTTATAAAATCCCGGGTCTGTTGAAATCTCAGGGGCTGGACGATTATATTTGTAAACGATTCAGCCTGAACTGTCCGGAAGCAAATCTGTCAGAATGGGAACAGGTTATCTACGAAGAAGCTAACCCGGCAGGTGAAGTCACGATTGGTATGGTCGGCAAGTACATTGAGCTGCCGGATGCTTACAAGTCCGTGATTGAAGCGCTGAAACACGGTGGCCTGAAGAACCGCGTGACCGTCAACATCAAGCTGATTGATTCGCAGGATGTTGAAACTCGCGGCGTCGAAATCCTGAAAGGGCTTGATGCTATTCTGATCCCGGGCGGCTTCGGCTACCGCGGTGTAGAAGGCAAAATCGCCACCGCACGCTTTGCGCGTGAAAACAATATCCCTTACTTAGGCATTTGCCTGGGTATGCAGGTTGCGTTGATCGAGTTCGCTCGTAACGTAGTCGGTATGGAAAACGCCAACTCGACGGAATTTGTGCCAGACTGTAAGTACCCGGTTGTGGCCCTTATCACCGAATGGCGTGATGAGAACGGGAATGTCGAAGTGCGTACTGAAAAGAGCGATCTTGGCGGTACGATGCGTCTGGGGGCTCAGGCCTGCCAGCTCAGCGATGACAGCCTGGTCCGCAAGATGTACGGCGAAGAGACTATCACCGAGCGTCACCGTCACCGCTACGAAGTCAACAACATGCTGTTGAAACAAATTGAAGATGCGGGTCTGCGTATTGCAGGCCGTTCCGGGGATGATCAGTTGGTCGAGATCATCGAGGTGCCGAATCATCCGTGGTTCGTTGCCTGTCAGTTCCATCCGGAGTTTACTTCCACGCCGCGTGATGGGCATCCGCTGTTTGCAGGCTTCGTAAAAGCCGCCAGCGAATACCAGAAAGGTCAGGCGAAGTAAAAAAGTTAGAACGGCAGCGCCCCAGGTTGGGGCGTTGTTTGTCTGGAGTTTTAGTTTAACTTGTACTGAGGAAAACCTAATGTCCAAAATCGTTAAAGTCATCGGTCGTGAAATCATCGACTCCCGTGGTAACCCGACTGTTGAAGCCGAAGTACACCTGGAAGGTGGTTTCGTCGGTATGGCAGCTGCTCCATCAGGTGCTTCTACTGGTTCCCGCGAAGCGCTGGAACTGCGCGATGGCGACAAATCCCGTTTCATGGGTAAAGGCGTACTGAAAGCCGTTGGCGCAGTAAACGGCCCGATCGCTCAGGCTATCCTTGGCAAAGATGCCAAAGACCAGGCTGGCATCGACAAGATCATGATCGATCTGGACGGTACTGAGAACAAATCCAACTTCGGCGCGAACGCTATCCTGGCTGTGTCTCTGGCTAACGCCAAAGCGGCTGCAGCTTCTAAAGGTCAGCCACTGTTCGAACACATCGCTGAACTGAACGGCACTCCAGGCAAATACTCCATGCCGGTTCCGATGATGAACATCATCAACGGTGGTGAGCACGCAGACAACAACGTTGATATTCAGGAATTCATGATTCAGCCAGTTGGCGCGAAATCCCTGAAAGAAGCGGTACGTATGGGTTCTGAAGTGTTCCACAACCTGGCTAAAGTTCTGAAAGCTAAAGGTATGAACACGGCTGTGGGTGACGAAGGTGGCTACGCGCCAAACCTGGGTTCCAACGCAGAAGCTCTGGCTGTTATCGCTGAAGCGGTTAAAGCAGCAGGCTACGAGCTGGGCAAAGACATCACTCTGGCGATGGACTGTGCCGCTTCTGAGTTCTACAAAGACGGTAAATACGTTCTGGCTGGCGAAGGCAACAAAGCGTTCACCTCTGAAGAGTTCACTCACTTCCTGGAAGATCTGACCAAACAGTATCCGATCGTTTCCATCGAAGATGGCCTGGACGAATCTGACTGGGCTGGTTTCGCCTACCAGACCAAAGTTCTGGGTGACAAAATCCAGCTGGTTGGCGACGATCTGTTCGTCACCAACACCAAGATCCTGAAAGAAGGTATCGATAAAGGCATCGTTAACTCCATCCTGATCAAATTCAACCAGATCGGTTCCCTGACCGAAACTCTGGCTGCAATCAAGATGGCGAAAGACGCTGGCTACACCGCTGTCATCTCTCACCGTTCTGGCGAAACTGAAGACGCGACCATTGCCGACCTGGCTGTGGGTACCGCTGCAGGCCAGATCAAAACCGGTTCTATGAGCCGTTCTGACCGTGTTGCTAAATACAACCAGCTGATTCGTATCGAAGAAGCTCTGGGCGAAAAAGCACCTTACAACGGCCGTAAAGAGATCAAAGGTCAGTAATTCATTACTGTCGCTTTAGAAGCTAAAAAACCCGCTTCGGCGGGTTTTTTTATGCCTGTTGATTGCCCGGCGGCGCTACGCTTGCCAGGCCTACAAAACAGGATAATCGGTAGGCTGGCGTAAGGCGAAGCCGCCACCCGGCAAGAGTGTTCACGCCAGTGAGCAACATCAGAGCAGCAACGGTAGCGTCGCGCTAGCCGTTTGCTGATTGACCTCACTGTAATGCTCATCAAGGTTAATCAACGAGGTTGTCAGCAGTTCAACCAACAGCATCACGCCGACTTTGGCATTCAAAGCTCCCGCACTTAGCGGCCCTTCGGGTTTGGCGGCGACCAGTTGAATATCGCTCAGCGAAGCCAGTGGGCTGCGCGGAGTATTGCTTAACGACAGCACTTGCACGCCGCGTTTACGGGCCAGTTTTACCACATGCAGTAAGTCGCGAGTGGAGCCGGAACTGGAAATCGCGACCACCAGCGTATTTTTCGACAGCGTCGTCGCATTCATCGCTGCACGATGCATATCGCTAAAAAGCTGTGCTGGTTTCCCAAGACGCAGCAGCTTGTAATGTAAATACTCGCCAAGGATGGCACTGGCCGCTACGCCGTAGATTTGTACTGCATCTGCTTGATGCAGCGCCTGCGCGGCTTTCTCCAGTAACGCTCTGTCCAGCAACTTCGCCGTGTCCTGTAACGCCTGAACGGATTCATTGACCACGTTATCAATGTCATCCCCGCTCTGCTGCGGCGGTTGCCCCTGTTGAATATCCAGCGCCAGCGCCATCTTAAATTCGTTATAGCCTTTGCAGCCCAGCGTGCGACACAGACGGGTGACGCTGGCCTCGCTGGTGTCGCTTTCACGCGCCAGTTCGGTGATGGTCAGATACAGCACCTTTGCCGGATCGCCCAGCACAAACTCCCCCAGCTTTTGCTGAGTCGGGCTGTACCCGGACACTCCCTGGCGCAGCCTTAACAGCAGATTTTCATTTTCTGACATGCAGGATCCTTAATGCGTTTCTCTGTGGCTAGTGTGGCGGAAAGCAGGGGATCGATGCCAGTCATTTTAAAAAAGTATGATCGGCTTCTGGGTTTGTGGTGATAATTTTCACTTAATATAATTTGTATGGTAAAAATTTTCATCACGACGACGGGGGAATGAAAAAATGAATCAACTCTTCAGTGGCGCCTCCTCAGGGGCCTGGTTTGAAAAAGCGCAGCGGTTTGGTAAATCGTTCATGCTGCCGATTGCGGTATTACCTGCGGCAGGGTTGTTGCTGGGGATTGGCGGCGCGTTGTCCAATCCGAATACCTTAACGGCTTACCCCTTCCTGGATGTCGGCTGGTTACAGGCGATCTTCACCATCATGAGCAGCGCAGGCTCGATTGTTTTCGCCAACCTCTCTGTGTTGTTTGCGGTGGGTGTCGCGGTTGGATTGGCAAAAACCGACAAAGGGACCGCCGGGCTGGCGGCACTGCTGGCGTTTCTGGTGATGAATGCCACGATCAACGCCTTGCTAATCCTCAATGGCACGCTGGCTCACGAGAATCCAGGCGCTGTCGGGCAGGGCATGACGCTGGGCATTCAGACGCTGGAAACAGGCGTTTTTGGTGGAGTCGTGATTGGCCTGGTGACCTGCGCGCTGCATCATCGCTTTAATAAAATTGCGCTGCCGCAGTTCCTCGGCTTCTTTGGCGGCTCGCGCTTTGTGCCGATCATCAGCTCTCTGGCAGCGATCCTGGTCGGTGCCATCATGACGGTGGTGTGGCCGCATTTTCAGAAATTGATTTTTGGTCTGGGCGGGCTGGTTGATGCTACTGGCTATCTCGGCACGCTGCTGTATGGCTTTATCCTGCGCATGCTTGGCCCGTTTGGTCTGCACCATATCTTCTATTTACCGTTCTGGACGACCGCACTTGGCGGCAGTGAAATCGTTAATGGGCAGCTGGTAGAAGGCACGCAGCGTATTTTCTTCGCTCAGTTAGCTGACCCGAATACTCAGCAGTTCTACATCGGCACGTCTCGTTTTATGTCCGGGCGCTTCATCACCATGATGTTTGGCCTGATAGGGGCGTGTCTGGCGATGTATCACACAGCGAAGCCAGAAAACAAAAAGCGCGTGGCTGGCCTGCTGTTATCCGCCGCGTTGACCTCTTTCCTGACCGGCATCACTGAGCCGATTGAGTTCTCCTTCCTGTTTGTCGCGCCGGTTCTGTACGTCATTCACGCCTTCTTTGACGGGCTGGCGTTTATGCTTGCCCATATTCTGCATATCACCATCGGCCAGACTTTCTCTGGAGGATTTATCGATTTCATCCTCTTCGGCGTGCTGCAAGGTGAAGCAAAAACCCATTGGTTGTACGTGCCGCTGGTCGGTGTGCCGTGGTTCTTCCTGTACTACTTCACGTTCCGTTTCCTGATCAATCGCTTTGATTTTCTGACCCCTGGCCGTGAAAAAGAAACGATTGTCGAAAGCGCACTTCCGCAAAGTGAACGTGCGGCGGCAGTGATTGCCGGGCTGGGCGGGCGTGACAATCTGGAAGACGTAGACTGCTGCGCGACACGCTTGCGAGTGACGGTTAAAGACGGCGGAAAGGTCAATCAGGAAGCATTGAAAGCCACTGGCGCACGAGGCGTTATCCTGCGCGGCAACGGAGTGCAGGTCATTTATGGCCCACACGTCACGATCATTAAAAACGAAGTAGAAGAGATCTTATCGTAATGAAAACTGTACTGGATTCCCTCAAAGGTAAACTGATCGTCTCTTGTCAGGCGCTGGAACATGAACCGCTGCACAGCCCGTTTATCATGTCACGGATGGCTGTCGCGGCAGAAGAAGGTGGGGCAGAGGCCATTCGCGCGAACAGCGTAGTCGACATCGCCGCCATCAAACAGCAGGTGTCGTTGCCGGTGATTGGCATCATCAAGCGCGATTATCCTGACAGTAAAGTGTTTATCACCGCGACGCTGAAAGAAGTGGATGAACTGATGAGCGTCGGGCCGGAAATCATCGCGCTGGATGCCACGGCTCGCCCACGTCCTGGCGGGCAAACACTGGCAGATTTCGTGGTGCAAATTCGAGCTCGTTATCCGTCTTTGCTGTTGATGGCGGATATCTCAACGGTTGAAGAGGCCGTCACGGCACAAGCGCTGGGGTTTGATTGCGTCGGCACCACGCTTTATGGCTACACGGAAGAGACAGCAGGCCACGCGCTACCGGAGAATGACTGTGGTTTTCTGAGTGAGGTGCTGGCCGCCGTGACGGTGCCTGTCATTGCAGAAGGGAATGTTGAAACGCCAGAACTGGCGGCCCGTTGCCTGGCGCTTGGCGCGCATACCGTGGTTGTTGGCGGAGCGATTACCCGCCCTCAACAAATTACGGCGCGGTTTGTTGTCGCCATCGGCCGCTAAAGCACCGATCGGGCATGATACTTAGACGGGGATCTGCGATAATTATCGTTTATCCCCTATTCAGAGATGACTATGCAGTACCCGATTAACGAAATGTTCCAGACCCTGCAAGGCGAGGGTTACTTCACTGGCGTGCCTGCCATCTTTATTCGACTGCAGGGATGCCCGGTAGGGTGCGCGTGGTGCGATACCAAACACACCTGGGATAGGCTTGAGGATCGGGAAGTGTCTCTGTTCAGTATTCTGGCGAAGACCAAAGAGAGCGATAAATGGGGCGGGGCGACAGCTGAAGACTTGCTGACTGCCATTACCCGTCAGGGCTGGACGGCGCGTCACGTGGTGATCACCGGCGGCGAGCCTTGCATCCACGATTTAACGCCGCTCACCACGTTGCTTGAGCAGAACGGTTATAGCTGCCAGATTGAAACCAGTGGCACGCACGAAGTCCGTTGTTCGCACAGCACCTGGGTTACCGTGTCGCCGAAGGTGAACATGCGTGGCGGCTATGAAGTGCTGTCTCAGGCACTGCATCGCGCCGATGAGATCAAACACCCTGTTGGTCGTGTGCGTGATATTGAAGCACTGGACGAATTGCTGGACACATTGAGCGATGACAAACAGCGAGTTATCGCCCTGCAGCCCATCAGCCAGAAAGAAGACGCCACGCGTCTGTGCATTGAAACCTGTATCGCCCGTAACTGGCGTTTGTCGATGCAGACGCATAAGTATCTGAATATTGCCTGATGCAAAAAAACCGGTGGCAGCTTCGCCTTACCCGGCCTGCACGTCATGATTTTTGTAGGCCCGGTAAGGCGTAGCCGCCACCGGGCACTCTGCCAGCCGGCAAACAATCAGGCGTTCGACCAACTCTGAATCGCGTCCACGTTATCCAATTCCCCATGGAACACCTGGTACGATTTTTTCAGGATCGGGTCGGTGTGTGCCGTCAGCTCTTTGAAGATCCCTTTGTTCATTGCCTCATAGCGCGCCGCATGTGCCGCTACCGGGACAAACTCATCTTTCACTCGTACCATTTTCGCAACGGCTTGTTGGTATGAAGAATAGAGACCCAGCCCGACTGCGGTGTTAATCGCTGCCCCGAGACTGGCGCAGCCGTTAATCACATTGCGCCTGGCGGGCAGGTTAAAGACATCGGCAAAAATCTGCATAAACAGGTCGCTGTTAGAGCCGCCGCCGGTGATGATGATTTGCTTCGCTGCGTGCTGCATCTCTTCGGTCATGTTGTCGAAATTGTTCTTCAGCGTCAGAGCGATGCTTTCGAGAATCGAGCGATAAATCCACGCATAATCCATCGTGGCGTTAAAGCCAATCATGATCCCGCGCTTGTACGGTTCCCAGGGGTTGGTGAGCCAGTCCAGCACGGTCATCAAACCATCACAGCCAGGGGGAACCAGAGCGGCCTTTTTGTTCAGCAAATCTTCTGGTGAAAGCCCTTGAGCTTTCGCATCCTGAATGAGCGATTCGCCGAGCATGTCGCGCAGCCAGCTGACGGTCCACATCCCTTTGCGAATGCCATAGCCTTCATAAAGCAGCGTTTCGGGTACTGAAGACATGATTGGCCAGTAATATTGCGGATCTTTCGGCAGCGCTTTGCCGTTCATCATCAGCGCAATGTAAGTGCCCAGTGAAATGACAGCTGTGTCATCATCAAGCAAGCCCGCCCCGAGCGCTTCAACCGCTTTATCGCTGGTGCTGCAAACCACCGGAAGGCCCTGCGGGAAACCGGTGAGTTGCGACGCCTGTGCGGTGATGTGGCCCAGCACTGTGCCTGGCATCTGCACATCAAACAGCATCTCACGCGGAATATTAAATTTCTGGAAGACATCCGGATCATCGCTCCAGTTCCAGGTTTTGTAATCCACCGGCCATTGCCCGAAATAGTTGGCAACGTTGTCTTTACGCTCGCCGGTCAGCCGTTGGGCCAGATAGCCCGAGAAGGATGTCACGTACGCAACATCCGGGTTTGTGTGTTCGTAAGGGCGAGTCACGCGCGAGTCCTGCCAGCTGATTAACTGAGCGGCTGGCGTTCCATCTGCTTTTAACAACGCACGGCAGCAGCGAATCGAACCCAGACCAATGCCCACGATATCCGCTTTGTTACCGGTGAACTGGCGCATCAAATCCTTGCCTGCCGAGCAGAGCGAGCTCCAGAGATCGTCATCCGGATGTTCAACCGTGTCGGCATCCGGCGTGTACATCGGCTGCAGCAAGCCTTTGCCTTCGCACACCACATTGCCTTCCAGGTCATACATCACCACTTTGGTACTCTGACTTCCGCCATCAATGCCAATGATGTACTTCTTAGCCATGCTCATTCTCCTTTAAATTAACAGCGTCACTCGCTAACCGTTTCGGTAGCCAGTGGCGCCTCGTTTTCGGTGCGCTGCGTGGCGCGAATTTTTCGGGCCAGCAGGAAGGTGAACACGATCACCATGCAGACTGCGCTCAGGCCCATCAGCCACATATTGCGATAAGCTTCTTCTGCTGGAAGGGTATCCTGCCAGTGGCCAACCACAGGGTAGACAAACACGTCAGGCAGAAAGCCGATGACGGAGCAGATCCCGACGGTGGTACCCATAATGAATGTTGGCGTTTTCGCTTCACCCGGGCAGGCAAAATAGAGCCCGCGTGAGGCATAGCACGTAAAGCCCAGCAGCAGGATCAGGCCAATGCCAATGACAACCGATTGTGGATTGTTGTTGGTCATGAGCAAGGCAACCAACGTCAGAGCGCTGATAACGGAGAGAATTTGAATAACCCGGGTTGGGGATTTAATCCGGCTGTACGTCGTGATAAGTCCACCCAAGGGGCCGCACATGGCGCGGAAAATTTTGTTGATAACAATCCCCATGTAACTCGCCGCAACCAGCGACATACCGTACATTTCAGTCAGATAGTTGGTGGAGTAACTCAGGATGGCATAGATGGTATACACGCCAAAGATTATCAGGCTGCAGTACCAGGTCGTGCTGATGCGTAACACGGAAAGGATATCTGAAAGCTGAAAGCCTTTCTTCTTCTCTGCGCCTGTTGCCGCATCCTGACTTATGCCATCGCTGACGAAGAACCAGCACAGAATCCCCAGCAGAATATAGACCACGCTGTAAATCAGAATAACCGTCTTCAGGCTGTTAGGATCTTCCGGCGCAAAACGGGAGAACGCCCACATGGTGAACACCGCAAGCGACATTACGCCCACCCCGCGCAATCCTTCCATCCAGCCCATGATCTTGCCCTGCTCGCGGTGATCGCCGAGCAGCGAGGCTGCTTTAATCGAGACCGACCACAGCATCAGGATCGTGGTAATAGCAAAAGCCACCTGAATGGTTAGCATCACCCAAAGTGGCGGATAAGTTGCCATCACAAAACCCAGTAAGCCAGTGATAATCATCGCGGAGGTGATCATCTTACGGTGGGAGAATTTATCTGCAATAACGCCACTTGGCGCATAAAGAATAATAGCGGTGATACCGAATGTGCTCATAATTAACCCAATTTCGGTATTGCTGAATCCCATAAATTTTGCCATCGGGATTTGGTAGATATAGCGTAAATAGGCCAAATCAAAACTGACGCCTCCGCTAAAGCTTATAATCGCAAGGGTAATCCAACGTCGCCAGGGTGAATGTTGCATCTCGTTATCTCGCGTTATTTAGTCTGTATGACAGACAAAAAAAAGAGAAAAGTAAACCACCCTTTGGAAGGCGGATTACTTTTCTCCTGGTCTCTAGTAATTGAACTAGAAATAACATGGCGATGCTTTTTTAGGTGTGAGAATTATCACGCTTCTGAGGATTACTCTTTTCTGCTTAAGGTAAATCGTTGTCTGTGAGTTTCATCACATTATCCAGGTGTGAGCCTGTGCTAAAAAATATCCCCAGTTACCAGAGAATATGAGAAAGGTGACTTCCCTCAAGCCGGGGGAAGTTGCCTTTCTTTTTTTTTGCCTAAAGGATTTTGGAGCCCATTATGTCTGTTGAATCTTTAAACGCATTTTCCATGGATTTCTTCTCGCTCAAAGGTAAAACCGCCATTGTCACCGGAGGCAACAGCGGGCTGGGCCAGGCTTTTGCCATGGCGCTGGCGAAAGCAGGGGCTAATCTGTTCATCCCAAGCTTCATCAAGGACAACGGCGAAACCCGCGAACTGATTGAGCAGCAGGGCGTTCAGGTCGAGTTCATGCAGGTGGATATCACTGCCAAAGGCGCACCGCGAGACATCATTGCCACTTGTTGCGAACGTTTTGGTGGCGTCGACATTCTGGTCAACAACGCCGGGATTTGTAAGCTGAACAAGGTGCTGGATTTTGGTCGTGCCGACTGGGACCCGATGATTGACGTCAACCTGACTGCCGCTTTTGAATTAAGTCATGAAGCCGCAAAAATTATGATCCCGCAAAAGCACGGGAAAATTATCAACATCTGCTCGTTATTTTCTTATTTAGGTGGGCAGTGGTCACCGGCTTATTCTGCCACTAAACATGCGTTGGCAGGTTTTACGAAAGCCTATTGCGATGAGTTGGGGCAATACAATATTCAGGTCAATGGTATTGCGCCTGGTTATTATGCAACCGATATCACTTTAGCGACTCGCAGTAATCCAGAAACAAATCAGCGCGTGTTAGATCATATTCCAGCTAATCGCTGGGGTGATACTCAGGATTTAATGGGCGCAATGGTATTTCTTTCCAGTCGCGCCTCTGATTATGTGAATGGTCATTTATTGGTCGTTGACGGCGGATATTTGGTTCGTTAATGACGGTAAGTCTTATTTCTATTGTTAGTTGAACAGGTGGTTCCTGCAATTTTCTACACTTACATCAGAAAGGAAACGTTATGTCTTTATCCCGCGAAGCCATTGTTGAACAGGTCAAAGAGATCGTTGGTCCCGCCCGTGTGGTCACTGACGAAACTGTCTTGAAGAAAAACAGCTATGACCGTTTCAGGAAGTACGCTGATATTCACGGTGTTTATACATTACCGCTGCCGGCGGCGGTGGTGAAACTTGGTTCAACCGAGCAAGTTGCGCAAGTGCTGGCATTTATGAACCAGCACAAGATTGCCGCAGTGCCCAGAACGGGCGCGTCTGCCACAGAAGGTGGGCTGGAAACAGTCGTCAAAGACACGCTGGTGCTCGATGGTTCCGGGATGAACAAGATAATCGACATCGACATCGAGAACATGCAGGCGACTGCCCAGTGCGGCGTGCCGCTGGAGATCCTGGAGAACGCGCTGCGTGCCAAAGGCTACACCACCGGGCACTCGCCGCAGTCAAAGCCGCTGGCACAGATGGGCGGTTTAGTCGCCACTCGCAGCATCGGTCAGTTCTCCACGCTGTATGGCGCGATTGAAGATATGGTGGTTGGCCTGGAGGCCGTGCTGCCAGACGGCACTGTCACTCGTATCAAGAACGTACCGCGTCGTGCGGCCGGGCCGGACATTCGTCACATCATCATCGGTAACGAAGGTGCTTTGTGCTACATCACTGAAGTCACGGTGAAAATCTTCAAATACACCCCAGAAAACAACCTCTTCTACGGCTACATTCTTGATGAGATGAAGACCGGGTTCGAGATCCTGCGCGAAGTGATGGTTGAGGGTTATCGCCCGTCGATTGCTCGTCTGTATGACGCGGAAGATGGCACTCAGCACTTTACCCATTTTGCGGAGGGCAAATGCGTGCTGATTTTCATGGCTGAAGGGAATACACGTATGGCGCGTGCGACCGGCGAAGGCATTGCCGAGATCGTAGCTCGCTACCCGCAGTGCACGCGTGTTGACAGCAAGCTGATTGAAAACTGGTTCAATCATCTCAACTGGGGGCCGGACAAAGTGGCGGCTGAACGCGTGCAAATCCTCAAAACCGGCAACATGGGCTTCACCACAGAAGTGTCCGGCGACTGGAGCAGCATCAACGAAATCTACGAGCGCGTGATCCACCGTATTCGGACGGAGTTCCCGCACGCAGATGACATCACCATGCTCGGCGGACACTCTTCCCACAGCTACATCAACGGCACCAACATGTACTTCGTCTATGACTACAACGTGGTGGACTGCAAGCCAGAAGAAGAAATCGACAAGTACCACAACCCGCTGAACAAAATCATCTGCGAAGAAACCATTCGCCTTGGCGGCTCAATGGTGCACCACCACGGTATCGGCAAGCACCGCGTGCACTGGGCGAAAGCCGAGCACGGCAGTGCCTGGGCATTGCTGGAAGGGCTGAAAAAGCAGTTTGATCCGAACGGCATCATGAACCCAGGCACTATTTATCCGATTGAAAAATAATCCTCACCACGGCTTCCCTTCGCGGGGAGCCGTTCTCTTTTTTAAGGGGGAGCCATGAGCGCGTCACCTGTTCGAATGGACGATCTGCCGCTAACCCGATTTCACTGGCGAATTGCCGGGCTGACCTTTGGCGCTCACCTCACTGATGGCTACGTGCTCGGCGTCATCGGCTACGCGATTATCCCGCTTCAGTCGCAAATGCAACTGACTCCGCTACTGGAAGGGTTGATTGGCGGATCGGCTCTGTTTGGCTTGTTTCTCGGCAGCCTGATCCTGGGCTGGATCTCAGACCATATTGGTCGTCAGCGTATCTTCACGTTCAGCTTCCTGCTGATCACGCTGGCCTCTTTTTTACAGTTCTTTGTGACCTCACCAGAACAGCTTATCTTCCTGCGTGTCCTGATAGGTTTTGGCCTTGGCGGTGACTATTCCGTTGGTCATACGCTGCTGGCCGAGTTCTCCCCAAAACGTTTTCGCGGCATGCTGCTAGGGGCGTTCAGCGTGGTATGGACGTTTGGCTATGTGCTGGCGAGCGTGGCCGGGCATCACTGGATTAACAGTGATTCTGAAGCCTGGCGCTGGCTGCTGGCTTCTGCGGCATTGCCTGCGTTGGCCATCACGTTACTGCGAATGGGCACGCCGGAATCGCCACGCTGGCTGATGCGTCAGGGGCGAATTACCGAAGCGCACGCTGTCGTGCGACGCTTCCTTGGGGCGAATGTCTTGCCTGGGGATGAAATATCTGGGGTGACAACACGCCGTTTCAGCACGCTCTTTTCAGCCCGTTACTGGCGAAGGACGGCATTCAACAGCCTGTTCTTTATCTGTCTGGTGGTGCCGTGGTTTGTGATTTACACCTGGCTACCGTCTATTGCCCGGACTATCGGGCTGGAAGATGCGCTGACCGCGAGCCTTATTCTTAACAGCCTGCTAATTGTCGGCGCGCTGTTTGGCCTGGTGCTGACCTGGTGGCTGTCTCGCCGCCAGTTTTTGATAGGCAGTTTTCTGCTGTTGGCCACCGTGCTGACGGCGCTGGCGTTTACACCTGCCAGTAACAGTGCGCTGATCCTGCTGCTGTTCGTGCTGTTCAGCATGACTATCTCGGCGGCGAGTAATCTGGTGGGCATTCTGCCTGCTGAAAGCTTCCCGACAGATATTCGCTCGCTCGGCGTTGGGTTTGCGACTGCCATGAGCCGCCTTGGCGCAGCCATCGGTACGGGGCTTCTGCCCGTTGCGCTTACCGCCTGGGGCATGAGAAGCACTCTTTTGATGCTGGTGGCGGTGCTGATTATCGGACTGATTGTTTCGCTGCTCTGGGCGCCGGAAACCAAAAACTTGTCGCTGGTGGAGGCAGCGGATTTACCGCCAAAGCCACAGGGAAAGATCAATGAACATTCTGTTGGCGTTTAAAGCCGAACCGGATCTGGCGATGCTGGCGGAAGCCGACTGGCAGGCGGCAGCGCAAGGTATTTCGGGGCCGGACCCGGCGTTAATGCGAGTGGCGATCGGCAATGACGAACAGGGCGCTGCAGAACTAATGCTCCAGGCGCGCGATACCGACCCGTCCTTAACGCTGAATGCCGTCACACTGGGCGATACACGTGCACTTCCAATGTTACGGCAACTTGCGGCGCTTGGATTTGACGATCTCACGTTGCTACAGGCTGAACAGGATCTCCGATTTTCCGCCGCTTTCGTCGCGGAGCAGCTGGCAAATCACGCCCGGAAAACAGAGGCGGGGTTAGTGTTGCTCGGTACACAAAGTAGTGAAGGGCAAAACGGACAGACTGGCTGGCTGCTGGCAGAAATGCTGGGCTGGCCGTGTCTGTCGCAAGTGAGTGGGCTCAGCCCTGCAGAACAAGGATTTGTGGCCGAGTGTGAAGATACAGAGCAGCGCAGCCTTTGGCAGGTGAGGAAACCGACGGTACTGATCGTGCAAAATCGTGGGCAACTGGCGTTGAGAGTACCGGGCATGAGAGCCAAAATGGCTGCCGCAAAAGCAGACATCAGGCAACAGACCTGCCAGCCCTTGCAGCCTGATTTACTCTCCTGCAAGGCCTTAGCTCGCAGCATCCAGCACCGTGAAGGAGAGCTTATCAAAGAGCAAACACCACAAGACGCGGCCCGGCGTTTATGGCGTGATTATCTCGCCGCAAGGAGGTTGTCATGAAAATCGCTCTGGTGCTGCTCAACGCAGAGGAACAGCCAAAGTTTGCCAATTTTATGGCCGATAATTCGCTGACAGAATCCCACATTACCTGCTGGCGAATACCGAATAACAAGGCATCGAGTGAAGCGATGCTGGCTGCATTAGCGGCGAAATATAGGGCCTCTCCCGTGGATATTCTTCTGTTCCCTTCGACGATAAAAGGTGACGAGCTTGCCACGCGGCTGGCCTGGCGTCTTAAAGGAAACGCGGTTTGTCAGGCGCTCACTTGCGATGTGACACAGAAGACGGTGACCAAAGCCGCGTACGGAAATGGGCTCTTAGCCACACTTAGCGTGCAGCGTTTCCCGCTTTGCTTGTCGCTGTCTCGCCAGCTACCGCAGCAAGATGTCGTTCTTTCGTTGCAACCAGAAGAGTGCGATCTTGAAATTGTTCCTCAGCCCGGGGAATTGCCTTCCCCGCAAATCCTCAGTCAATCACAGCATCCGCTGCAAACGGCCAAATGGGTGATGGCGAGCGGACTGGGTGCTAGCGGCGACGCTTTCCAACCGCTGGCTGCGGCACTTGGTGCGGAACAGGGCTTCACGCGGCAACGGGTGATGGCGGGAGGCTGTGATGAACAGCGAATGATCGGCATTTCCGGGCAGAGTGTTGCGCCTGACGTTTGTCTGGTCGTGGGCGCTTCCGGTGCATCAGCTTTTATGGCTGGTGTGCAGCAAAGCCGTCTGATTGTTGCCATCAACAACGATCCCGCCGCGCCAGTTTTTGCCGCGGCGGATGTGGGCATTGTCGGGGATGCCGAGGAAGTGCTTACAGAGCTTGTGCAGTGCGCCGGGCAGGATTAATTCAGCTTTTTGGCCAACTTCCAGACGTCGATATTGGTTGTCGACAACGCTGCTACTCCGGCGGCAATCGCGTTACGGGCATCTTCTTCATCGCAGACCAGGCCGCCTGCAATCAGCGGCTGGCGTACTTTCTCCGTTACCCAGTTCAGCACTTTCGGCATGCAGCCTGGTAAGATTTCAATGCAGTCGGCGTTCGACTGTGCGACCTGCTTATCGATATTGTGGAAGGAAATGGAATCGACGATAAACAAGCGATGGATGCAGAAATACCCCTCAGCCCTGGCGGCTTTCAGCATGTTCGGCTTGGTGCTGATTATGCCGTCTGCCTGGGTCACCAGTTTCAAAAACTGAATCACCACCTCTTTATTGGACGCGCCTTCCAGTAAATCGACGTGGATGAAGCAGAATTTCCCCGCCTGTTTGATCTTCTGCACAATCCCGGTGATGGTGCAGATGTTGCCGTACAGCACCGAAATAAACTGGCAATCGGACTCAATCGCCAGCTGCAGGCTGGCATTATCTTTGACCGCGGCGATCACCGGGTTTTGTCTCAGCAGGTGAAGTAAAGGCACACAGACATCCTTACAGTGGTTAACCAAAACGCAGGGTGATCCCCGCGCCAGAAGAGGGATATTGCCAGTCGTCCAGCAGGTCTTGCCCGGCAATCAGTCGACAGCAGCCACATTCCAGACAGCCCTGAAAATGCACATTTACCCTGCCATTGGCATCTCGCTTAAACAACCCGGCGGGGCAGATTTTTTCCAGCAACGCACATTGCTCGTCGCTCAGCGATTCTTGAACCGCGATATGCGGGGTCTTCGCCGGGCGATAACAATTTCTGGTAAGGCTTTCGTTTACAGACATTTCAGGCTCCTCACAATATCGGCCCCTAATCGCAGCGGGCCGAAGCGACGGCTTTGACGCAATAGCGTTCGCCACACCGCCGGGTTCGCTTCGGCTTCTGCCCTCGTCATTTCTTGCAACACTGCCTGAGTGAACGTGGGCCACTGGCGGTACCAGCTTTCCCGCTGGAGAAGAGCCGGAACGTGTCGATAACGCTGAAGTTGCTGCCAAAGCGCACTGCGAGTGAGATGCTGATTGTAGAGTTGATGCAGAGGTTTTCCCGGCGACTGAAAGTGTGTGATAAGCGTTTCGGCAGCGGCTTTGGCATTCAGCATCGCCATGTCCATTCCGCGGATCGTTACGCCAGTATTGATACAAGTGCGAAGCGTATCCCCCACCAGAAGCCAGCCTTCCCCGGCACGTTGCAGTGGCATACTGTTCAGGCCACCTTCGGGCACCAGATGTGCGCCATACTCCAGCGTTTCAGCCTCGCGCACTAACGGCCGAATAGAAGGGTGATTTTTCAGTTTCGCCAGTAAGGCAGAGGCTTCACCCGGGCCATTGCGCAGCGAAGTGAGCGGCACGACTACACCCAGCGACAGCGTCTGTTTGTTGGTATACAGAAAAGCGCCAGCCGGTTTGGTGCCGCAGACTTGCCCGCTGAACAGCCAGGCCGTGCCTTGATTGGCTTCCAGGTGAAAACGTTCATTGATTCGACCGGCTTCCAGCGACAGCGTTTCTTTAATGCCCAGCGCCATGCTGTGCAGTTCAGGCCGCGGAACAAACCCCTGTTGCTCGGCAAGCAGGCTGTTAGCGCCTTCGGCCAGAACCACAACCCTGGCTCTGATCATTTCGCCTTCACACACCACGCCTGCAACCCGTCCATTTTCACGATACAGTGATTCAACCGTCACGCCGCATAAAAGCTGCGCGCCTGCGGATTCAGCCTGAGCCGCAAGCCACGGATCGAAACGGGCCCGAAGGATACTCCAGGAAGGGCTTACCGGATTTTGTCCACCAAGCGTGGTTCCGCCATCGGCGGTCAAAAGCGTGAAGTTTTCGCGAGTGATAGTGCGCTCAAGCGGGGCGTGTTGCTGAAAATCAGGAAGGATGTCGGCGAGGGCATAACCATACAGTCTGCCGCCAGAGAGGTTTTTGCTGCCCGGTTGTTCGCCGCGTTCCAGCAGCAGAACCGACAACCCGGCACGGGCACAAAGCAGGGCGCAGGTGGAACCTGCTATTCCTGCGCCGATAATAATAACGTCGAAATCGTCCGCCACCTTGCGCTCCTTTTCCTCAGAGCGCACACCCTACCATGGCGGGTTTAAAGGGTGTTTGACCGCTGCCGCAAAGGCAACAATCACTCGCCGCGATAAATGCAGCCAGCGGTGCAGGTCTCTTTAATCATCACCGCGCTCAGCAGTGGAACCAGCGGTTTGATTTCATTCCAAATCCACTTTGCCAGCACTTCACTGGTTGGGTTTTCAAGACCCGGAATATCGTTCAGATAGAAGTGATCCAGACGATCGTAGGTCGGTTTGAAGGCGGCCTTCAGCTCAGCAAAGTCCATGATCCAGCCTGTATGCGGGTCGACCTCGCCGGTAATTTCCAGACGCACCATAAAGGAGTGTCCGTGCAGGCGACCGCACTTGTGGCCTTCCGGCACGTGCGGCAGGTGGTGAGCAGCTTCAAACATAAAATCTTTAAACAGGGTGGTGGACATCATGAACTCTCGAAAAATGCGGAAAAAACCGGCGAATCTTACCGCAAAGGGCGTTTTTTCGCATTAACTAAAACCGCCATTAAAACGAGCACCGCGATGGGAGGCGAGTATTCCCTGAAAAACAGAGAAATATCATAGAGATAATTAACCAGTTTTGCCGATAAAGCTGATAGCTAAAACAGGTTAGTCCATTTGGTTATTTATTATTTCCAACCCTTCTTTAATTGTTATTATTCCTGCCGTTAACCTTACTGTTACTTGAGTTATTACGCTAAAAATTGGCTCTGCTACTGGAACATAACAACGCATGACGACACAGGCCCCACCTTCCGCTTTGCTACCGTTAAACCCGGAGCAACTGGCACGCCTGCAGGCGGCCACGACCGATCTTTCACCGACGCAGCTTGCGTGGGTCTCCGGCTATTTCTGGGGCATGCTGAATCAGCAGCCCGGCGCAACCGTGGCGGCAACGCCTGCGGCGGTTGAAGCGCCGGCTATCACGCTGATTTCTGCTTCACAAACCGGCAATGCTCGCCGCGTGGCAGAACAGCTTCGCGATGATTTGCTGGCGGCCAAACTTAACGTCAAGCTGGTGAATGCGGGCGACTACAAATTCAAACAAATCGCTCAGGAAAAACTGCTGGTGGTGGTGACGTCGACTCAGGGCGAAGGTGAGCCGCCGGAAGAAGCCGTTGCGTTGCATAAGTTCCTGTTCTCGAAAAAAGCACCGAAACTGAACGGCACCGCATTTGCGGTTTTTGGTCTCGGCGATACGTCCTATGAATTCTTCTGTCAGTCCGGCAAAGACTTCGACAGCAAACTGGCTGAACTGGGCGCAGAACGCCTGTTGGATCGCGTAGATACCGACGTTGAATACCAGACGGCGGCGGCAGAATGGCGCGAACGCATTGTTGATGTGCTGAAAGCGCGTGCGCCAAAAGAGACGTCTGCTCAGGCTGCACTGACGGCAGCAGGCGTGGTGAATGAAGTTCACTCCAGCCCGTACACCAAAGAAGCACCGCTGACCGCGACGCTTTCTGTGAATCAAAAAATCACCGGCCGTGATTCCGAAAAAGACGTGCGTCACATCGAAATCGATCTGGCCGACTCAGGTCTGCGTTATCAGCCAGGCGATGCGCTGGGCGTCTGGTATCAGAATGATGCCGCGCTGGTTCAGGAACTGGTCGAACTGCTGTGGCTGAAAGGCACCGAATCCGTCACCGTTCACGATAAAGCAATGCCGCTGAGTGAAGCGCTGGAATGGCATCTCGAATTGACGGTCAACACCGGCAATATCGTGGAAAATTACGCCACGCTGACCCGCAGCGAATCATTGTTGCCACTGGTGGGCGATAAGGCGAAATTGCAGCACTACGCCGCGACGACGCCGATTGTGGATATGGTGCGTTTCTCACCGGCACAGCTGGATGCACAAGCGTTGGTGGATTTACTGCGCCCGCTGACGCCACGCCTTTATTCCATCGCCTCTTCTCAGGCTGAAGTGGAAACCGAAGTTCACGTGACCGTCGGCGTTGTGCGTTACGACATCGAAGGCCGTGCGCGTACAGGTGGTGCTTCCAGCTTCCTCGCCGATCGCGTGGAAGAAGACGGCGAAGTGCGCGTGTTCATCGAGCATAACGATAACTTCCGTTTGCCAGCGAACCCGCAAACGCCGGTCATCATGATTGGCCCTGGCACCGGGATTGCACCGTTCCGTGCGTTCATGCAGCAGCGTGCCGCAGACGGCGCGGAAGGAAAAAACTGGTTGTTCTTCGGCAACCCGCATTTCACCGACGACTTCCTGTATCAGGTGGAATGGCAGCGTCTGGTCAAAGACGGCGTGCTGAGCAACATCTCTCTGGCCTGGTCCAGAGATCAAAAAGAAAAAATCTACGTACAAGACAAACTGCGCGAACAGGGCGCAGAGCTGTGGCGCTGGATCAATGACGGTGCCCACATTTATGTCTGTGGCGACGCTAATCGCATGGCGAAAGATGTCGAGCAGGCGTTACTGGAAGTGATTGCTGAATTTGGTGCGATGGACGCCGAAGCGGCAGACGATTATTTAAGTGAGCTGCGCGTAGAGCGCCGTTATCAGCGAGATGTCTACTAATGAGCGAAAAACACCCAGGCCCTTTAGTGGTCGAAGGCAAGCTGTCAGACGCTGAACGTCTGAAAAAAGAGAGCAATTATCTGCGCGGAACCATCGCGGAAGATTTGCATGACGGCCTGACCGGCGGCTTCAATGGCGATAACTTCCTGCTGATCCGTTTCCACGGCATGTACCAGCAGGATGACCGTGATATTCGCGCTGAGCGTGCAGAGCAAAAACTCGAACCACGTCATGCCATGATGCTGCGCTGCCGTTTGCCGGGCGGGATTATCACCACCAAACAGTGGCAGGCGATCGATAAATTTGCTGAGAACAACACGATCTACGGCAGCATTCGCCTGACCAACCGTCAGACGTTCCAGTTCCACGGCATTCTGAAAAAGAACGTTAAACCTGCGCACCAGATGCTGCATGAAGTTGGCCTGGACGCGCTGGCCACCGCGAATGACGTGAACCGTAATGTGCTTTGTACCTCGAACCCGGTGGAGTCTGAACTGCACGCCGAAGCGTACGAGTGGGCGAAGAAGCTCTCTGAGCATCTGCTGCCACGCACTCGCGCCTATGCAGAGATCTGGCACGATCAGGAAAAAGTGGCGACAACCGACGAAGAGCCGATCCTGGGCGAAACCTATCTGCCGCGTAAGTTTAAAACGACGGTTGTGATCCCTCCGCAGAACGATGTGGATTTGCATGCCAACGACATGAACTTTGTCGCGGTCGCCGAGAACGGCAAACTGGTAGGCTTCAACCTGCTGGTGGGCGGCGGGTTATCTATCGATCACGGTAATAAGAAAACGTATGCCCGCACGGCGAGCGAATTTGGTTTCCTGCCGCTGGAACACACGCTTGCCGTGGCGGAAGCGGTGGTCACCACGCAGCGTGACTGGGGCAACCGTACCGATCGTAAAAATGCCAAAACCAAATACACCCTTGAGCGCGTCGGTGTAGATGTGTTCAAAGCGGAAGTAGAACGTCGCGCAGGCATGACCTTCGCCCCGATTCGCCCGTATGAATTTACCGGACGCGGCGATCGCATCGGCTGGGTCAAAGGCATCGACAGCAAATGGCACCTGACGTTGTTCATCGAGAACGGCCGTATTCTGGATTATCCGGGCCGTCCGCTGAAAACCGGTCTGCTGGAGATAGCAAAGATCCACAAAGGCGATTTCCGCCTGACCGCGAACCAGAACCTGATTATTGCCGGCGTGCCGGAAAGCCAGAAAGCGAAGATTGAAAAACTCGCGCAAGAGCATGGGTTAATGAACGCAGTGAAGCCGCAGCGTGAAAACTCAATGGCCTGTGTGGCTTTCCCAACCTGCCCACTGGCCATGGCCGAAGCTGAGCGTTTCCTGCCATCGTTTATCGACAAAGTGGAAGCGGTCATGGAACGTCACGGCGTGGGCGAAGAGCACATAGTTCTGCGTGTAACCGGCTGCCCGAATGGCTGTGGCCGTGCGCTGTTGGCAGAGTTAGGCTTGGTAGGCAAAGCGCCAGGTCGCTACAACCTGCACCTGGGCGGCAACCGCATGGGCACACGCATTCCGCGTATGTACCGAGAGAACATCACCGAGTCTGAGATTCTGGATTCCGTGGACGAGCTGGTAGGCCGCTGGGCGAAAGAACGTGAAGCTAATGAAGGCTTCGGCGATTTCACCGTGCGTGCAGGGATTGTGCGTCCTGTGCTCGATCCGGCTCGCGATTTCTGGGAATAACGTGATAACGCCGGATGGCGCTAACGCTTATCCGGCCTACAAAGCACGTAGGCCGGGCAAACGCAGTGCCGCCCGGCATCATCAGGCTTGAGAGGTAACCATGTCATTACTCAATCTGAACGCCTTAAACGAACTGCCGAAAGTTGACCGCGTGCTGCAACTGGCGGAAACCAACGCTCAACTGGAAAAGCTTAGCGCCGAAGAACGCGTTGCCTGGGCGCTGGAAAATCTGCCCGGCGAGTATGTGCTCTCTTCAAGCTTTGGGATTCAGGCGGCGGTGAGTCTGCATCTGGTTAATCAGGTCAGCCCGGGTATTCCGGTTATCCTTACCGATACCGGCTATTTATTCCCGGAGACTTATCAGTTTATCGATGAGCTGACCGACAAGCTGAAGCTGAACCTGAAGATTTATCGTGCCGAGCAGAGTCCGGCGTGGCAGGAAGCGCGTTACGGTAAGCTGTGGGAGCAGGGCGTTGAAGGCATTGAGAAATACAATGACATCAACAAAGTCGAACCGATGAACCGGGCGCTGAAAGAGTTGAAAGCGCAAACCTGGTTTGCTGGTCTGCGCCGTGAACAATCCGGCAGCCGCGCCACGCTTCCGGTACTGGCTGTGCAGCGTGAAGTTTTCAAAGTGCTGCCGATTATCGACTGGGACAACCGCACGGTGTACCAGTACCTGCAAAAGCATGGCCTGAAATACCATCCGCTCTGGGATCAGGGCTATTTGTCTGTGGGCGATACGCACACCACTAAAAAATGGGAACCTGGCATGGCCGAAGAAGAAACTCGTTTCTTTGGCTTAAAACGCGAATGCGGGCTGCACGAAGGGTAAGTAACTTTTTTCAGGCGGAGCGTTTGCTTCGCCTTTTTAATGTGTTCTCCACGTCAGTAGGGCAAAGCAGATAAAGCGATTTCCCCTTCCTCCCTCTTCCCGAATGACGAGATGCCGTAGAAAAAATACGTTCAATAATCATATCAGCTCTTTAATTTTTACTTCTTATTTATAGATGAATGTAATTAAATGTTATGAATTATTAATTGTTCAGATGGGGTGAAAATATCCATCATATATGATGTATTTGTTATGCGAACTGGGGAGATCTTTTACAAGGTTGGTTTGATTAATTCTCATCAATTTGATCCAAATCGTAAAATTGTAAATGCGATGAGCTTGTTTCTTGTGCGGTGGAGTATCATTTTCTGCGTTTAAAACTCCACGGATATCAATAATGATCGGCGATGTACCTGATTACCTTTGTTACTGGGGGAAAACCAGTGATTCCTCTTTACAGGAAAGTAGAGACTGGCATTTACTGGCATATCATTGTCTTGATGTCGCTGCTTGTGGATATTTGATTGTTGAGCGGAATATATATTGCGCAAAAAATTCATTATATGAATGTGGTTTAGGTGATGACGAAATTCCTGTATGGATTGCCTGGCTGTTTGCTACGCATGATATCGGAAAATTTGCGCGAGGCTTTCAGCGACTGGTGGAATTCACTGACTCACCTTTAGTGCCTCCGGTCAATGGGGTAAATGCTTTTGCTCGTCACGATTCGCTGGGAATGTATTTATGGCAAAAATTATACCGTGGCTGGTTGGCGGGAAAGAATAATATTCTTCCTGATATCCCTCCTGAAGAACGCGATGAGTATGAAGACGCATTGCATTCCTGGATGTCAGTCAGCACAGGGCACCACGGATTACCTCCCGATAACAGCAATAAAAAAATACCCCTGGCATTTTGTGATGATGATATTGCGGCGGCGGAACATTTCATGGAAGACCTGAGTCAGTTATTTCCAATAAAAATACCGGCACAGTGGAAAGATAAAAACGGAAGGAAAAATATCCGTCAGCAAAGCTGGTTTTTTGCCGGGCTGATGACGTTATGCGACTGGATGGGATCGGATCAAACGCTATTTCCTGTCGTCAGTACGCCAATGCCATTGCCAGAATACTGGCCTCTTGCCTGTGAAAGGGCGCAACGTGCGCTATCAGCTATTCCTTCCCCCTCGGAACCCAATCCCTATTCAGGTTATCAGACACTGTTTCCATTCATTCGTCAGCTAACGCCTCTTCAGCAACGTGCGACGACCCTGGATATCTCCTCGCCGGGTCCTCAGTTGATTATCCTGGAAGATGTCACCGGTGCGGGGAAAACGGAAGCCGCGTTAATCCTCGCGCATCGGCTGTTATCTGCGGGAAAAGGACAGGGGCTGTATGTCGGTTTGCCGGGGATGGCGACCGCCAATGCGATGTACCAGCGGCTGCAGAAAGCGTATCGACAATTGTTCAGTGAGGAATCACAGCCCTCGTTGATTCTGGCACACAGCGGCCGGGAAATGTCAGAGGCCTTTCGTCAATCCATCTGGCAACCGTCAGCGACTGATGCGCAACCCTATTCCGCCAGCGAGGCCACTGCCTCCGGTCAGTGCCACGCCTGGTATGCCGATTCGCGCAAAAAAGCGTTACTCGCTGAAATGGGCGTGGGCACACTCGATCAGCTCCTGATGGCGGTCATGCCTTTTCGTCATCAGTCACTGCGTTTACTGGGCATGCGTGACAAAGTGCTGCTGCTGGACGAAGTCCATGCCTACGATAGCTACATGGTCAGGCTGCTGGAAGGATTGCTCCATTTTCATGCGGCTCAGGGCGGTAGCGCAATTATCCTCAGTGCAACGTTGCCGGCTTCATTACGGGAAAAACTGCTTGCTGCTTTTAACGATGGCGCAGGTTTTCCCCCTCAAACGCCCGATGAAGCCGATTACCCCTGGTTAAGTCATCTCAGTGCCGCTGGGCTATATGAGCAACCACTTCCTACCAGACCCGAGGTTCAGCGCACGGTAGCGGTGAATGCCCTTGTCGAGCCTTCTGACGCCATGGCGTTAATTCATCAGGCCGTCGCTGCGGGTCAGTGTATTTGCTGGATCCGTAACACGGTAGATGAAGCGCTGGACATCTATCAGCAGCTGCTCGCGGCCGGGACGCTTCCGGCAGCCGATATTTTGTTGTTTCACAGCCGTTTTGCCTTTGCCGATCGTCTGGCAATAGAAGAGAAAACCCTCAACTGGTTTGGTAAAGATGCTCCTCCTGTGTCGCGCAAAGGCAAAGTGCTGATCGCCACTCAGGTGGTGGAGCAATCGCTTGATGTAGATTTCGACTGGATGATTTCCGATCTCGCGCCCATCGATCTGCTTATCCAGCGTGCCGGGCGGTTGCAACGTCATATTCGCGATGCTGAAGGCAACCCCAAATCTCAGCTTCCCGACGAACGTCAGCCGCCGGTATTGCATCTTTATGGTCCGCAATGGCAGGAAGATGCTCACCCTGAAGAGTATGCCAAAGCGCTGAAGGGAACAGGCTATATCTACCCCGATCACGGCTGTTTGTGGCGCACTCAGGCGCTGCTGCGTCAGGTGGGAGAAATCCGTATGCCGGAAGGGGCAAGAACGCTGGTCGACGGCGTCTATGAGCAGAAAATTGCTGCGCCAGCAGGATTACAAACAGTTTCCGATCTGGCGTTTGGTCAGGATTTATCCCGCCGTTCGGTGGCCGCACAAAATTTGCTCAGCCGAAATAAGGGCTATGACCGCGAGGCCAGCGATTTCTTGTGGAGTGAAGATCGGGAGTTTTCAACGCGTCTGGGCGAACCCAGTCTCGATGTCTATCTGGCGTGGCCAGATGGTGACGGAATATTGCAGCCCATCGTTCGCGAAGGCGATTTTCGCTGGGAGAAAAGCCGGATTTCGTTACGGGAATCCTGGTGGCGCAAACATCAGGCACAGCTTGAACAGCCGGAAGAAGAGCAACTGGCGCTGTTTCGTAAACAGCAGCATCGCCCTACGGCGCAGGTGGTGTTGGTGTCAGAACAAGGGGAAGCGGCGTATTACAGCAAGCGCTTTGGGTTGACTGGGTGATTATCCCCGCTGACGCGGGGAACTGAAAAGCACTTTCCTACGGTTCATCCCTATGATCATAAGGAACATGAAAATTGTAGCAGAATTCTTGATAAAGAATAATGAACTTAATTTTTTTCTAAAAGCACTTTCCTACTTAATTTGATTATTGTGTTTCATTAGTGGCTGTTGCATAGTTGACCAAGGAAGGGCCGATTTATCAGTAAAGGAGCCCCGGAAGAGGAGATTCCGTACTGAATCTGTATAAGTAACTGCGATCTAAAACGTCCAGGTTACCAGCTACTGAAAGGTATCTTTTATGACGATTTCTTTTGTGCTTAATCAGCCAGAAATGATCATGTTATTTGCATTTCTTCTGTCTGGCTTAAAGCGTCTATAACGTTTGGCTGGCCCAGATGGGCCAGCCCTACAGGAGTGAATTGAATGGATTTGATCACGGAAAGATGGCTGCCCGTTACGCTCACATCGGGTGAGCAAATCAAAATCTCTCTTTCTGAACTACTGGCTGACAACATTGTTGATGCTGCCTATCCCCGTGCCGATTTTCAGGGCGCAGCCTGGCAGATGCTTATCGGCATCATGCAATGCACGGTCGCACCGGAAGACAGGGGAGAGTGGAAGAGTGTATGGAAGAAGGGGATAGACGAATCGCAGTGGAAAAAGGCGCTGGGCGTTATTTCCTCTGCGCTGCAGTTTGGCGAACAGAAACCCTCGTTTTTGCAGAGTTTCGATGCACTGGACTGTGAGGCTGGTCCTGTCAGCGGGCTGCTGATTGACGCACCAGGCGGGAACGCCCTCAAGCTGAATAAAGATCATTTTGTTAAGCGTGGCAATACGGACAGGATCTGCCCTCATTGCGCCGTCATGGCGCTGTTTACCGTTCAGACTAACTCACCCGCAGGCGGTGCGGGATTTCGGGTCGGTATGCGCGGCGGTGGGCCGTTGACTACGCTGGTTGTCCCGCAGGATGAAGCCTCGGTTCCGCTGTGGAAGAAGCTGTGGCTTAACGTGTTAGTGCAGGAGACGGCCCTCACAACTGCACAGCTACCGCTGATTTTCCCATGGCTTGCGGCGACCAGAACCAGCGAAAAACCGGGCAACAGTGTAACGCCGGACAACGCCCATCCTCTTCAGGCTTATTGGGGCATGCCACGTCGCATTGAACTGGATTTTTCGTCAACCGAGCCCGGGCGTTGCTCGCTCTGCGGCGAGACACACGACAATCTGCTGATACAAATGCGCGGCAAAAACTATGGCGTTCAGTATGACAGTTGGCGGCATCCGTTTTCACCCTATCGGGCGGCGCTGAAAGATCCGTCCGCGCCCTGGCTGGCGCTAAAAGGGCAACCTGGCGGGCTAAGTTATAAAGACTGGATGGGCCTGCTGTGGGACAGCGAAGATAACTATAACAAAACGCAGCCTGCAAAAGTGGTCAGGGCCGCGAGCAGAGTCAGCGACACGCACCTGTGGTGTTTTGCCTATGACATGGATAATGCCAAGGCCCGCTGCTGGTATCAGCATCGTATCCCCATGATTAACACCTCCGTCCCTGAACTTTTCAATGGCGTGATGACGAGTGTGATTTCCACGGCATCTGATGCTCTCTTTGTGCTGAAAAAAGCGCTGAAAAGCGCCATGTTTGATGCGCCTTCAGAGGCAAAAGTGGATTTCAGCATGCGGGAGATTGCTTTCTGGCAGGAAACTGAACCGGCTTTTCGTCGGTTAGTGGCGGCACTGACAGCCGATCCTCATTGTGCTGAGCAAAAGACCCGCAAGGCGCTTCGCCTGTGGGACAGCGAGCTGCATCATTATGTGATTACCGCATTCGACCGTCAGATCCTCACGAATGCGGATTGCCCCGACAAAATTCTCATGCGCCAGCTCGACGCCCGTCGCGTGCTGGAGAGTGATTACAGCAAACTCAAGGCGCGCAAGGAATTACTCATGAGCGCAGAGGAAGATAAGGAAACCCGCCATGATTAACAGCAAAACCGATGCCCTGTTAAGACTGACCACGCCGGAAGTTCAGGATATTTTTTTTGAGTGGTTCAGCATTTTATCTGAGCGCTACTCTTCTCTTGATAACCAAAAAGTTAATGGCCGTGCCTGGCGTGCGGAGCTCAAACGGGCAGAAGCGCCGTATGGCGTCATGCTCTGTGAAGGCTATAACGCATTGACTCGCCGTGTGGCGGAAAAGATGACGCTCAGCGAAGTGGACAAAATGGCGCTGTCATTGTTTGTCAGCGTCGCTGTGCATATTAAACGTGATAACGCTGACCGCAGCTTTGCCGCCCAGCTTGGTGAAAAGCGTAACGGTAGCACGTCCTGCGTCTCTTCGCTGCGCTTTGAGCGGATGTTAAAAGCCCGTCAGCCTGACGATTTTTGCCGCCTGCTGATTCAGGCGGTCAGGATCCGCGACAAGGAAGGCTGCAATATTATCTGGCTTGCCGACAGCCTCTTTATCTGGATGAAAGAGTGGGCCGACCGTGAGGCCAATCTGCCTGAATCCAGCAACCCCTTTGAACGCAGCAACGTTCGCTGGGTCAATGAATATCTCTCTACTTCGCGCTAACTCGTTATTTAAAAAGGATCTCATTATGACGACATTTGTTCAGCTTCATTTTCTGACCGCTTATGCGCCTGCCAACCTTAACCGTGACGAATCCGGCCGCCCAAAAACGGCGTTTATGGGGGGCGTGGAGCGCCTGCGTGTCTCTTCGCAAAGTCTCAAGCGTGCATGGCGTGTTTCAGACGCTTTTTATGAGGCGGTGGATGAAAACATCGGTAAGCGTACTCGCCGAATCGGTCTTGACTATGTGTATAAGCCGATGACAACCGCGGGCATCGACAAAGACACGGCAAAAAGTGCAGCAGACGCTATCGCGGGCCATTTCGGGAAAGTGAAGAGTGACAAAAAAGCGCCGGTAGAAAAAAATCTGGAAACCGAGCAAATCGTGCATATCAGTAATCACGAAATCGCGTTGATTCAGGCGTTGGTCGCCACACTGATTAACGAAAACCGGGTACCAACAGAGGAAGAAGTCAAACTGCTGCGTAAAGAGCAGCACGCCGTGGATATGGCGATGTTTGGCCGCATGCTGGCTTCTTCGCCGGAGTTTAACGTGGAGGCGGCCTGTCAGGTTTCTCATGCGCTTGGGGTTAGCGCCGTCACCGTTGAATCAGACTTTTTTACGGCTGTCGACGATCTGAATAATAAAGAAGAGGACGCGGGTTCCGCGCATATGGGGGAACAGGGTTTTGCTTCTGCGCTATTTTACACCTATCTGTGCATTAACCGCTGCCTGCTGGTGGAAAACCTTGGCGGTGATGAAGCGCTGGCAAAACGCACGATCGCGGCGCTGACCCACACTGCGCTGACGGTTGCGCCTACGGGCAAGCAAAACAGCTTTGCCTCCCGCGCTTACGCATCTTATGCACTGGCGGAGATCGGTCAGCAGCAGCCGCGTTCTCTGGCCGCGGCGTTCTTCCAGCCGATTCGCGAAAGCCACCAGATTCAGGCGGCGATTGCGCGGCTGGAAGCGCAGCGCGACAACTTCGACACGGTATATGGCAAATGCGCTGACGCACACCAGTCATTTAACGTGGAGAAAGGGGAAGGTTCACTGGAAGCGTTGCTGGCTTTTGTGCGCCAGTAAGGACGGGCAATGAAGGATTACCTGATTTTTCAGCTCTACTCGCCGCTGGCATCATGGGGGGAAGAGGCCGTCGGCGAAGTGCGGCATTCGGCGACAGTGCCGACACGCTCAGCGTTGCTCGGCCTGCTTGCCGCAGCCGTTGGGATCCGCCGTGACGAAGAGCAACGTTTAGCCGCTTTTCATGACGGCTACTTTTTCACGGTGCATGCCCTGGCGTCTCAGGATCGCTGGTTGCGGGACTATCACACGGTCAGCATGCCCCGGGAAAACAAAAAATATCATTACCACACCCGTCGGGAAGAACTTTGTCTTGCCCCGGATGAAGTGAGTACGTTGATTTCACAGCGGGAGTATCGCTGCGACGCCTACTGGCACGTCGCCGTTTCGGCAAAGCCCAATGCGCCTTATTCGCTTGCCGATTTGCAACAAGCGTTACTCACACCGCATTTCCCGCTCTATCTCGGCAGAAAGTCCTGCCCACTGGCCTTGCCGCTATCGCCGCGTCTGTTAAGCGGTGATGTAAAGCAGGTATTGCAGAGTGCGGCAAAGACGTTGCGTCCGGTGGAGCTGCAAGGCTTTCTTTCGCAAAGCGGCGTTTGCTATTGGGACGATCCGCAGGAAAACAGCCTGAAATGGCAACAAAAGCTGCGCAGCAATAACCAGCCTTTGAGCCGACAGCGCTGGCAGTTTGGTAGTTATCTGCGCTTTAGCGGGCCATTACAGGGAGGCGAATAATGTATCTGTCACGTATTCAACTCCGTTTTAATCAGCTTCGCCCAGAGATGCTGGCAAAATGGGATGCCGCCGCGCCTTATGCCAGCCATCAGTGGCTGTGGCAGCTATTTCCTGAATTGCAAACGCGCCATTTTCTGTTTCGCCAGGAGCTGAAAGGCGGTTTCTTTGTGCTGTCGGCAACACCTCCACTCATTGAACATAACCTTTTTCAGATAGAAACCCGGCCGTTTAAACCGCAGCTGGGGAAAGGGGCATTACTCGATTTCCAGCTACGCGCTAATCCTGTTGTCACGCGAAACGGCAAGCGCAGCGACGTCATGATGGATGCCAAATATCAGGCGAAAGTGCAGGGGATACCGCAACCAAAATGGTGGGCGCTTCAGCAGGAGGCGGCGCAGCACTGGCTGACAATGCAGGGACAGCAACATGGTTTCACCCCCGTTTTCCCTGACAGTGACTCGTTCGCATCCTGGGCGGGGGATGATGACGCCATGGAGCCTGCAAAAACTTGCGTCACAGCCTATACGCAGCATCGTTTTGCGCGCAAAGAGGGCGAAAAGCCCATTGTGTTCAGTAGCGTTGATTTTGCCGGAACGCTGCGGGTTACGGATCCTGTCGCATTTGAACGGGCGTTGTTTACCGGGCTTGGAAAAAGTAAAGCGCTGGGCTGCGGTCTGTTGATGGTCAAACGGAGGACGTAATGGCCTGGCTTCCCCTTAATCCCATTCCATTGAAAGACCGTATTTCAATGATTTTCCTGCAATATGGGCAGATAGACGTTATAGACAGTGCATTTGTGCTTATCGACAAAACAGGTGTGCGAACCCACATCCCGGTGGGGTCGGTCGCCTGTATCATGCTCGAACCGGGTACGCGAGTTTCTCACGCTGCGGTTCGTCTGGCGGCAACCGTGGGAACGTTATTGGTTTGGGTGGGGGAGGCCGGAGTACGTTTATATGCCTCGGGCCAGCCTGGCGGGGCGCGTTCGGACAAACTGCTCTATCAGGCCAAACTGGCGCTGGACGATGATTTGCGTCTGAAAGTGGTGCGTAAAATGTTTGAACTGCGCTTTGGTGAACCTGCGCCAACAAGGCGTTCTGTCGATCAGCTCCGTGGTATTGAAGGCAGCCGTGTGCGGGCGACATATGCTCTGTTGGCAAAACAGTATGGCGTAAAGTGGAACGGTCGTCGTTATGACCCGAAAGACTGGGAAAAGGGCGATACGGTCAATCAGTGTATAAGTGCAGCGACGTCATGCCTTTACGGTGTGACCGAAGCGGCGGTACTGGCGGCGGGATATGCCCCGGCCATCGGTTTTGTGCATACAGGAAAACCGCTGTCCTTTGTTTACGACATTGCCGACATTATCAAGTTTGACACGGTTGTACCTAAGGCGTTTGAAATCGCCCGTCAGGAGCCTTCAGAGCCAGACCGGGAAGTGAGGATCGCCTGTCGGGATATTTTCAGAAGCGGTAAGACGCTGGCAAAATTGATCCCGCTTATTGAGGACGTTCTCGCTGCCGGAGACATTACCCCTCCACCACCCCCGGCGGATGCGCAGCCGATCGCTATTCCATTACCGGTTTCTCTGGGTGATACCGGACACAGGAGTCAGTAATTATGGCGATGCTGGTTGTTGTTACTGAAAATGTACCTCACCGCCTGCGCGGCAGATTGGCGGTCTGGTTGCTTGAAGTTCGTGCAGGGGTTTATGTCGGTGATACCTCACACAAAACCCGAGAGATGATCTGGCAACAGATCCTGACGTTTGCGGAGGAGGGGAATGTGGTGATGGCATGGGCAACCAATACTGAATCAGGGTTTGAGTTTCAGACCTGGGGAGAAAATCGACGCATGCCGGTAGATCTCGATGGGCTCAGGTTAGTTTCCTTTCTGCCTGTTTAAAATCAACAGGTTAGGCTCTTTAAAAAATTGATATTCTTTGGTGGGAATATTTCCATGGGTAATTTCCTTTTAATTCAATGATCTATTTTTAGAGTGTTCCCCGCGCCAGCGGGGATAAACCGCGAGTTATTAGAGGCTTGGTGGTTGCTGTACGGTGTTCCCCGCGCCAGCGGGGATAAACCGAAACTGACCTCCTACGTGACTGCGGGCAAGCTGTGTTCCCCGCGCCAGCGGGGATAAACCGGATGTTGATCCGCACGATGAATATCTGTGCTGGTGTTCCCCGCGTGAGCGGGGATAAACCGCGTGAGCAGGAAATCCGCCGGCAGTTCGCAGCGTGTTCCCCGCGTGAGCGGGGATAAACCGGCGCACGCCGACTTTGAGGCGCTCTATCAGGCGTGTTCCCCGCGTGAGCGGGGATAAACCGGCACAGGCGCTGATTAACGCGCTGCAGGGTCAGTGTTCCCCGCGTCAGCGGGGATAAACCGGCCGCATTCAAACAGGCTGGGCAGGAGGGGGAGTGTTCCCCGCGTCAGCGGGGATAAACCGAGGCGCAACAATCAGCAGAATTTACGTACATAGTGTTCCCCGCGTCAGCGGGGATAAACCGAAAGTGGCACCAATCCCGGGTCTGTTTGAACAGTGTTCCCCGCGTCAGCGGGGATAAACCGCGTTTTGGTCTATTACGTTTGTGCTGCCGCGCGTGTTCCCCGCGTCAGCGGGGATAAACCGCCTAATTCAACGGCCCTTGCGGCGTTCCCCGGGTGTTCCCCGCGTCAGCGGGGATAAACCGACGCATCTGACGCGGACGTCTGCCAAACAGGAGTGTTCCCCGCGTCAGCGGGGATAAACCGCGATCACGAGGTCTTCATATGCAGGCTGAGCGGTGTTCCCCGCGTGAGCGGGGATAAACCGTCTACTTAACTTCATCTATGAGCAGTCGAACAGTGTTCCCCGCGTGAGCGGGGATAAACCGCAGAGGATTAATACGCACCAAGCAAGCCACCAGTGTTCCCCGCGTGAGCGGGGATAAACCGAGGCGCCACAATCTCAGGTGACGGAGTCGCCGGTGTTCCCCGCGTGAGCGGGGATAAACCGCATGGCGATGCAGCAGTAACAACGGACGGTAAGTGTTCCCCGCGTGAGCGGGGATAAACCGCCTAGTTTTCCGTACTTTACCAGCGTGGTATTGTGTTCCCCGCGTGAGCGGGGATAAACCGAACATTCAAGGATCTATGACCTGTCACCTGGGGTGTTCCCCGCGTGAGCGGGGATAAACCGCCTCCAGATACGCCGAACGCCGCCAAATTTCCGTGTTCCCCGCGTGAGCGGGGATAAACCGGGTGGATTCTACGCCACTAACTTAAAACGATTGTGTTCCCCGCGTGAGCGGGGATAAACCGAAAAAACAGAGTATTCATGGTTTCTCCATAGCGTGTTCCCCGCGTGAGCGGGGATAAACCGATGGCCTTCGCCGCGTTCTCCTCGTGAGCAATGTGTTCCCCGCGTGAGCGGGGATAAACCGATATTTTTTGACAAGTCAAGCGGAAAGAATCTGTGTTCCCCGCGTGAGCGGGGATAAACCGCATTACGGCGGAAACTACTCCGGACCGGGCGCGTGTTCCCCGCGTGAGCGGGGATAAACCGCTGGTGGCGTTTGATAACAGGCTGCTGATGCTGTGTTCCCCGCGTGAGCGGGGATAAACCGGCCGTGGTCCAGTGGCCGCACAATATGAAACTGTGTTCCCCGCGTGAGCGGGGATAAACCGCGAGTCCGGCTTTACATCGCACCAATCGCACGGTGTTCCCCGCGTGAGCGGGGATAAACCGCAGAAATGCCAATGCAACGCCTGAAATGAATTGTGTTCCCCGCGTGAGCGGGGATAAACCGGGGCGAGCGAAATAATGCCAGTAGAAACAGCAGTGTTCCCCGCGTGAGCGGGGATAAACCGCGCATTGCTGATCTGGAGAAAGATGCTCAGGGGTGTTCCCCGCGTGAGCGGGGATAAACCGGGGCGAGCGAAATAATGCCAGTAGAAACAGCAGTGTTCCCCGCGTGAGCGGGGATAAACCGCTATTTGCTGGACCGAGACAATTAACGAAGCAGTGTTCCCCGCGTGAGCGGGGATAAACCGCTGGCAGAACGCCTGCACGCCATCAAAGAACAGTGTTCCCCGCGTGAGCGGGGATAAACCGTCTTATAACAGTTTTATGTTATATGCCCCTGTGTGTTCCCCGCGTGAGCGGGGATAAACCGCAGCTTGACAGGTTGGGCGAAGAGAGGGGGGCGTGTTCCCCGCGTGAGCGGGGATAAACCGCCTAGAGCAGCGAATAACGTACAGTGAGCAGGGTGTTCCCCGCGTGAGCGGGGATAAACCGTGATCGATATAGCCAGGCACAGAATACGTTGGGTGTTCCCCGCGTGAGCGGGGATAAACCGTAGATTAAATTTAGCTAGCTGTTTTAGGCGCTGTGTTCCCCGCGTGAGCGGGGATAAACCGATTACATTCGCCCACTGGAGAGGATCCCCGGCTGTGTTCCCCGCGTGAGCGGGGATAAACCGGGTTCAGACGGGAACAGATTGCTGCTACGGAAGTGTTCCCCGCGTGAGCGGGGATAAACCGCAGTAATAGATGACACCCTGGTAGTTTTCGAAGTGTTCCCCGCGTGAGCGGGGATAAACCGCACAGACGGAAACAATACCCGGGCAATGATAGTGTTCCCCGCGTCAGCGGGGATAAACCGCGCAACGTCAATTTGCGCATCATCAAGGGAATGTGTTCCCCGCGTCAGCGGGGATAAACCGGTGGCGGGCGGCGTAACGATTTACGGTGGCCAGTGTTCCCCGCGTCAGCGGGGATAAACCGGTTATCGACATTACCGCCAAGCGCGAAGGCTTGTGTTCCCCGCGTCAGCGGGGATAAACCGCCCATCACCGGATCCCAAACGACGACGCGCTGGTGTTCCCCGCGTGAGCGGGGATAAACCGGCCCGAACATCCAGGAGCGGCAACGGGCAATAGTGTTCCCCGCGTGAGCGGGGATAAACCGGGCATCAGTATTAGTAATTGACATACCGAGCTGTGTTCCCCGCGTGAGCGGGGATAAACCGCGCATATCAAGAGGCGCAAGTTGCTAAAGCTAGTGTTCCCCGCGTGAGCGGGGATAAACCGCCAGCATTGATAACAGCGTTAGAAAAGCGGCAGTGTTCCCCGCGTGAGCGGGGATAAACCGTGAATCATGACAGTGGGGGGTTCCACAAAAGAGTGTTCCCCGCGTGAGCGGGGATAAACCGAATACAAAAAATCGAGGTGAGGAGGGGGGATAGTGTTCCCCGCGTGAGCGGGGATAAACCGTGAGCGTTAAATTATCCGCATACGTCTGGGATGTGTTCCCCGCGTGAGCGGGGATAAACCGCTGTTACGTGGAGCGGTACGGTCTGGATTTCTGTGTTCCCCGCGTGAGCGGGGATAAACCGCACGGCACGGTCAAGGACTTCGTGAAGTTCCGGTGTTCCCCGCGTGAGCGGGGATAAACCGCGATTACCAATCAGTGGTTAGTGGTGATAATGGTGTTCCCCGCGTGAGCGGGGATAAACCGCAAATTGTCGAGCTGCTCAACCAGTTATTCGCGTGTTCCCCGCGTGAGCGGGGATAAACCTGGTTTTCGTCATAATGCTCTCCGGTTATCTGCGTGTTCCCCGCGTGAGCGGGGATAAACCGCCAGATAGCCATCGCTGAAAAATCCCGCCGCAGTGTTCCCCGCGTGAGCGGGGATAAACCGCCGCCGTAAAAGCTGTTGCAAACACCGCGCAGGTGTTCCCCGCGTGAGCGGGGATAAACCGCGACATCGGTGAAAAAATTAGGCTGATTAGGGGTGTTCCCCGCGTGAGCGGGGATAAACCGGGATTGCGATCAGCAGCACCAGCCGGGCAACGGTGTTCCCCGCGTGAGCGGGGATAAACCGGGGATGATATGCGATTACCGGACAGCGTTCAGGTGTTCCCCGCGTGAGCGGGGATAAACCGCTGGCAGAACGCCTGCACGCCATCAAAGAACAGTGTTCCCCGCGTGAGCGGGGATAAACCGGCGCTGAATGAAGCTGTAGAAAACTATCAATCGTGTTCCCCGCGTGAGCGGGGATAAACCGGGGGCAGCGAAATAATGCCAGTAGAAACAGCAGTGTTCCCCGCGTGAGCGGGGATAAACCGTAAAAACACAATCATCAACAACAATCACCGCAGTGTTCCCCGCGTGAGCGGGGATAAACCGCATCCATAGCAGATGTATCAAGCGGGTAATTAGTGTTCCCCGCGTGAGCGGGGATAAACCGACAGAAAAACTCAAGTTCATAGGTACACATCTGTGTTCCCCGCGTGAGCGGGGATAAACCGCAGGTACTGCAAAACACATTCCCAACAGCGACGTGTTCCCCGCGTGAGCGGGGATAAACCGGTTACCTGTCCAGTGCCGTTCGTTGGGAGAAAGTGTTCCCCGCGTGAGCGGGGATAAACCGCATGCAACTGCATGATGTACGGTTCAGTTAGCGTGTTCCCCGCGTGAGCGGGGATAAACCGAGAGTCAGAAGGTGATTTACCTCCGCCAGGGGGTGTTCCCCGCGTCAGCGGGGATAAACCGTTAGAATGAGAGCGCACGGCCACACCGCAAACGTGTTCCCCGCGCCAGCGGGGATAAACCGCCCATCACCGGATCCCAAACGACGACGCGCTGGTGTTCCCCGCGCCAGCGGGGATAAACCGAATACTGGCGTTACGGTACTGCGCTTTAATCTGTGTTCCCCGCGCCAGCGGGGATAAACCGGCGACGGTGTTGAGTTGGCTCTTGGTACCCCTGTGTTCCCCGCGCCAGCGGGGATAAACCGCGTGGACATTGGGTATCGTTCAAGGCTCTCTGGTGTTCCCCGCGTTAGCGGGGATAAACAGCTATTGAGGTTCAGTCCTGGCATGGGCCGAGCAGGGGACAAATTAAGCTTTCCTCATCTTCGTCAGTTCTTTCTCCAAAGGTGGTACAACTTTCACTGTATCGCGGCTACGGCGCCCAATGTGACCAGATAGTGTTTTTCGATGCATGATTAAGCAGCACGGTATTATCGCCGGAGAATAGTTCATTTCCTGAGTTGGCCGTACGGTGAACCCTGCACTTTGACATTCCTCGGCGGAACCCCAAATTCTTTGCGAAAACAGGTCGTGAACCAGGAGTGATCGTCAAAACCACAATCCTGGGCGACAGACGTGATGGCTTTATTGCTGTAAAGCAGTTGGTAAAGTGCATTAAACAATCGGACTTTATTTAAATATCGCTGGGGTGACAGGCCCACATCTTTATCAAGATAGCGATGCATGGTTCGCACTGTAATGGAAAACTGTGAGGCCAGTTGTCCCCAGTCAATATGTTCCTGATAATTGGCATGCAGCCAGCGAATTAATCTCAGGGTTCTTCTCTCGTTAGTATTGTTCTTGTCGTAAAAATAGCTGCAATGCCGCAGGTCTACCAGCAGCCGTAAAAAAAGACTCTCTTGTTCAATGTATCCTTGGTGCTGGCTGGCAATTAATTTATCCAGTGCGTCGTTTATCATGCCTGCACTTTGTCTGTCTAAAAAACGGTGAATATGGTACGAGGCAAATTGTTTTGGGATTAAGGCTTCAAACCCTTTAATCAAATGGAAGTGGGCCGATGGCTGATAATAGATATTAATCACGCTTAGGTTTTGAGTATGCTCATAGATTTGCTGGTCGGTGGCTTGGGTAAAAAAGAGCATTCGTGGATAAATAGTGTAAGGTTTCCCATTAATAATATGCAGGCCGATACCATCAGCGATAAAGGTTATCTTGCTGAAATTAAAATTTGGTTTTGGTGAATAGTGTTGCGGAATGCGTGAGGTAATAATGATGTTTTGATGCTCTGAGATAAAGTGATCTTGAGATGCCAGTTTATTCATAATCAAGATGTATTCTTCAGGTTTTCTCTATTTACAGGGTATACACGCTATCACATAAAGGCTAAAGAGCTAAGCCCTTTAGCCTTTATTATTTGGGCAAAGTGATGATTAAAAACGCTAGCGATTATTTTTCGCCAAACCCGGCGTCGAACAAGGCTTTGATTTCTGAATAAACGGCTTGTTCATCTTCGCCATCACAAAAAACATCAACGCTTGCTCCGCCCGTTATTCCGGCAGTCATGAGTCCTATGACGCTTTTTCCTTTTATGACCTTTTCTTTAAACAGAAACTCTACTTTTGCATGATGTCTGGAAACAACTTTAACGATGGCACTGGCTGGCCGGGCATGCAAACCCGTCGTGTTGTTTACACGTAATGTTTCTCTAATCATTCAACTCATCCTGAAGTGAATAGGAATGCTGATGTCAGCTGTGGGTTACAGCCTGATTAACATATCGCTATGTCCTGTTTTGAAATATTCGTTCAACACAGTTTTCAACAAATAAGGTGCTTTCGGAATAGCATCAATGGTGTCACCCGCAATATGGGGAGTGAGCGTAACGTTATCCAGTTCCAACAAGGGATCGTTGTTTTCAATGGGTTCACACCAGCTGACATCCAGCGCAGCACCGGCGATGCGCTTATTCTGCAATGCGTCGATCAAATCTTCTTTGCAGACGACGCCCGCTCTCGCGGTGTTGATGATATAGCTGCCAGGTTTCATTTTATTAAAGATGTCTTTATTGATCATCCCCTCTGTTTCGGGTGTTAAGCGCATGTGCAAAGACAAAATATCCGCTTGTGATACCACGCTTTCCAGAGGCAGAAGTTCCACCTGAATGCCTTCTTTGCTTAGCATGGCGGCTTCAATAAAGGGATCGTGAGCAATCACTTTTATGCCTAACGCATTGAGTCTTTTAGCCACTAATTTCCCAATGTAACCAAGCCCAATCAGGCCTACCGTATGGTTAGCCAACACGGTTTTGAAGGCATCGTTAGAAAAGCTTTTACACCACTGACCCGTTTTAATCGCATGGTGAGCACGCGCGATATTCCTGGTTTCGGCATACATCAGGCTGAGCGTGAAGTCTGCCACCGGCTCGGCGTTGCGGATCACATGAATGAGCGTAATGCCCTTCTGCTTCACGCTGTCCAGCGCAATATGCTCAAGGCCACCGCGACAGGTGCCAATCAGTTTCAGCTTATTGGCAGCTTGCAGCATGGCGTTTGATACGGGGGCAATGTGCACCAGAAGGTAATCCGCTTCACGCATCGCCTCGATAATGCCGTCTGGCACAGGAACCGCCTCAGGGCCATGCTTTTCTATTTGCAGTATTTTTGCCTGGAACGCTTCTTTATCCAGCTGTGAAAACCATTCGAACGTGGCGATGTCGAGCTCTTCGCCGTTTCGGCCAGCAAAATCAATGCCTTTGGCCGCATCCATTAACGTCGCACTGCTGACCAGCGCATCTCCCACTATGACCAGTTTCATGGTTATTATCCTTTTTCCGTAAGGGTTTTTTGTTCATCATTTACGCTGACCTGTCTTTCAAGATAAGCATGAATGGCCTCTCGTTTGATGCGCACGAAAAGATAGAACACGATGTAAACAATGACGCTAAGCGCAATATAAAGTGGGTTTTGCGTAAGGAAGATGAGGAATAACCCGCCCATAAGATGGTTAGTCATCACGGCAAAGCTGCAAATTAACAACGCGCCAGCCGGGAGAATCACGCCAACACTTTTGGCGACGTCGGTGAAGACCGGAGCCACTGCGGTAATGATATATAACCCGCCAACGCACCAGATTGCGCCAGAAATAAGCGATTTAAAAATGTTGCCACCCGAGATAGCGATAATAAGTTCAATCATATACGGGATAGCAATCAGGTCGACCATGGGGAGCGTCTGATTACCGGGTAAGATAATGGCCAAAATAAAGATGACAGGAATAAGCAACATTCCGGTCAGTAAGGTGGCGGATTCGCCATAGCCTGCGGCATCGTTAATCGCCAGATACCAGACCCGATTCTGGCCACTGCTTTTGGCGGTTTTTCTGGAGGCATCGGTGAGGGTGGTGAAGGCTGAGGCGAAAACCCCGGCGATTTTAGGGAAGATGCACATCACGGCTGCTGTGGCGATCCCCACTTTGCAGACTTCACCCCAGGCTTCTAAGGTCTCCAGGCGCGTATAGTTGCCGGCAAGCCCAATTAAGCAGCCTAATACCAGGCCCAGACTGATGGGCTCGCCCATAAAACCTAATTTTTGCTGTAAGGTTTCCGGGTTCCATTTAACTTTGTTGGCGCCTAACTTATTAAGGATCCAGTCGACGACAATAGCTAAGGGAACTGAGCAGACATGGTGTGGAGCCGTCATGGTGCACCCGGGGTAGCCATAGTAGGTAGACCAGCGTTTGGCGACAATTTCGGAACAGACCAAAGAATATAAATTCGACAACAGCATCAAACCAATGGCCAAATAAATGTTGCCCGTTGCGATATAGAGCATTGACCCCCAGAGCATAAAGGAAAAGTTATTCCACATGTCTGAGGGCATAAAGATATTCGTAAAGCGGGTGATAAATAAAATTGTCTGAAACAGGAGCCCGAGGCCCAAAAAAATCATCCCAACATTGGTTGAGTAGGCGACAACGCTGGTTGCCTGCCAGCCGGTGTCCAGAATACGCAACGAAATGCCTGATGTTTCCACCATACGGGTGATGACGGGAGTGACGACAGGCGTATAGGCACCAATCAGCATGCCGAAGCCGGTTAAACCAATACCGGCATTCAAGCCTGCTTTCAGTGCCTTTTTATGATTCACCTTCATAATCAGCGCGATGATATAAATGATAAATGGAACAATTATCGCCGCGCCAAAGGAGTTCATAATTTTCGACAGAAGATCTAACATTTTCCCCTCTCATGCTTCTTGTGATCAGAATTAAGCTGAGAACGGTTGACTGTTCAGCAACGCTTTCTGATGAATAGATAAAATCTACAGAGATCGTAAGCTGCAACAAAACAGCAGAGTGCAGCGTCGGGTAGACACGCTTTCTCCATAAACTGAGGTTTATGGAGATGTCGTGATTAAATTTTTAATTTCTCTACGGCGTTGAGTAATTCTTCGATAAAACCATCTTCGTCAGTGCCTATTAATAATCCTACGGCATTAATGGTCGGGAGGTCGTAGGTGTCCTTGAGTGGGCTGGTGTGAACAATAATGTCCCACTTTCCTGAACTCAATTGTCCTTCGACGCCGCCTGGATTGACTTCAACCGTTTTGGCTTTGTATCCATTGACGTCAAGAATATCTTTTACTTTTTCGGCAACCATGGAACTGGTCACGGTGCCGGACCCACAAACAGAAATGACATTGATATTTTTCATCTGTGCTTCCTTTATAGGTTTATTGTTGGGTTATAAAATCCCTGCTCGTGGTGTGACATTGAACGTATCAGCCAACGCTCTTAATTCATCGCTCGTAATAGACTGCTTAATTCCGGAGGTTACCGCAGAGGCGCGCAGGTAAATATCTGCGGCTTTGTCGACGGTTTCGACCAGACCCAACGCATCATCCAGATTACAGCCTGCGCCCATAATGCCGTGATGCGCCCAGATGACGATTCGGCAATATTCCATCTTTTCAGCTGAGGCCAGGCCGAGGTCAATGGTGCCAGCCACCATCCACGGCACAATCCCAACGCCTTCCGGGAACACGACCAGGCATTCGGTAATCTGCTGCCACAGCGTTTTTGAAAATTTCTTTTCATCAAGGTCGTGGACAAATGTCATCGCGATAGTGGCTGTGGCATGAGTGTGTAAAATGACCCGATGGCTGGGGTCGTGCTTCAGACGAGTGTCATGACATTTTAAATGGGAGGCTAATTCACTGGTGGGCGTGCCACCGTTAACCAGACCCCACAGGCGGTGGTAATGTCGGCCATCTGCGGAGACTTTCAGGATAACCAGCGTATCGGCAGGATTTTTGATGACATTGCGAAAATACTTCCCGGATCCCGATACCAGAAAGATTTTGTTAGCCAGATCCGGCAGCGCAATAGGCAGCTCGATTTTGTCGAGCAACTGTTCCGTATTCAGGTAAGGGGCAACGTCTTCTTCATTCAGAAGATAGCTGATATTGCCGCCATTTCTTTCCGCCCACCCTTTCTCCCATAATTTAAGAGTAATATCGCTCATCTCTTTGATAAACGGCGCTTCATTAATGTTATAGATAATCATAGTGTCACCTTATAATGAGACTGAATTGAAAAATTCAAAAACGTCATCCGCAGAAGTTAACGCCTTCAGGGCTTCGACTCTCTCGTGATGTGAAAATATGGACATCAATGTCTGCAGCAGGAATATTTGATTTTCTGCCTGGGTGACGCCCAGTGAAAATATCCAGTCGACATTGACGCTTTCATCCGTCGTCCCCATAACAAAAAAGGGCAGAGGGTTTGCCAACTGAGTGATCGCAATAAAAGGCTTCTTAATGTGCTGAGGATCGGTATGGGGGATAGCGATATTCAGCCCGGCTGCCACTAATCCTGTTGGGTACTCTTTTTCTCTGGTCACGATCTTATTGAGATAGCTTGCTTCGACGTATTCCTGCAGATACAAAGCCTGAAAAGAGTGCTTAAAAAAATCATCCTGACAATCATAGGCGGCATTTAAGGTGATCAAAGAAGGCGAGATAAACTCACTTATCGTACTTCCCATCATGTGTTGTCCCTGCGTTTTATGTCCCGGTTAGCGGCTAAGGTCGCCAGATAATGTTGCTGACTGCCATCTTAGGACGCAGAGCGGGGAATTCTTTAAGGCTGTGGACGGGTAACGATAAAAGCTGTCTGTCTGATTAAAATGCGGGTGATACTCATCACAAGTTGCTGATCATTGCTTTCGGGGCGATAGCGGGACGAAAAAAAGGAAGGGAGATGGCTCACCCTTCCTTATATAGCGTGTCGTCAAAAGCTCTGTGGCTGGCTTCAGGCTTTCCTCACCTTAGCCAGCTCCTTCATCAACGGCAGCATCACGCGCATGACATCGCGGCCACGGCGCTCGATCCGCCCCGGCAGGGTTTTGTCGATGTACTGCTGGTTATCCAACTGGACGTTATGCCAGCTGGTACCCTCCGGGAAGGCATGCGATTTTGCGCGCTGCTGGAACCCATCTTTATTACCCAGTGACCAGTTAGTGGCTTCGACAGAAAGCACCGGAATACCCGCTTTATCAAAAATCTCTGCATCGTTACAGCAGCCTGTCCCTTTTGGGTAAGCAGGGTTCAGCCCAGGATTGCTGATGGCTTGAATACCGTGGCTGTGCGCAATTTTGAGCGCCCGATCGCGCGTCAGTTTGCGCACGGAGGCTGGCGTGGTTTTGCCGCTGTTGAAATAGAGTTTGTCGCCTACTACCAGGTTATCGAGGTTGATCACCAACAGGGTGTTCTTTTTCTCTTCAGGGCTCATGCGTTTGAGGATATTTTCTGCGCCCAGTTTCCCCTCTTCTTCACCGCTGGTGGCGATGAAACGAATACTGTACTCGGTGGGAATATCTTTCAGGCGCTCGGCCAGTTCGAGCATCACGCCGACGCCCATCGCGTTATCGTCGATGCCTTGTAGCGTCAAACCGCCGAGGTTCTTTTCCACGTCTGTGTCGCTGTGCGGAGCATAGGTATCAAGATGTGCCATCACGATAATCTGCTGGCTGGCTTTGCCTTCGTGTGCGGCGATGACCGTGCTACCGGTGACGTTATGCCAGTTCTGTCGATTATCTTTGCTGGTATAAATGAAGCGGCTTTTAAACGTGCGGATATCGCTCTCGTAACCCATCAGGGAGAACTGCTGACGGACATAGTCGGCTGAGAGCATTTCGGCCGGGCTACCTGTCATTCGCCCAGGGAAATAGGTGGCGATATGGCGTGCTTGCTCATTGGCAATATGACCGGCGGGCACAACGGCGGCGAAAACAGAGGTCGAAAAACATGCGCCAATCGCGAGCGGCAGCAGGCGGCGGCACAATGCGGCAAACATAATGTGTCCTTACATGAGGGCAAAATAATTAACCGCATTAGTATGAAACTGTGACCGGCTCAACACAATTTCATTTCGTCTTAAACTGCCCAGAAAACGCGCACTAAGCACTTTTTTATCTGAACAATTCTGAAGTGTTATTCCTTTGCGGAACTACTCATTCCATTTCGTAATTTCATTTGCTCTAAGCCTCCCCCTATAGTCGCCCTATGACTGAATGTGAACGAGTTGTCGCCCCGTGGACTATTTGCCTCTCTTTGCTGAACTGAAAGACCGCCCGGTTTTGGTTATCGGCGCAGGCGACGTTGCTGCCCGCAAAATCGTGCTGCTTCGCCGGGCAGGTGCCCGCGTGCGGCTGGTTGCCCGTGAGATCGCGCCGGAAATCGCCGGGCAGGTGGAGAGCGGCGATATCACAATGCTTGCCGAAGAGTTTGACGAGGCCCAAATCGACACTGTGTTCCTGGTGGTTGCCGCGACGGACGACGCTGAACTCAATCAGCGCGTATTTGCTGCCGCGGACGCTCGCCAGCGTCTGGTGAACGTGGTTGATAACCCGCCGCTCTGCTCGTTCATTTTCCCTTCGATTGTCGATCGCTCACCGTTGATGGTGGCTATCTCTTCCAGTGGCACAGCGCCGGTGCTGGCAAGGCTGCTGCGGGAAAAAATTGAGGCGCTGTTGCCAACCAACATTGGGCGCATGGCGCAAGCGGCGAGCTATTGGCGTCATCACTTGCAGACGCGGCTGACCAGTGTGGCTGAACGCCGTCGTTTCTGGGAGCGCGTCTTCACCGGGCGTTTCGCCAGCCAGATGTTGGCCGGGAATGAAGCGGCGGCTCAGCAGGCGCTGGAAGATGAACTGAATCAGCCTGAACGTCGCATGGGCGATATCACGCTTGTTGGCGCAGGGCCGGGCGATGCAGGCTTGCTGACGCTTCGTGGCTTGCAGGTTATCCAGCAGGCCGATGTGGTGTTTTACGACCATCTGGTGACGGACTCGGTGCTTGAGCTTGTTCGCCGCGATGCAGATCTTATCTGCGTGGGCAAACGCGCAGGCAGCCACACCGTACCTCAGCATGAAACGAATCGTCTGCTGGTGGAGGCGGCGCTTGAGGGCAAAAGCGTGGTGCGTCTGAAAGGTGGCGACCCGTTTATTTTTGGCCGCGGCGGCGAAGAACTGCAGGCGGCGGCAGAAGCAGGCGTGCCGTTCCAGGTGGTGCCCGGTGTGACCGCAGCGGCAGGGGCAACGGCCTATGCCGGGATTCCATTAACCCACCGGGATCACGCCCAAAGCGTGACTTTCGTGACCGGACATTACAAAGCCGACAGCACGCCGTTTGACTGGGCGCACCTGGCGCAAAGCCGTCAGACGCTGGCGATTTACATGGGCACCATGAAGGCGGCGGACATCAGCCAACAGCTTATCCAGCACGGGCGCGATGCTTCGACCCCGGTGGCGGTGATAAGCCGTGGCACTCGCGCCGATCAACAGGTCAGCGTCGGCACATTACAACAACTCGAGAGCCTTGCGAAAGACGCCCCAATGCCAGCTTTGCTGGTGGTTGGAGAGGTGGTGCAACTGCATCATCAGCTCGCCTGGTTTCAACACAACCCACAACAGGAGGGCTTTAACTCCTCCGTGGTGAATCTGGCTTAAGGAACGGTTATGGACCAAAAACGACTCACTCACTTGCGGCAGCTGGAGGCGGAAAGCATCCACATCATCCGTGAAGTGGCGGCTGAATTTTCCAACCCGGTGATGATGTACTCCATCGGCAAGGATTCCAGCGTGATGCTGCATCTGGCGCGCAAGGCGTTCTACCCAGGAACCCTGCCATTCCCGTTGCTGCACGTGGATACCGGCTGGAAATTCCGTGAGATGTACGAATTCCGTGACCGCACTGCGAAAGCCTACGGCTGCGAGCTGTTGGTGCATAAAAACCCGGAAGGGGTGGCGATGGGCATCAACCCGTTCGTGCACGGCAGCGCTAAACACACTGACATCATGAAAACTGAAGGCCTGAAGCAGGCGCTGAATAAATACGGTTTTGACGCCGCATTCGGTGGGGCTCGTCGTGATGAAGAAAAATCTCGCGCCAAAGAACGTATCTACTCTTTCCGCGATCGTTTCCACCGCTGGGACCCGAAAAATCAGCGTCCGGAGCTGTGGCACAACTATAACGGCCAGATTAACAAAGGCGAGAGCATTCGCGTGTTCCCGCTTTCTAACTGGACCGAGCTGGATATCTGGCAGTACATCTATCTGGAGAATATTGAAATCGTTCCGCTGTATCTGGCTGCCCCTCGTCCGGTGCTGGAGCGCGACGGCATGCTGATGATGATCGACGACGATCGTATCGATTTGCAGCCTGGCGAGGTTATCGAGCAGCGCATGGTGCGTTTCCGTACCCTCGGCTGTTGGCCGCTGACCGGCGCGGTGGAGTCTGAAGCGCAGACGTTGCCGGAAATCATCGAAGAGATGCTGGTCTCGACCACCAGTGAACGTCAGGGCCGCATGATCGACCGCGACCAGGCAGGCTCCATGGAGCTTAAGAAACGTCAGGGTTATTTCTAAGGAGCCGCCATGAACACAACGATTGCACAACAGATTGCCGATGAAGGCGGCGTGGAAGCGTATCTGCACGCTCAGCAGCACAAAAGCCTGCTGCGCTTTTTGACCTGCGGCAGCGTCGACGATGGCAAAAGTACGCTGATTGGCCGTCTGTTGCACGATACCCGTCAGATTTACGAAGATCAGCTTTCTTCGCTGCACAATGACAGCAAGCGTCACGGCACTCAGGGCGAAAAACTGGATCTGGCGCTGCTGGTGGATGGCTTGCAGGCTGAGCGCGAGCAGGGCATTACTATTGATGTGGCGTACCGCTATTTCTCCACCGAGAAGCGCAAATTTATCATCGCCGACACTCCTGGGCATGAGCAGTACACCCGCAATATGGCGACCGGCGCATCAACCTGTGAACTTGCGATTCTGCTGATGGATGCGCGTAAAGGCGTGCTGGACCAAACCCGTCGCCACAGCTTTATCTCTACGTTGCTGGGGATTAAGCATCTGGTGGTCGCGGTCAATAAAATGGATCTGGTGAATTACAGCGAAGACACCTTCAACGAAATTCGTGAAGCTTATCTGACGTTTGCCGAACAGCTGCCGGGCGAACTGGATATCCGCTTTGTGCCGCTGTCTGCCCTGGAAGGTGATAATGTTGCAAGTCAGAGCGAAAAAATGCCATGGTACAGCGGCCCGACGCTGCTGGAAGTACTTGAAACAGTGGAAATCAAACGCGTAGTTGAAAGCCAGCCTTTGCGTTTCCCGGTGCAGTATGTGAACCGTCCAAACCTCGATTTCCGTGGCTACGCTGGCACGCTGGCTTCCGGCACCGTGAGCGTTGGGCAGCGTGTGAAAGTGCTGCCATCGGGCGTGGAATCTGCTGTCGCGCGGATCGTCACTTTTGACGGTGACCTGCAACAGGCTGCGGCGGGCGAGGCTATCACGCTGGTGCTGAAAGATGAAATCGACATCAGCCGTGGCGATTTGCTGGTGGATGTGACGGAAACACTGCCTGCGGTACAAAGCGCGAGTGTGGACGTGGTGTGGATGGCGGAACAGCCGCTGCAACCCGGTCAAAGCTACGAGATTAAAATTGCGGGTAAGAAAACCCGGGCGCGTGTGGATGGCGTGCAGTACCAGGTGGATATCAACAACCTGACTCAGCTTGAAGCGACGCAACTGCCATTGAACGGGATCGGGCTGGTTGATTTGACCTTTGATGAGCCGCTGGTGCTGGATAACTATCAGCAAAATCCGGTGACGGGGGGCCTTATCTTTATCGACCGTCTGAGCAACGTGACGGTCGGTGCGGGCATGGTGCGTGAACCGCAGCAAGAAAAAGCGGCACAGGCTGGTACGGATCACAGTGCTTTTGAACTGGAACTGAATGCGCTGGTGCGCAAACACTTCCCGCACTGGGGCGCACGCGACCTGCTGGGAGGCAAGTAATGGCCCAGCATGACGAAAACGTCGTCTGGCATCCGCATCCGGTTACGCAGCAGCAGCGCGAACAACTCCACGGGCATCGTGGGGTTGTGCTGTGGTTTACCGGGCTTTCGGGCTCGGGAAAATCCACCGTCGCCGGTGCGCTGGAAGAAGCGCTGCACGAAATTGGTGTCAGCACTTATCTGCTGGATGGCGATAACGTGCGCCACGGTCTGTGCAGCGATCTGGGCTTTAGCGATGACGATCGCAAAGAGAACATACGCCGTGTGGGTGAAGTGGCAAAACTGATGGTCGATGCCGGGCTGGTCGTGCTGACGGCGTTTATCTCGCCACATCGTGCAGAACGGCAAATGGTTCGCGAACGTGTGGGCGAAACGCGCTTTATTGAGGTGTTTGTCGACACGCCGCTGGAGGTGTGTGAAACGCGCGATCCTAAAGGTCTGTACAAGAAAGCAAGAGCCGGTGAACTGCGTAATTTCACCGGAATCGACGCCGTTTACGAAGCGCCAGAAAAGGCAGAAATCCACCTTGATGGCGAACAATTGGTAACAAATTTGGTTAACCAATTATTAGACCTGCTGAGACAGGGCGATATTATCAGATCCTGAGACCCGGCCGGTTTTCCGGCCAAGTCAGGAAACAGGATTTGATATGCGTAATACCCAAAATATAACCCTGAGCCGGGCAGAACCCATGAACAGCGACAGCGAAGAGACCACCTGGTCTTTTTCTGGCGCGGTCGTGGGTTTTGTTGCGTGGCTATTGGCGCTGGGTATCCCGGTTTTGTTCTACGGCAGCAACACCCTGTTTTTCTTCCTCTACACCTGGCCCTTCTTTCTGGCGCTGTTACCCGTCTCAGTGGTGATTGGTATTGCGCTGCATTCGTTGCTCGACGGCAGGCTGCTTTACAGCACTGTGGTGACGCTCATCACCGTGGCGGCGCTGTTCGGTTTGCTGTTTTTATGGCTGCTGGGTTGATCCCTGTCTGATATGCATTCTGATTGCAATGAGTCATACGACTCGACGAGCAAAATGTGGTACATTCCCGGCGTTATGCGGCATCGTCCGCACGCCAGAGGCGAGTACTCCGGCAAGTTACGGGATGATGATGCCGTTTTTCAGGGGGCAGGATGGGTAAATTAACGCTGCTATTGCTGGCTTTACTGGTCTGGCTACAGTATTCACTGTGGTTCGGCAAGAATGGTCTTCACGACTACAGTCGCGTCAATGACGACGTGGTCGCACAGCAGGCAACTAACGCCAAACTTAAAGCGCGCAACGATCAGCTTTTCGCCGAAATTGACGATCTCAATGGCGGCCAGGAAGCTATCGAAGAACGCGCTCGCAACGAACTGAGCATGACGCGCCCGGGCGAAACCTTTTATCGTCTGGTGCCTGATGCGTCAAAACGTAATCAAAGCCAAAGCTCAGGGCAAAACAATCGATAAACAGACGCCAGGATAACGACATGGCAGCCACTTTTCCGGGCATTTGTGCCGTGGTGCCGGCAGCCGGCTTTGGCCGCCGCATGCAAACGGAATGCCCGAAACAATACCTTTCAATCGGTAACAAAACGATTCTGGAACACTCGGTAGCCGCACTGCTGGCGCATCCGGGTGTGGAACGCGTGATCATCGCGATTAGCGACGGTGATGTGTGTTTCCAGCAACTCCCTCTCGCGCAACACCCCCAAATCACTGTCGTCGAAGGCGGCGCTGAACGTGCGGATTCCGTTCTGGCGGGCCTGCGCGCAGCGGGTGATGCGCAATGGGTACTGGTGCACGATGCGGCGAGGCCTTGTCTGCATCAGGACGATCTTGAGCGCCTGATCGCGCTGCGTGAAACAAGCCGTGTCGGCGGCATTCTGGCTACACCTGTGCGTGACACCATGAAACGAGCCGAACCGGGCAAAGATGGCATCGCCCACACTGTTGACAGAAACGATCTCTGGCACGCGCTCACCCCACAATTCTTCCCCCGTGAATTGCTGTTTGACTGCCTGACCCGGGCGCTCAACGAAGGCGCGGTGATCACGGATGAAGCGTCGGCGCTGGAATATTGTGGCTTCCATCCACAGTTAGTCGCCGGACGTGCTGATAATATTAAAGTGACCCGCCCGGAAGACCTGGCGCTGGCAGAATTTTACCTTACCCGATGCGGACTTCAGGAGCAGGCATAATGCGAATTGGACACGGTTTTGACGTACACGCTTTTGGCGGTGAAGGCCCGATTATCATTGGCGGCGTACGTATCCCTTACGAAAAAGGCCTGCTGGCGCATTCCGACGGTGACGTAGCGCTGCACGCGCTGACCGACGCGCTGTTAGGCGCCGCTGCTCTGGGCGACATTGGCAAATTGTTCCCGGACACCGACCCGGCGTTTAAAGGCGCAGACAGCCGCGAGCTGCTGCGGGAAGCCTGGCGTCGCATTCAGGCGAAAGGCTACAGCCTTGGAAACGTCGACGTCACCCTCATCGCGCAGGCGCCGAAAATGCTGCCGCACATTCCACAGATGCGTGTGTTTATTGCCGAAGATCTCGGTTGCCACATGGATGACGTTAACGTCAAAGCGACCACCACCGAAAAACTCGGGTTTACCGGGCGTGGAGAAGGGATCGCCTGTGAAGCCGTGGCGCTGCTGCATAAGGTCAAGCCATGATTGCCTTCGATGAACTCACTTACCTTCACGGGAAACCGCAGGGGAAGGGGCTGCTGAAAGCCAATCCCGAAGATTTTCTGGTGGTCGAGGACTTAGGGTTTGAGCCCGATGGCGAAGGCGAACACGTGCTGGTCCGCATCCTGAAAAACGGCTGCAACACTCACTTTGTGGCCGATGCGCTGGCAAAGTTCCTGAAAATTCATGCCCGTGAAGTGAGTTTTGCCGGACAGAAAGACAAACACGCCGTAACCGAGCAATGGCTTTGCGCGCGCGTGCCAGGCAAAGAGATGCCTGATTTAAGCAAATTTGAGCTTGAGGGCTGTAAAGTCCTTGAATATGCCCGCCATAAACGCAAGCTGCGTTTGGGGGCGCTGAAAGGCAACGCGTTCACGCTGGTTCTGCGGGAAATCACCAACCGCGACGACGTGGAAGCTCGTCTTCAGGCGATCGTGGAAAAGGGTGTGCCGAACTATTTTGGCGCGCAACGCTTTGGGATGGGGGGCAGCAATCTGCAGGGCGCACTGCGCTGGGCGCAGAGTGATGCACCTGTGCGCGATCGTAATAAGCGCAGTTTTTGGTTGTCGGCGGCCCGCAGTGCGTTGTTTAATCAACTGGTCAGTGAACGGTTAAAAAAACCGGACTTTAATCAAGTTGTTGACGGTGATGCGCTACAATTAGCGGGACGGGGAAGCTGGTTCGTGGCAACGGACGAAGAGATGCCCGAACTTCAGTCCCGGGTCGACAGTCGCGCCCTGATGATCACCGCGTCGCTGCCTGGCAGCGGTGAGTGGGGAACACAGCGCGCCGCACTGGATTTTGAGCAACGGACGCTTGCCGACGACACGCTGCTGCAATCTTTATTGCTGCGTGAAAAAGTCGAGGCGGCGCGACGAGCAGTGCTGCTCTATCCGCAACAACTTAGCTGGAACTGGTGGGATGACGTTACCGTCGAGGTGCGTTTCTGGCTGCCTGCAGGCAGTTTTGCCACCAGTGTGGTAAGGGAACTTATCAACACAACAGGTGATTATGCGAATATTGCTGAGTAACGATGACGGGGTCCATGCGCCGGGCATTCAGACACTAGCCAAAGCCTTGCGCGAGTTTGCCGAGGTTCAGGTTGTCGCACCCGATCGTAACCGCAGCGGAGCGTCTAATTCGCTGACTCTGGAATCGTCGCTTCGCACCTTCAGCTTTGAAAATGGCGATATTGCCGTGCAGATGGGCACGCCGACCGATTGCGTGTTCCTTGGCGTCAATACGCTGATGCGACCACGTCCGGATGTGGTGGTCTCCGGCATCAATGCCGGGCCAAATCTTGGCGACGACGTCATCTATTCCGGCACGGTAGCGGCGGCCATGGAAGGTCGCCATCTTGGTTTTCCCGCACTGGCTGTCTCCCTCAACGGGTACAAACATTACGATACGGCAGCGGCGGTCACCTGCTCGATTCTGCGAGCCCTTGCCCGGGAGCCACTGCGCACCGGCCGCATCCTGAATATCAACGTGCCGGACCTGCCGCTCTCGGAAATCAAAGGCATTCGTGTCACTCGCTGCGGCAGCCGCCATCCGGCCGATAAAGTCATTCCTCAACAAGATCCTCGCGGTAACACACTTTACTGGATTGGGCCGCCAGGTGATGCCTGCGATGCGAGCCCTGACACAGACTTTGCCGCCGTTGACGAAGGCTACGTTTCTGTCACGCCGCTGCACGTCGATTTAACGGCTTACAGCGCTCAGGACGTGGTGGCTGGCTGGTTAGATCGTGCTGGAGTTGATGGGCAATGGTAAGCAAACGCGTACAAAGCCTTCTCAATCAACTGCGTAACCAGGGCATTCTGGACGAGCGCGTGCTCGAAGCCATCGCTCAGGTTCCGCGTGAAAAGTTTATCGATGAAGCCTTTGAACACAAAGCGTGGGAAAATGTTGCGCTGCCGATTGGTCAAGGACAAACCATCTCGCAACCGTACATGGTGGCGCGGATGACCGAGCTGCTTGAGCTGACGCCGGGATCCCGAGTGCTGGAAATTGGTACCGGTTCAGGCTATCAGACGGCCATTCTCGCGCATTTGGTGCATCACGTTTGTTCCGTCGAGCGAATAAAAAGCCTGCAATGGCAGGCCCGCCGCCGTTTAAAGCAGCTTGATTTACATAATGTTTCAACTCGTCATGGCGACGGCTGGCAGGGGTGGCATGCACGAGCGCCATTTGATGCCATTATTGTTACCGCAGCGCCGCAGGAAATTCCGGCCGCGTTGATGTCACAGCTTGCTGAAGGCGGCATTCTGGTTTTACCCGTCGGCGAAGAACATCAGTTGCTTAAACGTGTTCGCCGACGGGGAGATGACTTTATTATCGATACCGTAGAAGCGGTTCGCTTTGTGCCATTGGTGAAGGGCGAACTGGCGTAATACAGGAGTTTTCCTGTTTCTTTCACTACGCCCTTTGGCGTAGGGTTAGCGCACTTTTTTGTGTGATTACCGCTGCGCTATGCGGTTTCTAAGACACTGGCAGTTAACACATTCCTGGGGGATAAATGAGCACGGGAAGCCCAAAATTCACCGTTAGTCGCGTTGCGGCATTATCACTGGTTTCACTCTGGCTGGCTGGATGCACTTCGTCCAATAATGCGCCTGCCCCGGTCAGTTCTGTCGGCGGCAATGCCTCGTCTGGCACCAATTCTGGAATGTTAATTACTCCGGCGCAAAAAGGGGGGATGGCACCGCAGACGGCTCCGCAGCCACAGCCTGTGCAAACAGCCCCCGTACAACCCCAAATTCAGCCGATGCAGCAGCAGCCTGTTGCGGCAGCGCAGCAGCAGCAGCCGGTGCAGATTGTGAACGGCCATGCCGTCTATAACCGTAAATACGGCGATATTCCAAAAGGCAGCTATACCGGTGGCAGCACTTATACCGTTAAACGTGGCGACACCCTGTTCTATATCGCATGGGTCACCGGGAACGATTTCCGTGACCTGGCGCAGCGCAACAATGTGGCTGAACCTTATGCGCTGAATGTCGGTCAGGTTCTGCAAGTGGGCAGTGCGAGCGGGCAGCCCATTACCGGGAATAACGCCGTAGCACAAGCCAGTGAACAAGCCAGTAGCGCTTCGCCTGGATTAGTCTCAAAGCCTGCACAAAATTCCTCTGCAGTGGTTGCGTCTCAACCAACAATTACGTATTCTGAGGATTCAGGTGAACAGAGTGCTAACAAAATGTTGCCTAATAACAAGCCTGTGACGCCAGTCACCGCGCCTGTTACGGCACCTGTTGCGAGCACTACCCAACCGACTGCAAGCAGTACGTCTACCAGTTCGCCGATCTCTTCCTGGCGCTGGCCGACTGACGGCAACATTATCGAAAACTTTAGTGGCGGCGATGGCGGCAACAAAGGTATCGATATTGCAGGCAGTAAAGGACAGGCTATCGTCGCGACCGCAGATGGGCGCGTCGTCTATGCCGGTAACGCACTGCGCGGTTACGGTAATCTTATTATCATCAAACACAACGATGATTACCTGAGCGCCTACGCCCATAACGACACAATGCTGGTCCGGGAACAACAAGAGGTCAAGGCGGGGCAGAAAATAGCTACCATGGGTAGCACCGGAACCAGTTCAACACGCTTGCATTTTGAAATTCGTTACAAGGGGAAATCCGTCAACCCGCTGCAGTATTTGCCGCAGCGATAATTTGGCGAAACAACCGTGAGGTGTGTTTCGTCCAGGGATCACGGGTAGGAGCCGCCTTATGAGTCAGAATACGCTGAAAGTTCATGATTTAAATGAAGATGCGGAATTTGATGAGAACGGAGCAGAGGCTTTCGATGAGAAAGCCTTAGTAGAAGAGGAACCCAGTGATAACGACCTGGCTGAGGAAGAGCTGTTATCACAGGGCGCCACACAGCGTGTGCTTGATGCGACTCAGCTTTACCTTGGGGAGATTGGTTACTCCCCACTGCTAACGGCCGAAGAAGAAGTGTATTTCGCACGTCGCGCATTGCGTGGTGATGTCGCTTCACGCCGCCGGATGATAGAAAGTAACCTGCGCCTGGTGGTGAAAATTGCCCGTCGTTATAGCAATCGCGGCCTGGCATTGCTGGACCTGATTGAAGAGGGCAATCTGGGGCTGATTCGCGCGGTCGAAAAATTCGACCCGGAACGCGGATTCCGTTTCTCGACCTACGCAACCTGGTGGATTCGTCAGACCATTGAACGGGCGATCATGAACCAAACCCGTACCATTCGTCTGCCTATTCACATTGTCAAAGAGCTCAACGTTTACCTGCGTACCGCGCGTGAGTTGTCCCATAAACTGGACCACGAACCGAGCGCCGAAGAGATCGCTGAGCAACTGGACAAACCGGTTGATGACGTCAGCCGTATGCTGCGTCTCAACGAGCGCATTACCTCGGTCGACACCCCGCTGGGTGGCGATTCCGAAAAAGCGCTGCTGGATATCCTGGCCGATGAAAAAGACAACGGCCCGGAAGACACCACGCAGGACGATGACATGAAGCAGAGCATCGTCAAATGGCTGTTCGAACTGAACGCCAAACAGCGTGAAGTGCTGGCACGTCGTTTCGGTTTACTGGGGTATGAAGCTGCAACACTGGAAGATGTTGGCCGTGAAATTGGCCTGACTCGTGAACGTGTTCGTCAGATTCAGGTAGAAGGTTTGCGTCGCCTGCGTGAAATTCTGCAGGGGCAAGGGCTGAATATCGAAGCGCTGTTCCGCGAATAATCAGGGCAACGCCGTTGTCTGCTTAAGCAAGTTTCCATCAAAAAGGCCAGATCGTCATGATCTGGCCTTGAGAGTGATGACAAACCTCTAACGAATGAAATTCGTCATAGGGTACCGAATAAAAAAACAAGGAAAATCAATTTATTGATTTTCGGCTGATAACCACAAAGAAGGAAAAACCACGTTTTTTCCTTCTTTGTCAGCAGTCTGAAGGCCAGATCGTCATGATCTGGCCTTTTTCTTTGGTGTGATTAGTCAACCGACGCAGGCTTCAGAACTGACGGGTTCCGGCATATTAGCCAGCCGGAATGGTGCTTTACCGGCAGAGTCAACTGAAGCGACCCGCGAACGATCAGCCCAAATCCGCCATCAGCACTTTTGAACGGCGCTGATAGTTGTACATCTCTTTCTTACTCTCAGGCAGTAAATCCACCTCGACCGGAGTGAAGCCGCGTTCCTGGAACCAGTGAATGCTGCGTGTGGTGAGCACGAACAGTTTACTCAGCCCCATCTGCTTCGCCTGAGCGGCAATTCTTTCCAGTAAAACTTCACCGCGCGATGAGCTGCGATAATCCGGATGCACCGCTACGCAGGCCATTTCACCGATACGCTCTTCCGGGAACGGATAGAGTGCGGCGCAGGCAATGGTGGTGTTGTCTCGCTGGATAACGGTGAATTTGTCAATTTCCATTTCCAGCTGTTCGCGTGAACGACGCACCAGAATGCCTTGCTGCTCCAGTGGCTCAATCAGTTCCAGAATGCCGCCGATATCATTGATGGTTGCGCGGCGGATTTGCTCGGCGCTTTCCATCACGATTTGCGTCCCAATACCGTCGCGGGAGAACAGTTCCTGCAACAGGGCACCGTTTTCCTGATAGCTGATGAGGTGGCAGCGACGCACGCCGCTGCGGCACGCTTTTACGGCACCGCGTAAGAAACGCGCTGTGCCGGAGTTGTAGTCACCTTCTTCTTCAAGCGTTTCGACACGAGCCTGGGCTTCATTTGGGAATAATTCTGAGACGATCTCGCCGTGCTGGTCGTAGACACCCTGCGAGGAGCAGAAGCCAATCATTTTTTCTGCTTTCAGTTTAATGGCGAGCTGGGTGGCGATTTCTTCGGAAGTCAGGTTGAAGCTTTCACCCGTGACAGAAACGGCGACGGGACCCATCAGCACAATGGCGCCGCTGTCGAGCTGACGATGAATCGCTTCTTCATCGATACGGCGAATGCGGCCACTGTGGCAATAATCGATGCCGTCATCCACGCCCAGCGGCTGCGCGATAATGAAATTACCGCTGACAACATTGATGTGTGCACCCTGTAGCGGGGTATTATTCAGGCTCATCGAAAGACGTGCGGTGATATCAAGTTGCAGCATACCGGCGGCCTGTTTCACCAGGTCGAGGGTTTTCGCATCCGTCACGCGGGTGTGCTTGTGGTAAATCGGTTCGTGGTGATGTTCCGCCAGATTGGCATCAATTTGCGGACGTGCGCCGTACACCAGCACCAGGCGAATGCCCAGACTGTGAAGTAAACCTATATCGTTGACAATGCTTGAGAAATTCTCATGCTCTATCGCCTCGCCACCCAGCATGATGACAAAAGTCTTCCCGCGGTGGGCATTAATGTAGGGAACAGAATGACGAAATCCTTCGACCAACTCGGTTTTACGTTCCTTCACCACAGCACAACCCTCATTGCATGATTATTCGTAATAAATGTATTTTTATTCTTTTTTGGCGGCAGGTGCAAGCAGCAATTTCAGTGAATGTGGCGGAGAAGTCAGCCGAAAAACGGTACAAATCAGGAATGTTTACCCTTTTATTGATGACAGTTTATGCGCCTTTGGTTAAAGTTTTCGGTCAAACTCAATGTTTAAAAAGTAAAGTTGATATTTTTGCCTGGGAGTAGCATGTCTGGAAGTCAGTCAGGATTAAGTCGCCGCCGCTTATTAAAAGGGGCCGGGGCGATGTGGTTGCTCAGCGTAAGTCAGGTGGGACTGGCCGCCGCGAGTCAGGTGGTTGCGGTTCGCGTGTGGCCGTCGTCGACCTATACCCGCGTGACGGTAGAATCCAGCCAGGTCTTGAAATACAAGCAGTTTGCGTTGAGCAATCCTGAAAGGCTGGTGGTCGACCTCGAAGGCGTCAACCTGAATTCGGTGTTGAAAGGCATGGGGGCGCAGATTCGTGGCGACGATCCTTACATTAAATCCGCGCGCGTGGGTCAGTTTGATCCGCAAACCGTCAGGATGGTGTTTGAGCTGAAGCAAAACGTGAAACCGCAGCTGTTTGCCCTTGCGCCGGTAGCCGGTTTTAAAGAACGCCTGGTGATGGATCTTTACCCTTCCACAGCAACCGAAGTGCAGGATCCGCTGCTGGCACTGCTCGAAGATTACAACAAAGGCGATTTGGAAAAGCAGGTTCCGCCTGCGCAGAGTGGCCCACAGCCGGGGAAAGCCGGTCGCGACAGGCCGATTGTTATCATGCTTGATCCGGGGCACGGTGGTGAAGACTCGGGGGCTGTCGGCAAATATAATACTCGCGAGAAAGATGTTGTTTTGCAAATTGGTCGCCGTCTGAAAGCGCTGATCGACAAAGAGGGCAACATGCAGGCGTACATGACGCGCAACGAGGATGTTTTCATTCCGTTGAAAGTGCGTGTCGCTAAAGCGCAGAAACAGCGCGCAGACTTGTTTGTCTCAATTCATGCGGATGCCTTTACCAGCCGCCAGCCGAGCGGATCTTCTGTCTTTGCGCTTTCCACCAAGGGGGCGACAAGTACCGCAGCAAAATACCTGGCCGATACTCAAAACGCCTCTGACCTGATCGGTGGCGTGGGCAAGAGTGGCGATCGCTATGTAGACCACACCATGTTTGATATGGTGCAGTCGCTGACCATCAATGACAGCCTGAAATTTGGTAAAGCGGTGCTGGGTAAGCTCGGGAAGGTCAACAATCTGCATAAAAATCGGGTGGAGCAGGCGGGGTTTGCGGTACTGAAGGCGCCTGATATTCCTTCCATTCTGGTCGAGACGGCGTTTATCAGTAACGTCGAAGAAGAACGTAAACTGAAAACCGCGGCGTTTCAGCAGGAAGTTGCTGAGTCGATTCTGGCAGGGATCAAAGCTTATTTTGCCGACGGAGCAACGCTCGCACGGCGTGGATAGGTTTTCGGAAGAGGGAGAATGGCGCCGGAAGGCGTCATTTTTTTGGCTGTAGCGAATTTCAGATACAAAAAAACACCCGTTAAGGTGCTTATTGTTTTATGAAAAGTGGTTGCGGGGGCCGGATTTGAACCGACGACCTTCGGGTTATGAGCCCGACGAGCTACCAGGCTGCTCCACCCCGCGTCCGTCTGTTTACCCTTCCATCAGGTAAACCTTTCTTTTCATTTTTTAGTTGGTTGCGGGAGCCGGATTTGAACCGACGACCTTCGGGTTATGAGCCCGACGAGCTACCAGGCTGCTCCATCCCGCGTCCGAATGTTTATCCTTCCATCAGATAAACCTTACACATCATATTTTAATTGGTTGCGGGAGCCAGATTTGAACTGACGACCTTCGGGTTATGAGCCCGACGAGCTACCAGGCTGCTCCATCCCGCGTCCGTGGAAGCGCACTATACGCGGGTCTGGATTTGATGCAACCCTTTTTTGCATAAATGCTTAAGAGTGAGTAAAAACAAAACATGTCGGCTATTTTTTGCCCAAAATGGGCTGCGCGGCACGTTATCACATTTCAATACCCCTGACGGTTTGTTATCTTCATCCCGCATTCCGCTTAAGAAAGAAGACGAGATACCATGAAAGGACGTTGGGCCAAAATTCTGGTGACGGGCACAGTCATAACGCTGCTTGCCGCCTGCTCCTCCAAGCCGACCGATCGCGGTCAACAGTATAATGACGGAAAGCTCACCAATCAGTTTTCCCTAGTTAACCAGCCTGATGCCGTAGGGGCTCCTATTAATGGTGGCGACTTCGCGCAGCAGGTCAATGAAATTCGTAACGCATCGCCGCGCCTGTATGGCAATCAAAGCGCTGTGTTCAGTGCCGTTCAGCAATGGCTGCAGGCCGGGGGCGACACGCGCGCCTTAAAGCAGTACGGGCTTGATGCCTGGCAGATGCAGGGCGCAGATAACTACGGCAACGTCCAGTTTACCGGTTACTACACGCCTGTGATTGAAGCGCGACACACGCGTCAGGGCGAGTTCCAGTACCCTATTTACCGCATGCCGCCAAAACGAGGACGCCTGCCGTCTCGCGCAGAAATCTACGCAGGTGCGCTGAGCGACAATTACATTCTGGCCTACAGCAATTCCCTGATGGATAACTTCATCATGGACGTGCAGGGCAGCGGCTACATTGATTTCGGTGATGGCTCGCCGCTGAATTTCTTCAGCTACGCGGGTAAAAACGGCTGGCCGTACCGCAGTATCGGCAAGGTGCTGGTCGATCGCGGCGAGTATAAGAAAGAAGACATGTCGATGCAGGTCATCCGTCACTGGGGCGAAACCCACAGCGAAGCGGAAGTGCGTGCTCTGCTCGAGGAAAATCAGTCATTCGTGTTCTTTAAACCGCAGTCCTTCGCGCCGGTGAAAGGGGCGAGTGCGGTGCCGCTGATTGGTCGCGCGTCCGTGGCCTCCGATAAGAGCATTATTCCGCCGGGCACGACCCTGCTGGCTGAAGTCCCGCTGCTGGATAACAACGGTAAATTCAACGGTCACTACGAGTTACGACTGATGGTGGCGCTGGATGTCGGCGGCGCAATCAAAGGCCAGCACTTCGACATCTATCAGGGGATTGGCCCGGATGCCGGACACCGTGCGGGTTGGTATAATCACTACGGTCGCGTCTGGGTATTGCGTGGGGCGGGCAACGGTTACGTCTTTAGCGGTTAATAACGTCGTTTGAGGTTTTATGTCAGTAGTACTTAGCGATGCCTGGCGCCAGCGTTTTGGTGGCACGGCACGTTTATATGGTGAAAAAGCGCTGCAGCTGTTTGCTGATGCACACGTTTGTGTCGTCGGCATTGGCGGTGTGGGCTCCTGGGCCGCAGAGGCGCTGGCGCGCACCGGCATTGGTGCCATTACGCTGATTGATATGGATGACGTGTGCGTCACCAATACCAATCGCCAGATCCACGCGTTAGGCGGTAATGTCGGGCTTGCGAAAGCGGAAGTGATGGCGGAGCGCATTCGTCAGATCAACCCGGAGTGCCAGGTGACGGTGGTGGACGATTTCGTCACGCCGGATAATGTCGCTGAGTATCTTGGGGCCGGGTTTAGCTACGTCATTGATGCCATCGACAGCGTGCGGCCAAAAGCTGCGCTGATCTCTTACTGCCGTCGTTACAAAGTGCCATTGGTGACAACCGGTGGCGCGGGTGGGCAAATCGATCCCACGCAGATCCAGGTCGCCGATCTGGCGAAAACGATTCAGGATCCGCTGGCGGCAAAACTGCGCGAGCGCCTGAAGAGTGATTTCGGGGTGGTGAAAAACAGTAAGGGTAAGCTTGGCGTGGATTGTGTGTTTTCCACCGAAGCGCTGGTTTATCCGCAATCTGATGGTTCGGTCTGTGCGATGAAAAGCACGGCGGAAGGGCCGAAACGCATGGACTGTGCTTCAGGATTTGGTGCGGCGACGATGGTGACCGCGACGTTCGGATTTGTCGCGGTGTCCCATGTGTTAAAGAAAATGATGGCGAAAGCCGATCGTCAGGCTTAAGCCTTCTGCGCGGCGGTGATGACTGCGTCGCGCAGGGCGTTCAGCCCCTGATTGCGGGAGGCGCTAAGCTGCACGCGAAGCCCCAGCTCATCAAAAAGGCTCAGCGGATCAGTCGCCAGAAGCTGTTCCGCGCTTTTCCCTTCAATCGCTGTCAGTAACACTGCCAGCATCCCTCTCACGATTCGCCCTTCACTGTCCCCATAGAAATGCAACTTCCCGTTGGATGACAGAGTATGGCCGAGCCAGACCCGATTTTCACAGCCTGCAATTTCCTGGGCTTGAGCTCTCAGGTCTTCCGCCAGAGCAGGCAGCTTTTTGCCGAGCAGGATCAATTGCCGGTATTTGTCTTCCCACTGCGTGAGCGGGCCGAAAATCTGTCGTAAATCGTCTTCAGTCAGGGTTGTGCCGAACGGATGTCCGGCCAGTGCTGGGCTAGTCATTTAATCCACCAGTAATTCAAGGGCGCGGTCCACGGCGTTGATCAGGGCGTGAACGTCTTCCTGCGTATTATAAGGGGCAAATGAGGCTCTCAGGGTACCCTTCACGCCAAGTGCGGCTAACAGCGGCTGTGCGCAGTGCTGTCCGGCGCGTAGCGAGATGCCATATTCCGCGAGTAACGTCACCATGTCGCTGTGATGCACGCCCGCGAAATCAAAGGCCAGCAGGCTTGAGTCCTGGCAGCGGAAGGAACGAAAACCAGGGAGGCGGGAAAGCGCTTCTTCTGCAAGCGTAGCCAGACCGCGGCTCCAGGTTTCAGCCTGAATCAAATCCGTTTCGCTTAACCATTCGAGTGCCGCGCTAAGACCAATTACCCCGGCGACGTTTGGCGTTCCCGCTTCCAGACGATAAGGGACGGGCTGCGTTGTAAACCCGTCAAAAGTCACTTCGGTGATCATCTTGCCGCCACCCAACCACGGTGTCATTTCTGCCAGCAATTCGGCTTTGCCATACAGCGCACCAATCCCTGTTGGACCATAGAGCTTGTGGCCGGAGAAGGCGTAAAAATCGATATCCAGCGCCTGCACATCGGCAGGAAAGTGAACGACACCCTGAGCGCCATCAACCATCACCACCACGCCCGCGGCATGAGCAAGTTGAATGGCGCGCGCCAAATCAGGACAACCGCCAGTCACGTTGGACATCTGGCCCAGCGCCAGAATACGGCTTTTGGCATTAATCAGAGAGGAAAGGCGTTCAATGTCCGGCAGGCGATCGGCACCCAGCGGCAGCTTGACGATACGCGCGCCCGTTTGCTCAGCGACCATCAACCACGGCACGAGGTTGGCATGATGTTCTGCCTCACTGACGATGATCTCATCGCCAGGCTGCAGATGAGGACGCGCATAGCACTGTGCCACCATATTGATGGCTTCGGTCGTGCCGCGAGTCCAGACGATGTTTTTGCCATCAGGAGCATTAATCAACGCAGCGACCTGATCGCGCGCGGCTTCATAGCGTGCGGTGAGTTTTTGCGCGGCAGCAAACTGACTGCGATGCACGTTGCCCGCGCTCAGGCTGTAGAACTGATAGCTGGCATCGATAACCGCCTGCGGCTTCAGCGCGGTGGCGGCGCTGTCCAGATAGACGCCGGCATCGCTCAGCGCCGGGAACTGGGCGCGAAACTGCGCCGGGTTGAATGTGTTCATGGTTTTCCTCATTCCAGTCTGACGATCGTCGCGCAAATTTTGCAGCAGGGCAAGGGTGGGCGTAACCCTCGGAATGTTCTGGGATGAGTGGCGGATCGCTGGCAGTGCGTTATGCTGAAATTTGTTAGGCGACTGTTTTAGCCTGTTAATTGAAGCCCGAAATCCAGCATGAATTGCTGAAAGGAGAAGAACATGAAAAAGACTGCCGCAATCATTTCTGCCTGTATGTTGACCTTTGCCCTGAGTGCCTGCTCGGGGCCGAACTACGTCATGCAGACCCACGACGGTCGTACCATTATCGCCGACGGTAAGCCGCAAACCGATAGTGATACCGGTATGATTTCGTATAAAGATGCCAACGGCAACAAGCAGCAAATCAACCGTAGCGACGTGAAAGAAATGGTCGAGATGGACAACTAACGGCTGATTTTAGAGCAAAAAAAAGCACCGCATTCGGCGGTGCTACATTGAATCACTATGGACAGACAGGGTAAATGTACAGGAAGTGAAAAGGGGGTAGTCTTGCTACCGAGGTCTGAACTCCAGACCAATTGCAAACACAACAACACAACATCACAACCGTAAGCCAAAAGCCCATCAGAACACGCATTCCGAAAAAAGCTTTTCGTTCCGGCTCAGGAAGTATCGCCACTATAGGTATTTGCTGGTAGAAGCTCAACGGACAATTTATAATGGCTCAGATAAAAAAAACTAATAGGTTACACGATGTAATCTAATTGTTAAATTTAGTTAACATCTAAGCCAAAACAATCATGTCGAAGCGTTTACCTCCTCTGAATGCATTACGTGTATTTGATGCCGCCGCCCGTCATCTTAGCTTCACTCGCGCCGCCGATGAGCTCTTCGTCACCCAGGCCGCGGTGAGCCATCAGATCAAGTCTCTTGAGGATTTCCTGGGCCTGAAACTTTTCCGGCGTCGCAACCGTTCGCTGTTGCTGACCGAAGAAGGGCAGAGCTATTTTCAGGACATTAAAGAGATCTTTTCGCAATTAACCGAAGCAACGCGTAAACTTCAGGCCCGAAGCGCAAAAGGGGCGCTGACGGTCAGTATGTTGCCCAGTTTTGCCATTCAATGGCTGGTGCCACGGCTTGCAAGCTTTAACTCAACTTATCCGGGAATTGACGTCAGAATCCAGGCGGTCGACCGTCAGGAAGACAAGCTGGCGGACGATGTCGACGTGGCTATTTTTTATGGCCGGGGGAATTGGCCGGGCCTGCGGGTTGAGAAGCTGTACGCCGAATATTTGCTGCCTGTTTGCTCGCCATTGCTGTTAACCGGCGATAAGGCGTTGAAAACACCCGCTGACCTGGCGCAACATACTTTATTGCACGATGCTTCACGCCGCGACTGGCAGACGTACACGCGCCAGTTGGGTTTAAACCATATCAATGTTCAACAAGGACCGATTTTCAGCCACAGCGCCATGGTGCTGCAGGCGGCAATCCACGGACAAGGGATCGCACTGGCCAACAACGTGATGGCGCAGTCCGAAATTGAGGCCGGCCGTTTGGTTTGCCCGTTTAATGATGTTCTGGTCAGCAAAAATGCGTTTTACCTCGTTTGTCATGACAGCCAGGCAGAACTGGGTAAAATAGCCGCTTTCCGGCAGTGGATACTGGCGAAAGCGGCAAACGAGCAAGAGAAATTTCGCTTCCGTTATGAACAATAAATGACTTCAGGATAATGACATGACCAGTCGCTTCATGCTGATTTTTGCGGCCATCAGTGGCTTTGTTTTTGTTGCTCTGGGCGCCTTCGGGGCACATGTATTGAGTAAGACCCTCGGCGTTGTTGAGATGGGCTGGATCCAGACCGGTCTTGAGTACCAGGCGTTTCATACGCTGGCGATTTTTGGGCTGGCGGTCGCGATGCAGCGCCGGATCAGCATCTGGTTCTACTGGAGCAGCGTGTTTATGGCGCTGGGAACCGTATTATTCAGCGGCAGCCTTTATTGTCTGGCGCTGTCGCATTTACGCCTGTGGGCATTTGTCACTCCGGTCGGCGGCGTTAGCTTCCTCGCCGGTTGGGTGCTGATGCTGATTGGCGCTATTCGTTTAAAGCGTAAAGGTATCGCGCATGAATAAGGTTGTCCTCTACAGCCGTCAGGGTTTTGAGAAAGAGTGCGCAGCAGAGATTTCTGACAAGGCCTCGCGCCTTGGCGTCTATGGTTTTGCCCGAGTAAAAGATAACTCGGGGTATGTGATTTTTGAGTGCTATCAGGAAGGCGAAGCGGAAAAGCTGATTAAAGAGCTGCCGTTTGCCTCGCTGATTTTCGCCCGCCAGATGTTTGTGGCCTGCGAGTTGCTGACCGACTTGCCACCGGAAGACCGCATCACGCCAGTGGTGGGAATGTTAACAGGCGTGGTGGAGAAAGGCGGCGATTTGCGCGTTGAAGTGGCTGATACCAACGAAAGCAAAGAACTGATGAAGTTCTGCCGCAAATTCACCGTGCCGCTGCGTGCTGCGCTTCGTGAAGCGAATGTGCTGGCAGCGTACGAAACGCCGAAACGTCCTGTGGTGCACGTGTTCTTTATTGCGCCGGGCTGTTGCTATGTGGGCTATTCACTGACCACCAACAACTCTCCGTTCTATATGGGCATTCCGCGCCTGAAGTTTCCGTCCGATGCGCCAAGCCGCTCGACCCTGAAGCTGGAAGAGGCGTTCCACATCTTTATTCCGGCCGATGAATGGGATGAGCGTCTGGCAAACGGCATGTATGCTGTCGATCTGGGCGCGTGCCCGGGCGGCTGGACCTATCAGCTGGTGAAACGCAATATGTGGGTTTCATCCGTTGATAACGGCCCAATGGCGCAGAGTCTGATGGACACCGGGCAGGTGACCTGGCTGCGTGAAGATGGTTTCCGCTATCGCCCAACCCGCAGCAACATCTCGTGGATGGTGTGCGATATGGTGGAGAAGCCGGCGAAGGTTGCCGCGCTGATGGCGCAATGGCTGGTGAATGGCTGGTGTCGCGAGACCATCTTTAACCTCAAACTGCCGATGAAAAAGCGCTACGAAGAGGTGTCTCAGAATCTGGCGTATATTCAGGCACAGCTGGATGAGCACGGTATTAATGCTCATATTCAGGCGCGTCAGCTGTACCACGATCGCGAAGAAGTGACCGTTCACGTCCGCCGTCTGTGGGCTGCTGTGGGTGGCCGTCGCGACGAGCGCTGAATTTGCCTGAGTTGTGATTTCCCCTCTCCCTCAGTTCTTGAGAGTGAGGGGGAAAAACTACACCAGACTCTTTAGCCGATAGATCCATTCCAGCGCCTGACGAGGCGTCAGGGAATCCGGGTCCAGATTTTCCAGTGCTTCTACGGCAGGAGACGTTTCTTCCGGAGCGGCAAGTAACGACATTTGCGTGCCATCGATCTGCGTCGCTGCCGCATTCGGTGACAGGCTTTCCAGTTCGCGCAGTTTCTGACGCGCACGCTTGATAACCTCTTTCGGCACGCCCGCCAAAGCGGCTACCGCCAGACCATAGCTTTTGCTTGCCGCACCATCCTGTACGCTGTGCATGAAGGCAATGGTGTCGCCGTGCTCCAGCGCATCAAGATGCACATTCGCTACGCCTTCCATTTTTTCTGACAGCTGCGTCAACTCGAAATAGTGGGTCGCAAACAGCGTCAGCGCTTTGATGCGATTTGCCAGGCTTTCGGCACAAGCCCAGGCCAGAGACAGGCCGTCGTAGGTGGACGTCCCACGTCCGATTTCATCCATCAATACCAGGCTTTGTTCGGTGGCGTTATGCAGAATGTTGGCGGTTTCGGTCATTTCCACCATGAAGGTCGAACGGCCGCTGGCGAGATCGTCCGCGGCACCGACACGGGTGAAGATTCGGTCGATTGGGCCAATTTCCACTTTTTGCGCCGGGACATAACTGCCGATATAAGCCAGTAAAGCAATCAACGCAGTCTGGCGCATATACGTGCTTTTACCGCCCATGTTTGGCCCGGTAATGATCAGCATTCTGCGCTGGGGCGACAGGTTTAGCGGGTTAGCAATGAACGGCTCATTCAGCACCTGCTCCACCACCGGATGGCGGCCCTCAGTGATGTGAATGCCCGGTTTGTCGCTAAATTGCGGGCAGCTGTAATTCAGGGTGTAAGCACGCTCGGCAAGGTTAACCAACACGTCGAGTTCAGCCAGTGCCGTGGCACTCTGCTGAAGTTCAGCCAGATGTGGCAGCAGCATATCGAACAGTTCGTCATAAAGCTGTTTTTCCAGCGCCAGCGCTTTCCCTTTGGAGGTCAGTACTTTGTCTTCGTACTCTTTCAGCTCGGGAATGATGTAGCGCTCTGCATTTTTGAGCGTCTGACGGCGTACGTAGTGGATCGGCGCCATGTGGCTTTGGCCACGGCTGATTTGAATGTAATACCCGTGAACGGCGTTATAGCCGACCTTCAGGGTATCCAGACCCAGACGCTCACGTTCGCGGATCTCCAGCTTGTCGAGATAGTCGGTCGCACCGTCTGCCAGGGCACGCCACTCATCCAGCTCTTCGTGGTAACCCGGGGCAATAACACCACCGTCGCGCACTAACACTGGCGGTGATTCAATGATCGAGCGCTCAAGCAGTTCGCGAAGCTCGCTGAACTCCCTCATGGTTTCACGCAGCTTCTGCACGGCTGGGCTATCAACCTCAGCCAGTTGCTGACGTAGCTCCGGTAACTGCTGGAAAGCATGGCGCATGCGGGCGAGATCGCGCGGACGCGCGGTACGTAAGGCCAGACGAGCAAGAATACGTTCCAGATCGCCAACCTGACGCAGCACAGGCTGCAATTCGTCGCATCTGTCCTGTAAAGCGCCGATGGTTTGCTGGCGTTCAGTCAGAATGGCGGTGTCGCGAACGGGCATGTGCAGCCAGCGTTTGAGCATACGGCTGCCCATCGGCGTGACAGTGCGATCCAGTACCGCGGCTAACGTGTTGTCGAAACCGCCGGCCAGATTCTGGGTGATTTCCAGATTACGGCGCGTCGCGGCATCCATGATAATGCTGTCCTGCTGACGCTCCATAGTGATGGAACGAATATGTGGCAGGGAGGTGCGCTGAGTATCTTTGACATACTGAAGCAAACAGCCCGCAGCACACAGGCCACGCGGCGCGTTTTCGACGCCAAAACCAACCAGATCGCGCGTGCCGAACTGCAGGTTTAGCTGCTGGCGCGCCGTATCAATTTCGAATTCCCAAAGCGGGCGACGACGCAGGCCACGGCGGCCTTCAATTAGCGCCGTTTCGGCAAAGTCTTCCGCGTACAGCAGCTCGGCCGGATTGGTTCTCTGAAGTTCTGCAGCCATGGTTTCTCGGTCAGCGGGTTCGCTCAGACGAAAACGTCCGGAACTGATATCCAGCGTGGCGTAACCGTAGCCTTTGCTGTCCTGCCAGATGGCGGCCAGCAGATTGTCCTGACGTTCCTGAAGCAGGGCTTCGTCACTGATGGTGCCAGGCGTGACGATGCGAACGACCTTGCGCTCAACCGGGCCTTTACTGGTCGCGGGGTCGCCAATCTGTTCGCAAATGGCGGCTGATTCACCCAGATTAACCAGCTTCGCCAGATAGTTTTCAACAGCATGATGCGGCACGCCAGCCATAGGGATGGGCTCACCTGCAGAGGCTCCACGCTTGGTCAGCGAGATATCGAGCAGCTGCGAGGCGCGTTTGGCATCGTCATAAAAAAGCTCGTAAAAATCGCCCATACGATAAAACAGCAAGATCTCCGGATGCTGGGCTTTCAGCTTCAGGTACTGCTGCATCATCGGCGTATGGCTAGAGAAGTCCTTATCAATGGCATCATTCATGTTGATTTTACTCATTTTTTAATTCTTTCAAGTGCTCATGTGGCCCTAGATAAATATCGTTTAAACGCACATAAACCAATTAGTTTGTAGCTCACTTGTAGCCTGGAACGTGATAGGTTACTTTCTAATCATTCTTGGGCTACAAATAGTGGTGATACTTTGAAAACAACTCTCAGTCAGTCTTTTATTATCAACAAGTTAAGTATCAATGTTAAGCCTTCACTTAGTAGCTCTGGAAAAGTGGTTTTCGAAGCTAACCCGGACCAAAAACCTTACATAGTCTTTGATGATCACAGGGAAGCCCCTGTGGGATTCGGGGTGAAGGTAAGTTTGACGAAAAAAACCTATGTTATCCAGCGAAGAGTGTCTTCTGGTGATCGTAGTGTGAGGGAAGGTAAAAAACCAAGTTCGGTCTTAAAAGTGAAGGTTGGAAATGTGTCTGATTTTCCGAGTATCGATCAAGTGATCTTACCCGCGATGGCTTAGCCTGGCGACCCCGGAGGTGGACTTCCCCGGAACGACGCAGCACCCGGTAAAACGTCGATTCACTCGCAAGATAAATCCCTTTATCCGCCAGTCGCGGGACGATTTGCGACGGCGGCAGGCTGGCATATTCCGGTTGATGACAGACAGCGCGTATCTGCTGCTCTTCTTCCACACTCAGGCGGTTGGTGGGCTCCGGGCGTATCACTGTGGTTCTTCGGTCTTCCGGGGATTTTTGCCACCGTTGCCAGGTTCGTTCGCTGAGCTCAACTTCGCGGCAGGCCATCGCCCGACGTGCACCGGCAGCGACGGCCTCATTTATCCACCCGATAAATTGCTGCCTTTCATCACCCGGTATCAGTCGTCCTCGTCCGTTTCCCCGTAGTAGTCCCTGAGCTTTTTTCGTAACACCAGGAGCGCTGCCGCCTCCGCCAGAGCTTTGTCCTTACGAAGCAGTTCCTTTTTCAACTGCTTGTTTTCTTTCTGCACGTGTTTTAACGCTGCTTTATCATCACCAGAAGGAACCTGTAAAAAAGCCTGTTTCCACTGCGCTATCTGCGCAGAGTAAAGCCCCTTTTTACGGCAGTATTCGGCGATTTCCACTTCACTTAATGTGGTCGTTTCCACAATAACGGCGAGCCGCGCTTCGGCAGGCCACTGTTCACTATTTTTGTCTGCACCCGGCACCGGTTTCCCCTCTGTTTTAGCCTGATTACGCCAGTTATAAAGGGTAGCTTCCGATATCCCTTCCATCTGTGCAACAGCTGCGACGGTCATGTTGTATGGGGGCAGCAATTTTGCCAATGTGGTGGCTTTACGTTCCGGGGAAATACGTTTCATTTGTCACTCCATCACCCTCTGGATTTATTTTCAGAAGGGGGTGACAACTATGCTGACACTGAGGG
>NZ_JBLFJW010000006.1:0-184757 GCF_047713085.1 Pantoea sp. sgz302252
GACAAAGGCGATAGCTACAAGGGCTACTTTGGCGGTATTGGTCTGGGGGTATTCGTTCGATAAGCACAATTCGGTGAGCGGGTTTACCTACCTTCAGGACAACAACACTTATCTGGATGAGGCTGAGAAGCGTTTCCTGTTCTCTTACAAATATCAGTTCTGGTCCTTCCTGAAAGACTCACTCAGCTCACCGCTCTGGTGGGCTGAGTGTTCTCTCTTCACTAAAAACCCTATAGTTTCAATAGGGTACTACTTCGTTTTTTGATGCTTCTCTGTGCGTCGCCAGGAACAGATTTATACCCCTTCGAAATTATTGTGTCGCCGTTTCACGACAGTTGTAAGTAACTAAAAATTAATAAAAAAATCTTACTTGTCACCCCCATTTTTTAAGCGTACATTAGCGCCGTCTGGAGCGCTTGAAGCACAGAATTTTGAGGTGATGCCGAAGAGTAAAAAGGGATAAATCCCCGTGTTTATTCGAGGCGGTGTCAGCTCTCTATACTCAGTCAGGATATTTTTTCATTTGGGCGTGGCAAGACTACGCGGAGTGATGAGACGTGAAATACTTTTTGATGGGCATCTCTTTCATGGTCATCGTATGGGCCGGTACTTTCGCCCTGATGATTTAGAGCTAGCTTGCGTATGACGAAAAACAGGAGCCGATTGGCTCCTGTTTCAGACTGCTGACAAAGAAGGAAAAAGCGTGGTTTTTCCTTCTTTGTGGTTATCAGCCGAAAATCAATAAATTGATTTTCCTTGTTTTTTATTCGGTACCCTATGACAGATCTCATTCGTTAGAGGTTTGTCATCACTCTCAAACAGGAGCCGATTGGCTCCTGTTTGCGTTTTTGTTGTAGCAAAAATTACTCGGCGTCTTCCGTGCTCGGCTTTGCCGCCGCCGGTAGCAGGCCATCTGCACGGAACATCGCTTTGATACCTCGCACGGCCTGGCGAATACGATCCCGGTTTTCAATCAGGGCAAAACGCACGTGAGTATCGCCGTAATCGCCAAAACCTATGCCCGGCGATACGCAAACTTTCGCGTCCTGCAGCAATTTCTTCGCGAATTCCAGCGAGCCCATCGCCGCATACTGCTCAGGAATTTTCGCCCAGACATACATGGATGCTTTTGGTATTTCCACCATCCAGCCCGCTTCATGCAGCCCTTTTACCAGCACATCACGGCGGCGCTTATACTGCTCTGCAATATCCCGCACACACTGCTGATCGCCTTCCAGGGCAGCAATCGCCGCGACCTGCAACGGAGTGAACGTCCCGTAATCGTGATAACTTTTGATGCGTGCCAGCGCGTTGACCAACTGCGGATTACCCACCATAAAGCCGATGCGCCAGCCCGCCATGTTGTAGCTCTTCGACAGGGTGAAAAACTCTACCGCCACGTCTTTAGCGCCGGGCACCTGCATGATCGAAGGGGCTTTCCAGCCGTCATACACGATATCGGCATACGCTAAATCATGTACTACCAGCACGCCATAACGCTTCGCCAGAGCAACAACTTTCTCGAAGAAATCGAGTTCAACGCACTGCGCTGTTGGGTTAGACGGGAAACCGAGGATCATCATTTTCGGTTTGGGGTAACTTTCGCGAATCGCGCGTTCCAGTTCATTGAAGAAATCGACGCCCTCAACCAGCGGAACCGAACGAACCTGCGCCCCGGCGATCACCGCGCCATAGATATGAATGGGATAACTTGGGTTCGGCACCAGCACGGTATCGCCATGTTCGAGAGTCGCCAGCATCAGATGCGCCAGCCCCTCTTTCGATCCGATCGACACGATCGCTTCTGTTTCCGGGTCGATCTCCACATCGTACCGATCCTGATACCAGCGAGAGATGGCACGACGTAAACGAGGAATGCCGCGAGACGTTGAATAGCCGTGTGTATCTGGCCGCTGAGCCACTGTGCAAAGTTTTTCCACAATGTGCGGTGGGGTCGCGCCATCCGGGTTACCCATGCTGAAGTCGATAATGTCTTCGCCGCGCCGACGCGCAGCCATCTTCAGTTCAGCCGTGATATTGAATACATAAGGGGGAAGTCTGTCGATACGGGTAAAACGGCGTTCAGGTTTGAACTCAGCCATAGGATCCTCGGATTACGTTAGCGCCCGGACCGTCCGAGCGACGCTGCCACTTGTGTGGCATGAATACTAAATAACCCGAAAGTTTTCCTGCTGTCGAGAGGCGAAATTAAAAATAGTTGGCGGGGTAAAAGAGGAAATGATGACCCAAAAGGAAAGAACAGAGTTTCCCTGATTCGATTATTCCGCGCAGATAAAAAAACAAGTTGATATCATTTAATTTACCAACATTTTCATCTGAAATGCTTAATCTGCTTAGGATTCAGGAAAAGGATATCAATCCCCTTTTAAAATCGTGGTTTTCCCTGTTATGCCGTTGACGGGATAGCTCCCTGCTTCACCACCAGCGTTATCGTCGGGCTGATGCCTGGCTGGATTTTCAGGTGCCGGTCAGCCGCAGCAAGGTGAAGGAATGTCGCCAGTGGATGCACTTGTAAAAAAAGCGCCTTACGGCGCCTTTTTCAGTTACAGACCGACAAGCGAAGCTTACAAAGTCTGCCCTAACGTTTGGCGCAGATGCGCCCCGGAACCAAGAAGACCAGGATTGTCGTGCACAATCAGGAACACCGGAATGTCCTGCACATAAGATTTGAAGCGCCCTTTATCCTCAAAGCCGCCACGGAAACCAGAAGCTTTAAAGAATTCCAGGAAACGTGGCACGATGCCACCGGCGATATACACCCCGCCAAAAGTGCCGAGCGTCAGCGCCAGGTTGCCGCCAAAACGCCCAAGGATCACACAGAACAGTGACAGCGCGCGGCGGCAGTCGATGCAGGTATCTTCCAGCGCACGTTCGGTGACATCTTTTGGCTGCAGATTCTCCGGCAGACGCCCGTCAGACTTAACAATCGCACGATAGAGATAGACCAGCCCCGGCCCGGAAAGCACACGTTCAGCAGAAACGTGCCCCAGCTCGGCTCGCAATTCTTGCAGGATAATCCCTTCTTCTTCACTGTTTGGCGCGTAATCAACATGACCACCCTCACCCGGCAGGCTGACCCAGCGTTTATCAACGTGGACCAAATGCGCTACGCCAAGCCCTGTGCCCGCGCCGTAAACAGCGATGGGTTTTCCTTCAACCGGCTCTGTCCCCCCGAACTGGATAAGATGCTCTTTTTTCAGCATCGGGATAGCCATCGACACGGCGGTAAAATCGTTGATGATTTCCAGGTGTGTGAAGCCCAAGTTTTTTCGCATTTCCTCGATGGAAAATGCCCAGGTATGGTTGGTCATCGCCACCCAGTCGCCGGTAATCGGGCAGGCAATGGCAATACACCCCTGCTTAACGTCAACCTTCTTTTCGTCGAGATAGACGCGAACAACGGCCTCAAGGCTTGGGTAATCCAGCCCGGAGTAAGTCTTCGCTTCGGAAATTTCACCGGTGACCAGATCGCACAGCGCCAGTCGTGCATTGGTCCCACCGACATCACCTGTTAATGCAAACTTTGTCATTCTGTAACGGCTCCACTAAAGTCAGAATAAATCTTTGGCACACTGTAAATTCATGAAGGCCTAACAACAATGACCAACACCGCGACGCCCGTGAATTGTCGATCCCGGTCACATAATAACTTTACCGTTTCAGCATCAATTGCAATGAAGGCTTTGTGGTTAATAGGCAAAGTATTGCGTGCTAAGCGTTAAAAGGAAATCACTATGCTCCACCCGCGAGCCAGAACCATGCTGATGTTATCGGTTCCCGCCCTGATTATTGGTATCGCCTCCAGTCTGATTCTGGTCGTGGTGATGAAATTTGCCGACCTGCTGCAGCAGATCTTATGGACCACGCTGCCCACTCAGTTTGGCATTAGTCTGGATTCCAGCGGCTGGATTCTGTTTATGCTGACCGCAACCGGCATCGCGGTCGGTTTGGTGATTCGCTACAGTCCTGGTCACGCGGGCCCGGACCCGTCGGCCGAACCGCTGATTGGCGCGCCGATCCCACCTTCTGCGCTGCCGGGTCTGATTCTGGCACTGATTCTGGGCCTGGCGGGCGGTGTGAGTCTCGGCCCTGAGCATCCCATCATGTCGGTGAATATTGCGCTCGCCGTGGCGTTGGGTTCCCGCATTTTGCCGCGGGTGAATAAGCTTGACTGGACGATTCTTGCCGCCTCGGGGACGATTGGCGCTCTGTTTGGCACGCCTGTTGCCGCGGCGCTGATTTTCTCAGGCAGGCTCAACAGCAGTGATGATACGCCGCTGTGGGACCGGCTGTTTGCACCGCTGCTCGCCGCCGCCTCAGGTGCACTGACCACCAGCCTGTTTTTTCATCCTCAGTTCTCGCTGCCGATTGCTCACTATCACCAGATGCAGCTGGTCGATATTTTCAGCGGCGCGGTGGTCGCAGCCATTGCGATTGCCGTCGGGATGGTGGCTGTCTGGTGCCTGCCACGCCTGCACGCGCTATTGCACAAGCTGCAACATCCGGTGCTGATTTTAGGTATGGGCGGTTTTCTGCTTGGCATCATCGGGGTGATTGGCGGCCACATTACGCTCTTTAAAGGGCTGACCGAAATGCAGCAAATCACTTTTAGTCAGACGCTCACCGCCTCCGATTTTCTGTTTATCGCGCTGATGAAACTGGCCGCATTGGTGGTCGCCACTTCAGCCGGTTTTCGTGGTGGCCGCATTTTCCCGGCGGTGTTTGTCGCCGTCGCACTTGGGCTGATGCTTCATGCTCATGTCGATGCCGTCCCGCTGGCGATTACCGTATCCTGCGCCATCCTTGGCCTGGTGTTGGTGGTGACTCGTGATGGCTGGCTGAGCCTGTTTATGGCCGCCGTCGTCGTGCCAGACACCACGCTGCTCCCGTTGTTGTGCATCGTGATGCTGCCCGCCTGGCTGCTGCTGGCGGGCAGACCGGTGATGATGGCGAAGCCGCCTCATTGAGTGTTGTTGCGGGCCTCCAGCGCCTGAGTGACCGCTCTGAGAAGCTCAGGGATTTCCTGTTTCGGCAGCACGACCTCGACAAAGGCTAAGTGCTGGCGCTGAGAGGCCAGCTCCAGCACTTCTCGAAGCTGCACCGTTTGCGTTACCCGCCAGCTTTGCGCCTGACATTCAAGACTTAGCGCCTGTGGAAGCTGCGCCCAGTTCCACAGCGCGATATCGTTGTAGCGCTGCTCCGGCCCATGTATCGCTCTTTCAACCGTATACCCTTCGTTGTTGAGCAACAAAATGAGCGGCCGCTGCCCATCCCGAAGCATCGACCCAAGCTCTTGCGCAGTTAGCTGCGCCGCACCGTCACCAATCATCAGTACCACTCGCCTGTCAGGCGCTGCGGTTTGTGCGCCAAAGGCCGCCGGGAAGGTATAGCCAATCGATCCCCATAACGGCTGTACGAGGAGTGAGGCATCAGACGGAAGCACCAGCGAAGCCGCTCCAAACGCCGCTGTACCCTGATCGGCAAGCACAATATCACCAGGCTGTAGCGCCTCCTGGAACGTCTGCCAGAAACTGCTTTGTGTCAGCGTACCGTTGGTTTTCACAGGCGTGACACGCGCACGGGATTCAGGCATCAACCAGTTGCCACTGAACGCTTCGCCCAGGCTTTTTAACACCTCAACCGCCTGCTGCATGGGTAACCCGCTAAACCAGCGGGTGCCAACACGTGCGGAAAAAGGTTGAAGTTCGATTGTTTTTTCCACCGCCAGGTGATGTGTGAAGCCTGCGGTGATGGTGTCAGTGAAACGCGTGCCGATGCATAACGTGACGTCGGCGTCTTCAATCGCGGCACGAGCGCTTTCATCACTGGCGGCCCCGCTGTAAGTGCCCACAAACCCCTGTTGATGTTCATCCAGCAGTCCTTTGCCCATCAGCAGCGTGGCGAAAGCGATGGGCTGAGAGGCGACCCACTCTCTGAGGTCAGACTGCAAACCATAACGTTGAGCCAGAAAATCAGCCAGCATCGCTACTCGCTTAGCGGGTTGCAATAATGCTCTGGCTGCCTCGGAAAACGCCTGCAGCACTCCCTCATCAACTGGCGCAGGCAAAAGTGTGAGAGCGTTTACAGGCTTGCTGGCCGGGCATTTCGCCACATCGGCAGGCAGCATCAGGTAGGCCGGACGGTGCCCGGTTAACATTTCCCGCAGCACCCGGTCAATTTCCTGACAGGCATTGCTGGCGGTGAGCTTGGCCTGGGCAACGCTGATGGGCCGGCTCATCTCATAAAAATGATCGAACTCGCCATCGCCCAATGTGTGGTGCAGCAATTCCCCACGCTGTTGGCTGCCGGTTCCTGGCGCTCCCACAATATGTAAAACAGGCACATATTCAGCGAAGCTCCCCGCTACGCCGTTAAGCGCGCTGAGTTCACCGACGCCGTAGGTCGTTAGCAGTACGCCTGCCCCGTGGACTCTGGCATAACCGTCGGCGGCATAGGCGGCATTCAGTTCATTTGCGCACCCGACCCAACATAACGAGGGGTGACTAATGACATGATCGAGAAACTGTAAGTTGTAATCCCCCGGTACGCCAAACATGTGGTCAATACCGCATCCGGCAAGACGATCCACCAGATAATCAGCAATAGTGTATTGAGATTGCATAGCCAACTTCCTTTCGCCGCATAGATATTCTGAGTATTAGAGATGCGCGCTGGCTGTCCAGAAGCATAAGAATTTCATAGTGGAAAGCAGAATTTACAGCGTTGGGGAGTATACGTCGGCGAGTGCATAGATTAGTGTAAACGTATACACACTCACCCCTGTTGGAGGTTTTAATGGTTTATCAGGCAAACCCAGAGCGTTATAAAACAATGGAATACCGACGCTGTGGCCAGAGTGGACTGAAGCTCCCGGCCATTTCATTGGGCCTGTGGCATAACTTCGGCGACGCAACATTGGTGGAAACCAGCCGTCAGCTGCTGCACCACGCTTTTGATCTCGGGATGACTCATTTCGACCTCGCGAATAACTATGGCCCACCGCCAGGTTCGGCTGAGAGCAATTTCGGGCGTATTTTGCGAGAGGACCTTCTGCCGTACCGCGATGAGCTGATCATCTCCAGCAAAGCAGGCTACACCATGTGGGATGGCCCTTACGGCGATTGGGGTTCGCGCAAATATCTCATTGCGAGTCTCGATCAAAGCCTGAAACGTATGGGGCTGGAGTATGTCGACATTTTCTATCACCACCGCCCGGACCCGGAAACGCCGCTGATTGAAACGATGCGTGCGCTAGACCACGTGGTACGTCAGGGGAAAGCACTGTACGTCGGGCTTTCCAATTACCCGGCCGACCGCGCGCGCGAAGCGCTGGCGATTTTGCAGGATCTCGGCACGCCTTGTCTTATCCATCAACCAAAATACTCCATGTTTGAACGCTGGGTAGAAGACGGCCTGCTCACCCTACTGCAAGAACAAGGCGTGGGCTCGATTGCCTTTTCACCTCTGGCAGGCGGGCAGTTGACCGACCGCTATCTCAATGGCATTCCAGCAGATTCTCGTGCCGCCAGCGGCAGTCAGTTCCTGAAGCCAGAGCAACTGACCGACGCGAAAATCGCGAAAATTCGCCAGTTGAATGACATCGCGTTAAGCCGTGGGCAAAAGCTGTCGCAAATGGCACTGGCCTGGGTTCTGCGTGACGACAAAGTGACGTCGGTGCTGATCGGTGCCAGCAAAACAGCGCAACTTGATGACGCCGTTGGCATGCTCAAACAACGCCAGTTTACGCCGCAGGAGTGCGCCGCCATTGATGTCATTCTGAATAGCGCAAATTAGCACCATTTTTAGCAAAAAGTGCTGTGACCAGTTATTTAGGAGTTGCTCCAATCTTACAGGGTTGTAACGCCCCGTAAGATTGCGTTAACAGGCCCACCGAGGCTTCGAACGTAGGAGAGAGAAATGTTCAGGTCACTGATTCTGGCTGCGATACTTCTGGCAAGCGCCCCACTAGTGGCGAATGCAGGCGAACTCACCCTGCTGCCATCTGTGAAATTACAGATTGGCGATCAGGATAATTACGGTAACTACTGGGACGGCGGTCGCTGGCGTGACCACGATGACTGGCGTCGCAATTACGAATGGCGTGATGCTCGCTGGCATCGCCATGATAACGGCTGGCACCGCGGCTGGGATAAACGCAAAGCCTATGAGCGCGGCTATCGCGAAGGCTGGAACGACCGCGACGATCACCGCGGCGGCTGGGGTCGTGGCCCAGGCCGGGGCGATCATGGGCACGGACATCGCCATTAATTCCTCAACGATTTTTGCCCGGTGACGAGTGCCCGGTGGCGGCTTCGCCTTACCGGGCCTACAAACGGCATCGAGCCATCGTAGGCCCGTGCAAGCGCAGCGCCGCCGGGCAATTACCCTACAAACCTAATAACGTGCCCACCAGCAACCAGCCATTCAGCGTGACCACCAGCACCACGATTGCCCAACCCGCCCGTTTCACCCATAGCGTGTTCACCAGGTCACCCATCAGCTTTTTATCACTGGTGAACAGCAGCAGCGGCACCAGCGCCAACGCAATCCCGAAGCTCAGCAAGACCTGGCTCATCACCAGAATACGCGTTGGGTCGAGCCCCATCAGAATCACAATAAACGACGGCAGCATGGTCACAACCCGGCGGAACCACAGCGGTATGTGGAAGCGGATAAACCCTTGCATCACCACCTGTCCGGCAAGCGTTCCTACCACCGTGGAGGAAAGACCGGCGGCAATCAGGCTCAGGCCGAAAATGGTCGCCGCCGCGTGATTCAGCAGCGGTTCAAGCGTCAGATAGGCTTCATCAAGATCGGCCACGCCGGTGTGACCGTTGAAATGGAAAGCAGCCGCTGCGGTTGCCATCATCGCCAGGTTCACAAAACCCGCAATGGTCATAGCAATCGCCACATCCCAGCGGGTCGCGTTATAGCGTTCCTGCCGCGTACCGTCATGCAAATGCTGTGTCAGCGAAGAATGGAGATAAATAACGTGCGGCATAATGGTGGCGCCCAGCACCCCGGCGGCGAGGAAAACCGCCTCAGAATTGGGTAGAGAAGGCAGCACCATCCCTTTCGCAAGCGGTGCAAGCGCTGGCTGGGAAAAGACAAGCTCGACAATATAGGCCGCAGCGACAAACAGCAGCAGCCCGCCAATCACTTTTTCCAGCGGCTTTTGCCCCCGGCGTTGCAGCATCAGGATCAGGAAGGTGGCAATCCCGGTCAGTACAGCACCCTGAAGGAGCGAAATCCCCAGAATCAGCTTGAAACCAATCGCGGCGCCAATAAATTCCGCCAAATCCGTCGCCATGGCGATGATTTCTGCCTGAACCCAGTAAAACCAGACCAGAGGACGCGGATAGTGATCGCGGATTTGCTCTGCCAGGTTTTTGCCCGTGGCAATGCCGAGTTTGGCGGAGAGAACCTGAATCAGCATCGCCATCAGGTTAGCCCACACGACGACCCACAGCAGCTGGTAGCCAAAGCTGGCTCCTGCCTGAATATTAGTGGCAAAATTGCCCGGATCGATATACCCGATGGCGGCAATGAACGCAGGCCCCATTAATGCAAGTCGCATCTTGTGCGCTGCGCGACTGCTGCTACTCTCAACGCGACTGTTTGTCATTTTCTGCCTCTGAAATATAGCCTTTGCTATGTTTTATGCTATCAAAATGAGAATGATTATCAAGTTCATTTGGTGAGGTGATAATGATTTCTCTGATAGACAGAAACGATAGCCGTATCCAGCCATGTTTGCGGGTAGGTGGAGCGCCGGGTTGCCCCTTAGTCAGACTAGTACAAAAAGATAACTTTTAACACCTTTACATAACATAACGGAAATGTCTGATGGATCACCTTTTTTGAGATTGCTCACAGGTTCTAACTATAGTGCGGCACAGATCTCGTTTTCTTTCACCTTGTTGCATAGAATGTGCACGGAAACTTAACCTGCCTCATATTTGGAGCAAATATGGACCGCGTTCTACACTTTGTCCTCGCGCTTGCGGTGGTTGCGATTCTGGCGTTGCTGGTCAGCCATAACCGTAAACAGATTCGCATTCGCTATGTTGTTCAACTACTTGTCATTGAAGTCCTGCTGGCCTGGTTCTTCCTGAACTCAGATATCGGCCTCGGATTTGTGAAAGGATTCTCCGAGATGTTCGAAAAACTTCTCGGTTTCGCCAATGAAGGGACAAATTTCGTCTTCGGTAAAATGAACGATGAAGGTCTGGCATTCTTCTTCCTGAAAGTGCTTTGCCCTATCGTGTTCATCTCTGCACTGATTGGTATTCTGCAACATATCCGTATTCTGCCGATTGTTATCCGTGCTATCGGTACCGTGCTCTCCAAAGTCAACGGTATGGGTAAACTGGAGTCATTCAACGCGGTAAGCTCCCTGATCCTCGGTCAGTCTGAAAACTTCATCGCCTACAAAGATATTCTCGGCAAGATGTCCCGCAACCGCATGTACACCATGGCGGCGACGGCGATGTCTACCGTGTCGATGTCTATCGTCGGTGCTTACATGACGATGCTGGACCCGAAATATGTGGTTGCGGCGCTGGTTCTGAACATGTTCAGCACCTTTATCGTTCTGTCCATCATTAACCCGTATCGCGTTGAGCAGAGCGAAGAGAACCTGCAGATGTCTAATCTGCACGAAGGTCAGAGCTTCTTTGAAATGCTGGGTGAATACATCCTGGCAGGCTTTAAAGTGGCAATTATCGTCTCAGCAATGCTGATCGGCTTCATCGCGCTGATCGCGGCCCTGAATGCCCTGTTCGCGACCGTGACCGGCTGGTTCGGCCACAGCATCTCCTTCCAGGGGATTCTGGGCTACATCTTCTGGCCAGTGGCCTGGGTGATGGGTGTTCCTGCCGCTGAAGCGCTGCAGGTCGGCAGTATCATGGCCACCAAAATGGTCTCCAACGAATTCGTTGCGATGATGGATCTGCAGAAAATCGCCAGCACGCTTTCCCCGCGCGCAGAAGGCATTCTGTCCATCTTCCTGGTGTCCTTCGCCAACTTCTCTTCCATCGGTATCATCGCCGGTGCGATTAAAGGTCTGAACGAAGAACAAGGCAACGTGGTTTCTCGCTTCGGCCTGAAGCTGGTCTACGGTTCTACGCTGGTGAGCGTGCTTTCAGCGTCTATCGCCGCACTGGTTCTGTAAGCCAGGCAGAGGTGAAAAGCCGGGAGTGAATAGCTCCCGGCTTTTTTTATTTTACCAGCTCACTGAGCGGGCGAGGTATACCAATCAAATAGCCTTGCAGATAATCCACCCCGAGCCGGTACAACAACTCGCGCTGCGCTTCCGTTTCGACATACTCTGCTACCAGAGTGAAATTCTTGACCTTCGCCAGTTCGCATATCGATTTGACGATCATTTCATCCACCACGTCCGTGGTGATGTTACGCACGAAACTGCCGTCGATTTTAACGATATCCGCCTCAAGGCGCTTCAGCCGCTCGTAGTTCGCGTAGCCCGTGCCAAAATCATCAATCGCTATCTGGCAACCAAATTCCCGCAGACGCTGAATGTTCAGCACGCTGTTTTCAGACCCCGCAAACGCCTGCTGCTCGGTTATCTCGATAGTCACATTTTTCGGCGAAATGGCGTATTGGTCGAAGAGATCGATAATCTTGTTGGCACTCTCTTTTTGCATCAGCGTGAACGGCATCAGGTTCACAGAAAAATGCTCGCCGGGTAACGCTTGCATCGCTTTGAATAAGGTCTCAACCACCAGCAGATCGAAGCGTTTGCTCAGGTTGAATTGCGCAATAATGGGGATGAATTTATCCGGGGTCACTAACTGCCCGTCAAAACGCATACGCGCCAAGATCTCGTGGTAGCGCTCGCCCAGCTGGTTGACTATCGGCTGAGCAAAGAGCTCAATTCCCCCTTCTGCCAGCGCCTTTTTCACCCGGCTGAGCTGCATCACTCGTTCGGTAGTGTTGTCAGATACCGTCGCCAGACTGTTATCCAGCGCCAGCACGCGGCGAGCCGCACACGCTTGTTCCGACAGCCAACTCAACTGCCCGAGCGTATGGTGCAGAGCTTCCCCCTCGCCTTCAATCACGCCCCAGGCTGCACCAAACTCCACATCCAGAGAATCGCCTTGCCAGCTGAATCTATGATTGTTCAGGAAATCGACTATCGATGAGAGTCTCGCCGCGGTTTCTGCGCCCTGCAGCACTAACAACAGTTCACTGCCCGGGAGCTGGAAAAGCTTCTCACCCTGGCACAATAAAGGCTGCAGTTCGCGGGTCACGCTGCGTTTGCAATGCACTCGCATCATCATGCCGTAATGGCGGCTTAAAAATTCCAGATTATCCATTCTCAGGCAGCACACACTGACTTGCGGATGCTCAGCCAGATAGTGTTCAAAAGCGCGCAAATTCGGGAGCCCGGTCAACGGGTCCTGGTTGGCCTGTGTGTGCAGTTTCTGCTTTATCGCATCGCTTCGGCCATAGATTTGCGCGATATAAAGCATGCAAACGGTGAAGGAAATAAGCACCGACAGCACAAAGGAGAACGCATATTCCGTGCTCACGCCCTGCAGGAAATTGCGGTTATACACCACAAGGAAAAACGCACTGATGCCCCACAACAGGCTGATCAGAGGATAGCTGAAGCGGTTGATGGCGACAAAGAACAGAATGAAGATCAGCGGGACGAGATACCCGGCGATGTATCGCGATTCAAACGGCACGCACAATATCAACAGGAATGCCGTCAGCCCAAGCAGCCAGGGAAGTGTGAACAACCACTTCCGGTGACGAAACGCCGGGGCGATATTCCGCCGCCAGAACTTTTTGGCATAGCGTGGGTTGAGGATCATTCGTAGTGGATAGTAAAACAGCAGGGTGAAAATCAGCGCCGAACAGATCAGGCTCTGAATGTCGACAATGCTGTAAATCACAGAGGAAGAAACAAAAAAGCCTGCCACTGACAGCGGGAAATCAAAAAAACGCCCGGCAAGATACATCGTGCCTTTCAGCGCAAACGGCGCGAAAAAGCCCCCCCAAAAAATACGCACGCCCATATTCTGATTAGGCAATCCAAACCGCCAGCGCTTGCCCAGCATCCAGCGCAGAATGCCGCAGGAAACAAACACCGCAAAGAGCTGACAAAATAACAGCACACCGCCCTGAAGCCACGGCAGCGGGAGCAGCCAGGCATTGGTCAGCGCGAAGCCGACGATCAGCGCAAGAATGGCATGGCGCCCGAACAGCAAGAGCATCGACAGCATGACGCTTATCGGCAGCCAGGCGAGATAAATCGCGTGACCGTCAATTTGCGTGACGGGAGAAAGGAAGCGTGCAATCGGAATAGCAAACAGGCTAAGGCTCAGCGCCAGCACAAATTTTTTCACTGCGGGAGGGCGTGTTAACTTCATTTTATCAGAGCAATATTCCGGCTGGCACAGGACTGCAACGGCGGAATAGTATGTTTTTTAATCGCGCGAAGCAAGTAAAGGTGGAGCGAAAAATCCTATTCTTACTGGGGTTTTTCACGGCCCTACATTAACTGACATTATTCAACTGACATTCTTCGCGGATTTCTGACGAAACGGGAAGGCTAAAAAGCAAAAACCCCCGCCGAGGCGAGGGTTTGAATGTTGGTGGAGCTAAGCGGGATCGAACCGCTGACCTCTTGCATGCCATGCAAGCGCTCTCCCAGCTGAGCTATAGCCCCACAATGTTGTTTACGTTCCAAACTCTGATGGGTGCAGAATTTGGTGGAGCTAAGCGGGATCGAACCGCTGACCTCTTGCATGCCATGCAAGCGCTCTCCCAGCTGAGCTATAGCCCCGTAACGTAAAACGTGTCGTGTTGACGGGCGGCATAATATGAATTCCCTTGCCAGGTGTCAACGGCAAAATAGTCCCCCCTCTTTCAATCGATGAAAAAGCATGCAACTGAATGACATTGCGAGGTTTCTCGCATTCATGAGTTAAACCCGTCACGTTTTCAACTAAAAGGATGCTATAAGATGAACCACTAAGTCCACACAGGCACTCAGGAAATAGCATGATCAAGGAACGAATGACGCCGGAGGAACTCGCCCATCTGACCGGTTATAGCCGCCAAACTATCAACAAATGGGTGCGTAAAGAGGGATGGAAAACATCACCTCGTCCCGGTGTACAGGGGGGGAAAGCCCGCCTGGTGCATGTCAATGAACAGGTTCGTGACTTTATTCACAGCGCGCAACGCGCGGCAGATGTTCCAAACCCGACAGAAGACAGTTTCGATGCTTTGCTGCTGTCACTGGCAAAAGAGATGTCACACAGCGAACAAAAGCAGCTCACCAGCCTGTTGCTTCGTGAAGGGATCACTGGTTTGTTGCTTCGTCTGGGCATTCGTATGCAAGAGCCGCAATGAATATACTCCATAGCAAAATGACCACGCAGGAGCTCGCGCGCTGCGTTGGCATGGCCAACCAAACGATCAATCGCTGGATCCGCGAGCAAAACTGGATAACCGAACCGGTGCCAGGCGTAAAAGGCGGAAGGGCGAGGTTGATTCATATCACGCCAGATGTCAGAGAGTTTCTGGCCTCAACCCCTAAACTCCGGCATCTCTCGCTTTCATTACGCGTAGCGGAATCCCCTCATCCTTATCACGAGCAGGATAAAGACCCTGTCTGGCAGCAGATTTTTGGCATTATGGTGATGATGTCGCCGACGGAGAAAGAACGTCTGCATAAGGTGTTAGTGCGGGAAGGATTGAGTGAATTACTGGAACGTTTGCAGATAGCAGACGAGAGCGAGTAAAAAAACGGCAGGTGAAAAACCTGCCGTTTAGATTGCTGACAAAGAAGGAAAAAGCGTGGTTTTTCCTTCTTTGTGGTTAGCAGCCGAAAATCAATAAATTGATTTTCCTTATTTTTTATTCAGTGACCTATGACAAATCTTCATTCGTTGGAAGTTTGTCATCAGTCTCAGCGGCAGGTGAAAAACCTGCCGTTTCTCATTGAAGCTTAATTATTGCTGATTTTCACGTTCAGCAATGAACGCCAGTGCTTTGTTGATACGCGCTACGCTGCGGCTTTTACCAATCGCGTGTACGGTAACATCCAGGGCAGGAGACTGGCCTGCGCCGGTCACCGCTACGCGCAGTGGCATGCCCACTTTGCCCATGCCCACTTCCAGCTCATCAGCCGTTGCCTGAATTGCGTGATGGACGTCTTCTGCCGTCCAGTCAGTGATGGCATCCAGCTTATCACGCACCCCTTCCAGCGGTTGACGAGCGACAGGACGCAGGTGTTTTTTCGCCGCGTCGGCATCAAACTCGTCAAACTCTTCATAGAAATAACGGCAGCTTGCCGCCATCTCTTTCAATGTTTTGCAACGCTCGCCCAGCAGTTTCACCAGTTCAGCCAGCTCAGGGCCGTTGCGGGTGTCGATTTTTTCCTGCTCGATATGCCATTGCAGATGAGTAGCCACATACTCCGGTGCCATGGAGTTGATGTAGTGGTGGTTCAGCCACTGCAATTTCTCGGTATTGAAAGCACTGGCAGATTTGCTTACCGCCCCCAGTGAGAACAGCTTGATCATCTCTTCACGAGAGAAAATCTCCTGGTCACCGCTGGACCAGCCCAGACGCACCAGATAGTTCAGCAGCGCTTCCGGCAGATAGCCATCATCACGATACTGCATGACGCTCACCGCACCGTGACGTTTGGAGAGTTTTTTACCATCGTCGCCGTTAATCATGGAAACGTGAGCATAAACCGGCACTGGCGCGTTCAGCGCTTTCAGAATGTTAATCTGACGCGGGGTGTTGTTGATATGGTCTTCACCGCGGATAACGTGAGTGATTTCCATATCCCAGTCATCCACGACAACACAGAAGTTATAGGTTGGGGAACCATCAGTACGGCGGATGATCAGATCGTCGAGTTCCTGGTTGCTGAACTCGATCGGGCCACGAATCTGGTCGTCGAAAATCACGGAACCGTCTTGCGGGTTAGCAAAACGCACCACGCAAGGTTCATCAGCAGCGTGCTCGATGTGATCGTGGCGGCAGCGGCCGTCATAACGTGGCTTTTCATTGTTAGCCATCTGCTCTTCGCGCAGCGCATCCAGGCGTTCTTTGGAGCAATAGCATTTATACGCCGTCCCCGCGACCAGCATGTCGTCGATAACAGCGTTATAGCGATCAAAACGTTTGGTCTGGAAATAAGGGCCTTCATCCCACTCCAGGCTCAGCCAGTTCATCCCGTCCATAATGGCTTCGATAGCTTCCGGCGTAGAACGCTCAAGATCGGTGTCTTCAATACGCAGCACAAACTCACCGTCGTGGTGACGTGCAAAAAGCCAGGAATAGAGAGCTGTACGAGCACCGCCGACGTGCAGATAGCCTGTCGGGCTTGGCGCGAAGCGAGTTTTGATTTTCATGAAATGGCCTTACGTTTGGAAAGATGCCGACCACCGGCAAATCCAGGGAAAAAACAGTGGGCAATATTCTATCACTCCCATCTGAATCCTCAATGTTGTTCCCTGCGAAACGCTGCGCTTAGCCGATTTTGTTTATAAATCATGCGCAATGGTGTGATTTGCGATCGTTTTGTTTAATTTTACGACGAACAAACAAAATCTTTGGAAAAGGCGTTGACTCATTTTCAACTCTCCCTATAATGCGACTCCACACAGCGGGGGTGATTAGCTCAGCTGGGAGAGCACCTCCCTTACAAGGAGGGGGTCGGCGGTTCGATCCCGTCATCACCCACCACTACTCAGGTAGTCTCCGCCGTGTAAAGTAAGAAATTGAGAAGTGGGTGATTAGCTCAGCTGGGAGAGCACCTCCCTTACAAGGAGGGGGTCGGCGGTTCGATCCCGTCATCACCCACCACTTTCTCGCCAGCTGGATTTCTTACTGTAAGTGAATTGTGAAGTACCGAAGTGGGTGATTAGCTCAGCTGGGAGAGCACCTCCCTTACAAGGAGGGGGTCGGCGGTTCGATCCCGTCATCACCCACCACTTCGGGTCGTTAGCTCAGTTGGTAGAGCAGTTGACTTTTAATCAATTGGTCGCAGGTTCGAATCCTGCACGACCCACCAATGTAGAAAGGCGCCCTAAAGGCGCCTTTTTGCTATGTCCGATTCGTGCTGGATGAGAACCTGCCGCAGGTTCGACAAAATTGTCGGGAACAATTTTGCATCACCGCTTGCGGTGACCCGCAGGGCGAGTCTCAGGATGAGACGAGTGATATCCTGCACGACCCACCAAATTTAGACAAAAGCGCCTATCGGCGCCTTTTTGCTATATCCGATTCGTGCAGGATGAGAACCTGCTGCAGGTTCGACAAAATTGTCGGGAACAATTTTGCATCACCGCTTGCGGTGACCCGAAGGGTGAGTCTCAGGATGAGACGAGTGATATCCTGCACGACTTATCACATCGACCAACTGTTCCCCTCTAACTTTCCCTCAAGCCTTTACCGCTAATTGCCGATAACTCCATTTTCCCCTTTAAAAGGAGTGAATGATGGCCGCCATCTCAATGCCCTCTTCGTCTGCCCCTGGTCTTCAAACGACAACCGTCAATGCCTCACCGCAGGGTAACGACACCTCTTCGCAAATCACTCGTATCACGCAGCAAATCACCAAACTGACTCAACAACTGAAAACCATTGCCGACGGCGCCGGTGATGCGGATGAAAAACAAAAACAGGCCGAGCTGATTCAGGAACAAATCACTATGCTCGAAGCGCAACTGGCCCAGCTTCAGCGCCAGCAAGCGGAGAAAGAGATGGCACAACAGCAACCAGTCACACAGGTTACTGGCGTGAACAATCCCTCTGACGATCACCAAATAGATATTTACGTCTGATACAATGGATCGTGCATTCGGGCAGCCGTCAGTGCAGCATCAATCAGCGGGCGGCTTCCGGAGACATAATCCTGCAAAACGGGCCTGGCCCCCTCTACAGCGCCTGCTTTCCCCTGCCCGGCTAAAGCTTCTGGCCTGAGCGACGGTAATAAAGACCTTCAGTTGACGCAGAGAATAATTCATCTGTTTTATTCATCAATGGATGCAATAAATCAATTTTATTTCTCAAAGTGAAAAAAGCACAATAGCGTCATTCACTTTCAGGAGCGTTTATGAAACTTTTTCGTATTCTTGACCCTTTTACGTTGACGCTGATCTGCACCGTTTTGCTGGCTTCTCTCTTTCCCGCTCGCGGGGGATTCGTGCCGTTTTTCGAAGGGTTAACCACCGCCGCCATCGCGTTGCTGTTCTTTATGCATGGTGCAAAGCTCTCGCGTGAAGCCATCATCGCGGGCGGCAGTCACTGGCGTTTACACCTGTGGGTGATGTGCAGCACCTTCGTGCTGTTCCCGGTGTTAGGCGTGCTCTTCGCCCGCTGGGCACCCGTCGATGTCGATCCCGCGCTGTATAACGGTTTCCTGTATCTCTGCATCCTGCCAGCAACCGTTCAGTCCGCTATCGCCTTTACGTCCATGGCGGGCGGAAACGTCGCGGCCGCAGTGTGTTCAGCTTCGGCTTCAAGCCTGCTTGGGATATTTGTTTCTCCCTTGCTGGTTGGCCTGCTGATGAACCTTCACGGCGCGGAAGGCAGTCTGGAGCAGGTCGGCAAGATTATGCTGCAACTGTTACTGCCCTTCGTGCTGGGTCATCTCTCCCGCCCCTGGACTGGCGCATGGGTCGCTCGCAATAAGAAATGGATTTCCAAAACTGACCAGACGTCGATTCTGTTAGTGGTGTACTCCGCCTTCAGTGAAGCGGTGGTCAACGGCATCTGGCATAAAGTCGGCGTGGGTTCGCTGCTGTTTATTGTGGTGGTGAGTATTGTGCTGTTGGCGATTGTTATCGTGGTGAATACCGTGGTGGCGCGCAAATGCGACTTCAATAAAGCAGATGAAATTACGATTGTGTTCTGCGGGTCGAAAAAGAGCCTGGCCAACGGCATTCCGATGGCCAATATTCTCTTCCCTACCGCCATGATCGGCATGATGGTATTGCCGCTAATGATTTTCCATCAGATTCAGTTGATGGTCTGCGCCGTGCTGGCTCGTCGCTATAAACGTCAGGCAGACGAGCTACAGGCTAAAAATGCCGCCAATGAGGCGAAATCCTAACGCTGGCGTTTGAGGGGCTGAACCAGATGCGTCAGCCCTTCGGTTTTAATCAGCAACGCAATCGCCATCAGTTCGCCCAGTCGTCCGGCAGGAAATTCATCCTTGCGGGCGAACCACAGCAGATACTCTTCCGGCAAATCAATCAGCATTCTGCCTTTGTATTTGCCGAAGGGCATTTCGGTGTTAGCAATCTCAATCAGTTGCTCTTTTTCCACATCAGGCTCCCAACAGACGTAACATCTCAGCTTCGTCGATAACCTCAATGCCCAACTCCTGGGCTTTGGCAAGCTTCGAACCCGCCGCTTCCCCGGCAATCACTAAATCCGTTTTCTTCGATACGCTGCCCGCTACCTTCGCACCCAGTTCCACCAGGCGTGCTTTCGCGTCATCACGAGACATTTGACTCAGGCTGCCAGTGAGCACAACCGTTTTCCCGGCAAACGGGCTGTCAATCTCTTCGGCATTGATGACCACCGGCGCAGGCCAGTGCACGCCTTCCTGCTGAAGTTGCTGAATGACTTCACGGTTGCTCTCTTCAGCAAAGAAGTTGAAGACGTGAGTCGCAACCACGATGCCCACATCCTGCACTTTCTGCAGGTCTTCAATGGAGGCAGCAAGCAGAGCGTCCAATGTTCCGTAATGCGCGGCAAGCCCGGCGGCTGTTGCTTCACCGACTTCACGGATGCCCAGCGCATAAAGGAAACGAGCAAAGGTTGTCTCTTTGGACTTTTCGAGAGCACTCACCACATTTTGCGCGGATTTCGGCCCCATGCGATCCAGACCGGTGAGTTTGCCAGCCGTCAGGCGGAACAGATCTGCCGGGGTATGCACGTATTCTTTCTCAACCAGCTGATCGATAATTTTATCGCCCATGCCGTCAACATCCATCGCGCGACGCGAAACGAAGTGCTTCAGCGCTTCTTTACGCTGTGCGCCGCAAATCAAGCCGCCGGTACAGCGCGCCACAGCTTCACCTTCAACGCGTTCCACATCGGAACCGCATATCGGGCAATGCGTCGGAAACTCAACGGCACGTGTCTCATCAGGACGCTCAGACAACACCACATTGACCACTTGTGGAATAACATCACCTGCACGACGAATCACAACTTTATCGCCAATACGCAGGCCGAGGCGTTCGATTTCATCGGCATTGTGCAGCGTGGCGTTACTGACCAACACACCTGCGACCTGAACAGGCTCCAGACGTGCTACTGGTGTAATCGCCCCGGTGCGGCCGACCTGGAACTCAACATCACGAACAAACGTCATCTGTTCCTGAGCCGGGAATTTGAAGGCAACGGCCCAACGTGGTGCGCGCGCCACAAACCCGAGTTGTTCTTGTAACGTAAGGGAGTCAACTTTAATGACCACGCCGTCGATATCAAACCCAAGATGTGGGCGGTCTTCTTCAACCTTGTGATAGTAAGCGAGTACTTCCTCCGGGGAGTTGCAGAGCTTCACTCGATTACTGACCGGCAGCCCCCACTCTTTGAACTGCTGCAGGCGGCCCAGATGGCTGGCTGGCAATTCGCCACCTTCCAGAATACCCACGCCGTAGCAGAAGAACGTCAGGGGGCGCTTCGCGGTAATTCTTGGGTCAAGCTGGCGCAAAGACCCCGCCGCTGCGTTACGTGGGTTAGCGAAAAGCTTTCCACCGGTACGACGCGCATCTTCATTAATTTTTTCAAAGCCCGCCTGAGGCAGGAACACTTCTCCACGCACTTCCAGACGTGCAGGAATATTATCGCCCCTCAATTTCAGCGGAATGGCGCGGATGGTTCGCACGTTAGCGGTGATATCTTCCCCCGTGGTGCCATCCCCACGAGTCGCAGCCTGCATCAATACCCCGTTTTCATACAGAATACTGACGGCCAGCCCATCCAGCTTCAGCTCGCAGCAGTAAGTCAGCGCATCGGTGCTTTTCAGTCTGTCCTGAACACGCTTGTTGAACGCGACAAAGCTTTCTTCGTCAAAGACGTTATCCAGCGAAAGCATCGGAACTTCATGACGGATCTGGCTGAAGGAAGTGAGCGGTGCGGCCCCCACACGCTGGGTTGGGGAATCCGGCGTAATCAGCTCGGGGTGCTTCTCTTCCAGCTCGCGCAGTTCGCGCATCAGCCGATCATACTCTGCGTCCGGTACTTCCGGCGCATCCATAACGTGGTACAGGTATTCGTGATGGCGAAGCGTGGTTCGCAGTGCTGTCAGTTGTTGTTCGATTGGTTCCATATCCCACCATCAATGATAAAAAACCCCCGACAGGCGGGGGTTCAGTAAGGGTGCGGTACGCCTGACTTATCAGGCGTTGGCTTCTTTCACTTCGCGAATGCGATCCTGATAATCACGCACTTTCTGTGGCGTTATCATCCGACGCTGGTCGTCCAGCACCACACCGCCGACTTCGTCCGCAATGTACTGGGCAGACTGAAGCATCAGTTTGAAGTTTTGCAGTTCGTCACCATAGGACGGCACTTGCATAAAGATAGTGACCCCCGGGGTCTGCATGTCGGCCATGTTTTCCGGGTCGAAGGTGCCAGGCTTCACCATATTAGCAAGGCTGAACAAGGCCGGACCGCCGCCGCCAGGATTGAGATGGCGGTGATAAATATTCATATCGCCGAACACAAACCCTGTTTGCTCAATGCTGTTGCGCAACAGTTCGCCGTTGATATGCGAGCCTTGATGGGCTGCAACGCTGAGCACAATAACGGTCTCTTTGCGTTCCTGTTTCACCGACTGCGGTTCTTCTACAGCAGCGGGTTGCGGTTCAGGCGCTGACGGCTGTGCAACAGGCTGAGGTTCAGCCACAACAGGTTGTACCGGCTGTGGCGGAGCAACATGAGGCTGCGACACAGGCTGCTGATACTGCGGTGCAGGCTGCTGTGGTGTGACCTGCGGCTGAACCGGTGGACGTTGTTCCACGGGCTGCTGCACAGGTGCCTGATGAACCGGCTGCTGACGCACTGGCTGCTGAGGCGACGCTGGCTGACGAGCGGGTTCCTCATGGCGTACTGGCGGCTGCACCTGACGCTCATAAGGCGGCTGGTACTGGTGTTGCGGCGCCTGGTGGGCAGCATCATGCTCCCCGGCGTGCATATCCTGGGCAGGGTTCACCCGATGAACACGAACTTCACCTATGCCATCGTCATCAAAGTCGCCATCATCCGACGCTTCGTCGCCACGCGATTTCATGCGTTTCATTGGGCGATCGCGGAACATCGAAGAACGTTCTTTGCGGCTGGTCCAGAAACCGTGAACCAGCAGTGCAATTATGGCGATCGCGCCAACGATGATTAATATCAGACGCAAATCCTGCATCATTATATTCTCTGTTGTTCTAACACCTTGCCACCACGGCAAACATTTACTCACTAAGAGTATTTGCCCATCACGTCAAGTGCAAGTGTGTACCCGGAAATCGGACAATAAAGATGAACCAAATCGTGCTTTTTGCTGTTTTTTCGACCATTTCTTAACTGGTTATCATCCGCTAACCCGATAAAATAGCTTCGCAATTGCCAGGACTTTTTATAAAAGGAGTATCGCCTGACCATGGTTTCCTCATCTGCACCCCGTAGCGGGGTCTACTATTTTTCTCAGGGCTGGAAACTGATCCGCCTGCCCGGCATTCGTCGTTACGTTTTTCTGCCACTGCTGGTGAACATCATTTTGATGGGCGGCGCCTTCTGGTGGCTGTTTAGCGAACTGGGCAACTGGCTCCCCTCGCTGATGAGCCGCGTGCCAGACTGGCTGCAGTGGCTGAGCTACCTGCTATGGCCGATCGTGGTTATCTCAGTGCTGCTGGTGTTTGGTTATTTCTTCTCAACCATCACCAACTGGATAGCCGCCCCGTTTAGCGGATTACTGGCAGAGCAACTCGAAGCGCGACTCACTGGCGCCACACCACCAGACACCGGCGTGTTTGGCGTGATGAAAGATGTCCCGCGAATCATGAAGCGTGAATGGCAAAAGCTGGCCTGGTATCTGCCACGCGCGCTGGTTCTGCTGATTTTGTACTTCATTCCGGGGATTGGCCAAACCGTCGCGCCGGTGCTGTGGTTTTTGTTCAGCGCCTGGATGATGGCTATTCAATATTGCGACTACCCGTTTGATAACCACAAAGTGCCTTTCAAAACGATGCGTGAAGCACTTCGATCACGCAAAGTGACCAACATGCAGTTTGGCGCGCTCACCAGCCTTTTCACCATGATCCCGATTTTGAACCTGGTCATTCTGCCCGTCGCGATTTGTGGTGCCACCGCCATGTGGGTTGACTGTTATCGCGATAAGCACGCGCTCTGGAAGTGATCCTCTTGTGTATATAAAGGTAAAGCTGGGGCGACGAATGTCGCCCCTTATTCCATACTGATAACCTTTATTTCACATCAGCATATCGTTATACGAAAACTTTCCTTCCCCATCACGCCCAACTGCGTATGCTGGAGTCGTTCCCAAATTTCAAACAGTTAAGGACTGGCTATGAGCAAGATTTTTGAAGATAACTCGCTGACAATCGGTCATACGCCGCTGGTTCGACTGAACCGAATCGGTAATGGACGCATCCTCGCGAAAGTGGAATCCCGCAACCCGAGCTTCAGCGTCAAATGCCGCATCGGTGCCAATATGATTTGGGATGCCGAAAAACGTGGCGTGCTGAAACCGGGCGTCGAACTGGTTGAGCCAACCAGCGGCAACACCGGTATCGCGCTGGCTTATGTGGCCGCAGCGCGTGGCTACAAGCTGACGCTGACCATGCCAGAAACCATGAGCGTGGAGCGCCGCAAGCTGCTGAAAGCGCTGGGTGCCAACCTGGTGCTGACCGAAGGCGCAAAAGGCATGAAAGGCGCTATTCAGAAAGCAGAAGAAATTGTTGCAAGCGATCCAGAAAAATTCCTGCTGCTGCAGCAATTCAGCAACCCGGCGAACCCGGAAATTCACGAAAAGACCACTGGCCCAGAAATCTGGGAAGATACAGACGGTCAGGTTGACGTGTTTATCGCAGGCGTGGGCACCGGCGGTACGCTAACAGGTGTCACTCGCTATATTAAAGGCACAAAAGGCAAAACCGATCTGATAAGCGTCGCAGTTGAACCGACAGATTCCCCGGTGATTACCCAGGCACTGGCTGGTGAAGAGATCAAACCCGGCCCACACAAGATTCAGGGCATTGGCGCAGGCTTCATTCCGGGTAACCTGGATCTGAAGATTATCGACAAAGTCATCACTATCACCAATGATGAAGCGATTTCGACCGCACGTCGTTTGATGGAAGAAGAAGGCATTTTGGCGGGGATCTCTTCGGGTGCAGCCGTCGCTGCCGCGCTGAAACTGCAAGAAGATGAAATCTTTACCAACAAGAATATAGTGGTTATCCTACCTTCTTCGGGAGAACGTTATCTGAGCACCGCATTGTTTGCCGATCTTTTCACTGAGAAAGAACTGCAACAGTAATGCCAAATGTAAAAAGATGACTAAAAAAGCACCCGCCGGGGTGCTTTTTTGTGGCACACGTCATACTTTTGGCCCACCTGGCATTGCTTCCCCCTGTTGGGTCTGGTATTTAACCATCACATTTATTTTGAAGCGCGAAATTATTCAAATATCGATTTCAGCGTGCTGAATCGATTTTATGATTTGGTTCAAATCTTGCTTTCGCGGCATAATGTTTAATGACGAGCTAAACGTCATCGGCCAGAAGTGCCTGCCAGGATTGCGTTAGACCTTCTGTGTCGTTTTCGTGTCCGCCGGCGCTAAATCTATACAGGCTAAAGTGTAGCCGCCAGGCTAGACTTTAGTTCCACAACACTAAACCTATAAGTTGGGGAAATATAATGTTCCAGCAAGAAGTTACCATTACCGCTCCGAACGGTCTGCACACCCGCCCTGCTGCTCAGTTTGTTAAAGAAGCGAAAGGCTTCACTTCTGACATCACTGTGACCTCCAACGGCAAAAGCGCCAGCGCAAAAAGCCTGTTCAAACTGCAGACTCTTGGTCTGACTCAGGGCACCGTTGTGACCATCTCTGCAGAAGGCGAAGACGAGCAGAAAGCAGTTGAGCATCTGGTTAAGCTGATGGCTGAACTCGAGTAAGTTCACGAGTTCTTTTAAAAATCAGTCACAAGTAAGGTAGGGTTATGATTTCAGGCATTTTAGCATCCCCGGGTATCGCTTTCGGCAAAGCACTTCTGCTGATTGAAGATGAGATTGTCATCGACCGGAAGAAAATTTCTGCCGACAGCGTCGACCAGGAAGTCCAACGCTTTCTGAGTGGCCGCACCAAGGCGTCCGTGCAGCTGGAAGCTATCAAGACAAAAGCTGGCGAAACGTTCGGCGAAGAGAAAGAAGCCATCTTCGAAGGCCACATTATGTTGCTGGAAGATGAGGAGCTGGAGCAGGAAATCATAGCCCTGATTAAAGATAAGCACATGACTGCTGATGCAGCAGCCAATGAGGTTATCGAAGGTCAGGCAACTGCCCTGGAAGAGCTGGACGATGAATACCTGAAAGAGCGTGCGGCCGACGTACGTGACATCGGTAAGCGTCTGCTGCGTAACATCCTCGGTCTGGCCATTATTGATCTGAGCGCAATTCAGGACGAAGTTATCCTGGTAGCAAAAGATTTGACCCCGTCAGAAACCGCACAGCTGAACCTGAACAGGGTGCTCGGTTTCATCACTGACATCGGCGGCCGTACCTCCCACACCTCCATCATGGCGCGTTCCCTGGAACTGCCAGCGATTGTGGGCACCGGTAGCGTCACCAATGAAGTGAAAAACGGCGACTATCTGATCCTCGATGCGGTTAACAACCAGGTGTACGTTAACCCGACTAACGACGAGATCGAAGCGCTGCGCAAAATTCAGACTCAGGTTGCTGAAGAGAAAGCTGAACTGGCAAAACTGAAAGACCTGCCAGCCATCACGCTTGACGGCCACCAGGTCGAAGTGTGTGCCAACATCGGTACCGTTCGTGATATCGACGGTGCAGAGCGCAATGGCGCTGAAGGTGTGGGTCTGTATCGTACAGAATTCCTGTTCATGGACCGTGACTCGCTGCCAACTGAAGAAGAACAGTTTGCTGCGTACAAAGCCGTTGCTGAAGCGTGTGGCTCTCAGGCAGTTATCGTCCGTACCATGGACATCGGTGGCGACAAAGAGCTACCGTACATGAACTTCCCGAAAGAAGAGAACCCGTTCCTGGGCTGGCGCGCCGTGCGTATCGCTATGGATCGCAAAGAGATCCTGCGTGATCAGGTTCGTGCCATTCTGCGTGCCTCTGCTTTCGGCAAACTGCGCATTATGTTCCCGATGATCATCTCTGTTGAAGAAGTGCGTGCACTGAAGAAAGAGATCGAAATCTACAAACAGGAACTGCGTGACGAAGGTAAAGCCTTTGACGAAACGATTGAGATTGGCGTGATGGTGGAAACACCGGCGGCGGCAACCATCGCTCGCCATCTGGCGAAAGAAGTAGACTTCTTTAGTATCGGAACCAATGATTTAACACAGTATACTCTGGCAGTTGACCGTGGTAATGATATGATTTCGCATCTTTACCAGCCCATGTCGCCATCTGTTCTGACGCTGATCAAGCAAGTTATTGATGCTTCTCATGCTGAAGGCAAGTGGACTGGCATGTGTGGTGAGCTTGCAGGCGACGAACGTGCTACACTTCTGTTGCTGGGTATGGGTCTGGACGAATTCTCTATGAGCGCCATTTCCATCCCGCGCATTAAGAAGATTATCCGTAACACGAACTTCGAAGATGCGAAGGTTTTAGCAGAGCAGGCTCTTGCTCAACCGACAACGGACGAGTTAATGACGCTGGTTAACAAGTTCATTGAAGAAAAAACAATCTGCTAATCCACGAGATGCGACCCAAATTACTGCTTAGGAGAAGATCATGGGTTTGTTCGATAAACTGAAATCTCTGGTTTCTGATGATAAGAAAGACACCGGAACTATTGAGATTGTTGCGCCACTCTCTGGCGAGATCGTCAACATCGAAGACGTGCCGGATGTTGTTTTTGCTGAGAAAATCGTAGGCGATGGCATTGCTATCAAACCGACCGGCAACAAAATGGTTGCGCCGGTTGACGGGACTATCGGTAAAATCTTTGAAACCAACCATGCGTTCTCTATTGAGTCCGACAGTGGTATCGAGCTGTTCGTTCACTTCGGCATCGACACCGTTGAACTGAAAGGCGAAGGTTTCAAACGTATCGCGGAAGAAGGCCAGCGTGTGAAAGTTGGCGATCCGGTTATCGAGTTCGATCTGCCTCTGCTGGAAGAGAAAGCCAAGTCTACCCTGACCCCGGTTGTTATCTCCAACATGGACGAGATCAAAGAGCTGATCAAACTGTCTGGTAGCGTGACTGTGGGCGAGACCCCGGTTATCCGCATCAAGAAATAATGATGCCGCGTGGATAGCAAAATGGCGCCTTCGGGCGCCATTTTTGTTTGTGCAACTAGCGATTAACGTGGCGGCAGGATCAGCTCGTCGTAGCCTTTTTCCAGGGTATAGCTCATCACTTCCACCACCCAGCTTCCGGCTGCCCGCAGGGCTTCCTGTAACGTTTTGCCCTGCACGACGGCGCTTATCAACTCTGAGCAGAACAGATCGCCGGTACCTTTCAAATCGGTTGCCACTCGCGGCCAGCCGCTGATGTCTACGCTCTCTTTGGTCACCAGCACCACGTGAATATCGTTATCACCAGGAACGGGTGCGCTGGTAATAGCCACCCATTGAAGCGTGTCTGACAGCAGCCCTTTTGCCGCATTGATGGCTTCATCCAGCGTGTCACAAGGTTTACCGCTCAGCACGCCAAGTTCGAAAACGTTCGGCGTTATCCCCTGAGCCAATGGCAACAGGTGATCGCAATAAGCCTGAGGAATTTCTGGTTTCACATACACGCCGCTGTCGGTATCGCCGATCACCGGATCGACCAGAATCATCATCTGCGGATGCTTTACCCGCATGACCTTCAGCCACTCTGCCAACAGCGCAATCTGGCTCGCGCTTCCCATATAGCCTGTGGTGACGGCTTTCAGCTCACGCAGCGCGTCACGCTCTTCCAGCGCCTGTAAATACCCGCTGAACCACTCATCAGGGATCACACCGCCATAAAAAGTGTCGTAATGCGGCGTGTTGCTGAACAGAACCGTTGGCACCGCCAGCACATTCAAATGATGCTGTTTGATGTTCGGCACCGCCACGCTGTTGCCTACGCTTCCGTACACCACCTGAGATTGCACAGCCACAATGTCTGCCTGCTGCGCTCGGGTCTTGTCCCGAAAAAGAATCATTTCCATGGCTGTTAAATCCCCGCCCCTTGACTGTAACTCTCTTCACCAAACACGCCGGTCGACAGATAACGGTCGCCGCGATCGCAAATGATCGCCACCACCACTGCGCCCGGATTCGCCTGCGCCACGCGTAGCGCCCCGGCTACCGCGCCACCTGAACTCACGCCACAGAAGATCCCTTCACGCACCGCCAGTTCGCGCATGGTATTTTCCGCGTCACGCTGATGAATATCCATGACTTCATCCACCAGCGCGGCATTAAAGATCCCCGGCATATATTCCGCTGGCCAGCGGCGAATGCCTGGAATGCTGCTGCCCTCTTCCGGCTGCAAGCCCACAATGGTGACTTTTTTGCTTTGTTCGCGCAGGAAACGAGAAACGCCGGTGATGGTGCCGGTGGTGCCCATACTGGACACAAAATGGGTGAGGCGTTCCGCCGTCTGTTGCCAGATTTCTGGGCCGGTTGTGGTGTAATGCGCGTACGGGTTATCAGGATTATTAAACTGATCGAGCAGCTTGCCTTCACCGCGTTCCGCCATTGCCAGCGCTAAATCACGCGCACCTTCCATACCCTGCTCTTTGCTGACCAGAATCAGCTCTGCGCCATACGCACGCATGGCAGCCCGGCGTTCCTGGCTCATGTTGTCGGGCATCAGCAGCTTCATGCGATAGCCTTTCAGCGCCGCAATCATCGCCAACGCGATGCCGGTATTGCCGCTGGTCGCTTCGATTAATACGTCGCCCGGCGAGATTTCACCGCGTTTTTCAGCCTGGACAATCATCGACAATGCCGCGCGATCTTTGACGGAACCGGCAGGATTATTCCCTTCGAGTTTGACCCACACTTCACTGCCGTTGTCGGGAGCCATGCGCTGGAGTTTCACTAACGGGGTGTTGCCGATGGTGTTTTCTAATGTCGTCACTTCTGCATTCCAATAAAAAAGCCCGGTCGCGCTGTGCTTACCGGGCCTACAAAACCATGCGTTTTCTTGTAGGCCGGGTAAACGAAACGCCACCCGGCAACATCAGGATGCAATAAAACTATCAGTCTGAGTAAGTCAGGTCTACTGAATCATCGGGCAAATAGTCGATACGGTATTCCCCCGACCCTGCGGTCGCAGACCAACCCAATTCAGAATGGCTAAATTCCAGCCCCTCTGACTGCCCAATCTCTTTAACAGCCTGCAATTTCACCGTTGCCGTGGTGTTCGCCGGAATGCGGAAAGACAGGACAACCTTGCCCTCAATGGCTTGCCACTTCACCGCAATCTCGCCATACATTGACTCGTAGCTTGCATCTATCCAATTCAGCCGGCCACCGGGCAGCGGCGAAATGATCACATGCTTAAAGCCTGGTGCTGATTCATCGGCCTCAATTCCCGCGACAGTTCGATACAACCATTCCCCCACCGCGCCATAAGCGTAATGGTTAAACGAGTTCATGTCCGGGCTCCACATAGAACCGTCTGGCTTAATGCCATCCCAGTGCTCCCACACCGTCGTTGCTCCGGCTTTTACCTGATACAGCCAGGACGGAAAATCGTCTTTCAGCAACAATGCCCAGGCCTCTTTCGCCTTCCCGTTCTGGCTAAGCGCGTGGCAGAAATAAGGTGTGCCGAGAAAACCTGTCACCAGATGCCCGTCATGCTCATGGAGCAGCGCCACTAACCGATCTGCCGTACGTAGCCGTAAGCCAGCAGGCGTCAGATCGAAACAGAGCGCGACAATGTGCGCAGTTTGGGTCTGAGCCGTCAAATCGCCTTCTGCAGTGAAGAAACGCTCCTGGAAGCGCTTCACTATTCTGGCCTGCAGCGCACTGTAATACTGATGATCTTCCTCGTTGCCCAATACCTTTGCCGTTTTAGCCAACAGCGACGTTGATAAGGCGTAATAGGCCGTGCAGAGCAAGTCTTCAGGCGTGGCACCGAAGTAGCTTCCTTCCTGGGCATCCAGCGCCACCCAGTCGCCAAACTGTAGCTTGTAGCGCCAGATGTCATTGTCCGCATGAGCCTGCATAAAATCGACCCAGCCTTTCATGCTGACATACTGGTTTTGCAGGATGCGCTTATCGCCATACATCAGGTACATCGTCCACGGATTGATCACCGCAGCGTCCGCCCAGCCCGTCGCCGAGTGCGTTCCACCTTCCGCAAGGAATTTATCGTGATCGCAATGCCCGGTCAGAATATCAGGGATCACATGCGGCACGCCGCCCTCTGGCGTCTGATCATGTTTGAGGTCCGTCAGCCATTTGGCAAAAAAGGTGCGGGTTTGCATCAGGTAGCTGGCTGTGCGGCAGAAAATTTGCGCATCGCCCGTCCAGCCCAGACGTTCGTCACGCTGCGGGCAATCGGTCGGGACATCGACAAAATTGCCTTTCAGTCCCCAAAGAATGTTGTGGTGTAGCTGATTCAACTCCAGATTTGAGCAGGCAAACTGCCCGGTAGATTCCATCGCAGAGTGGATGGCAATCGCCGTAAAATGGTTCGGATTGAGTTCGCCAGGGAAACGCTCAACTTTCACATAACGAAAGCCCTGCCAGCTAAAGCGAGGATGCCAGATTTCCTCCTCTTCACCTTTTAGCGTGTATTCCACGAGCTGCTTCGCACTGCGCAGATTGTCGAGATAGACATTGCCGCTGGCATCCAGCGCTTCAAAATGGCGTAACACCACTTTGTCGCCAGGTTTCCCCTGCACCCGGAATTCCACCCAGCCGCTCATGTTCTGGCCGAAATCCAGCACCTGGTCGCCCTGCGGCGTCACAATCAGGGCCGCAACGGGAAGACGCTCAATCTGTTTGACGGTGCCAGCGCCCTGCGCAACCAGCGTTTTTTTATCCCAGTGGATCAGGGAAACCTTACGCCAGTCCGAATCATTAAAACCCGACTGTTGCCAGCCCGGCTGGGCCAAAGTGGCGTCATAGCGTTCGCCATCGTAGATTTCAGCAAACTGGCGTGCGGAGTCGCTGCTACGCCAGGAAACGTCGCTAACCACGCAGTGTTCGCTGCCGTCTTCGTACTGAATGACCAGCTGGCACAGCAGCGCGGTTTGCTCTCCGTAGTAGTTGCGATGACGGCTGAATCCCATATCCCCTTTGAACCAACCCGCCCCCAGTTCAGCCCCCACAACGTTATCGCCGCTGTTCAGCAACGCTGTCACGTCGTAAGTCTGGTACAAAAGGTGGTGGTGATAGCTGGTCCAGCCCGGTGTCAGTTCATCCGTGCCGACCCGCTCCCCATTAAGGAATAACTGATAAATGCCTAACGCCGTGGCATGCACAAACGCCGAAGCCACCTTCTTTTCCGCTGCCACTGAAAACGCTTTTCGCAGCAAGGTGCCTTTCGAAATCGCCTTATCCTGCGGCGTTTCCGCTGAGATAAATTCGCCCTTCCAGGCACAATTCATCACCCCGGTGACAAACTGTGCTTCCGGGCTCCACCCGCTGCTTTCACCGTGGTTGTCGGTAATGCGCACCCGCAAAAAATAACGGGTAGAAGGCTGAAGGGGGAATTCGCTCAGCTCAATATTATTGGATTCCTCACTGTTGACGACGCCACTATCAAAAACCAGCGTTGAGAAATCGGCGCGAGTGCTGCACTGCAACTGCCACGATTGCTGCAACACGTTGCGGCGAGTGCTCTCTATTTTCCAGCCGATGAGCGGCAGCCTTTCCACACCGGTTAACACCGGTTCACCATTCAGAGTAAGTTGACTGACTGACAGCATGATTCAATTCTCCTTGCGGGTACATTAATGGGGTGAAGAGGGCTGAGCCGATACCGGCATGATGTCTGCGGTGGCTTCCTCAATCGTCTGCGATTCGCTCAAAAATTCGTTACGTGATTTGCCATGGAAACAGAGCCAGCCAATCAACATGCCGAAGGCCACAATGGCTGAAAGAAGGGTGTAGAGAATGACTGGGCCTGCATCGAGCAGTACCGGAGTGACAAAGGCCAGAATGCCGCAGGTCAGGCGTGCCAGACCGACAATGGCACCCTGAGCGGTGGCACGCAGCATGGTAGGGAAGGATTCCTGCGACCAGACCTTCATGATGCCTTCAAATGCCATCCCGCTGCCTATCGCGGTAAAGAGCAAAAAGCAGAACCACGACACCGGCGAAAAGTGCAGCAGCACAGGCATAAAGAACCCCCCGGAGAAAAAGCAGGCGCCGATAATAAACACCAGCATTCTTTTTTCGGTGTCGACCATTTTCATAAACAACAGCCCGGACAGCACGCCCACGGGCATCAGCAGTAAATTCCACAGCGCATTCTTTTCAACGCTAATGCCGACCACATTCACCGCCACATAGGCACCAAATTGGCCTCCTGTGTTGGCGGCAAGATTGGTAAACATGTAGAACAAACAGAGCGCCACCAGCGGCCACAGGTACTTTCCGCGCAGCAAATCCGCATAGGAATTCTTTTGCGCGCGCACCGTCGCTTTCCCGCTCAGGCGTTCCTGGCGGGCGATTAACCAGACAGAAGATTCCGGCAGCGACCAGCGCAGCACCAACAAAATAGCGGCCACAACGCCGACATGCAGATACAGAATTTGCGCGCCCATTTTCCCCCAACCGCCCACTAACGCGGATATCGCCATGGTTGAACAAATACCGGCAAACCAAAGTAAGTTCGACAAGCCCAGTATTTTGCCGCGATTTTTCTCCGTCGCGGCTTCAGAGATGGTCGCCAGTGACACAGGGAGATCGGCCCCAGTGGCGAGCCCCACCAGAAGGGTGCCGACAAGCAATAAAGGGAACGAGGCGCTAAACGCTAATAACAAAGAGCCCGCGAGGACCATTGCCATGGTGATAATAAAAACGTTTCGTCGCCCATAATAATCGCCCAGTCGGCCGCCTAAAAACGCGCCCAGCGCAATGCAAAGTGTCAGCACTCCGGAAAGAATACCAATTTCAGCCGATGTGGTTCCCAGCGCTTTTTGATAAATAACCAGAGCCGTCCCGTTCGAAACAATTGCCGCCGAGTCAATATAAGAAGCCATCCCGGAAACTACACCAATATACCAGGGGTTAGGCTGTTTTATCTTAGGCATAATCATTACTCCATTTATGTTATGTAATAAATAAACAGACTCCTGAATGAAAAAACCGAACATCACTTTCGATACAAAAAACAACATTAAGCCAACTCAAAGCCGGAATAGCGTTAAGTGGTTTAAAGCAAGAATTCGTTAACCCCTCATGTATCAGGCTGAACGGATAAACTCAGCTGTCGCTCCTGCGAGGGGGTGCGCTGGAAATGGCGGCGATAAGCTTCGGTCAATCGTGGAGGATTAGAAAATCCACACGACGTCGCAATACGGCTCACCGGGATATCCGTGGTTCGCAATAATTCCTGGGCTTTCAACAAGCGATACAGCTGCTGAAATTTCTCAGGCGTCTGCCCGGTCATTTCATGGAAAAAACGGTACAGCGTGCGGATGGCAATCCCGCCCTCTTCACAAACACTTTTCCAGTTGATCTCCTGAGCATAATTCTGCCGCACCTGATCCAGCAGATAGACTTTGCCTTTCGGCTCAACCTGAGACGGCTTTGGCGCCGCTATGCTTTCGCTCAGGATCGTGAGTATTTGTAAGAATGAAGACTCGGTGCTGGAGAAATACAGCGCATCAAACGCGTCATCCCGACGCTGACTGATATTTTCTGCAAGGCTAACTATCGCATTTAACGGCACGTCAGCCAGAGGTTGATAGTTATCAGAAAAGGGATGCGTATGGCTGCTGATGCACTCAATCATTCCATCGATATTTTTGATATATTTAAAATCACGCTGGCGATGAATCAATATATTGATAAGCGAGAGCTCACTGGTCGACTCATAATAATGAACGTCATTTGCCGTCACAAAAAAGAAATCGCCACGGCGGATCATTTCAGCATGATCGTTAACAATATGAAACCCGCTGCCGCTACGCACAATAACCAGTTCATCAAATTCATGACCATGCAAATCAGCCATGGCTTGATTGTTGAGCATAAACACACAAAAGGCATGGTCTTCAGAGGGAAAGAAATCTTCGCATTGTTTGATGTCGACCATTATTCCCTCCGCAAGTTGTGGTTTATATCCTTACCCTTAACACCTATTTTTCCTTTGTGGCATTGTTTTATTAGACAGGAATAGTTATGCCAAGTCATTACGCGACAATGGCATTACGGCGTAATTCCTTGTGACGTTACCATCATTTTTCTTCATTACTCGCAAGCTTCATCACAATAAGTCCCCATAAAAAAACCCACGCTATACGTGGGTTTAAATGCAGAGTCAGAAAAAGAATCAGGCTGTTTCTGCCAGAGCCAGACTGTCTATCCCTTCAAGACCTTCGATTCTTTCTTTGCCGTTATACAAACGTGCATGCTGCAAGCCCACAAACAGGCGTTCGCCGCGTGACGGAGCCTCTTCATCACGCATCACCACCGTCAGCGGTTCGTCATACCAGCCAAGCGGCTGGACAACCAGCTGGGTGTAGTGACCTTTCGGGCTGGCTTCCAGCACCTGTACCGGCAACGGGGAGTCCAGGCTGGTGCGACGGCTGACATCCACTTCCCATGGGCGCAGGAAAAGATCTACCGGGCCTTGATGAGCAGGCGTATAGCCAAGCGGCCAGCGATGCGCGCCAACGTGGAACTGGCCGCCGCGAATCGTGCCTTTCAGACGGTTCACTTCACCCATAAACTCCAGCACAAAGCGGGTCGCGGGTTCGCGCCAGACTTGCTCTGGCGCATCCACCTGTTCGATATTGCCCTGGCTCATCACCACCACGCGGTCGGCAACTTCCATTGCTTCTTCCTGATCGTGGGTGACGAAGACGCTGGTAAACTTCAGCTCTTCATGCAGTTGACGCAACCAGCGACGCAGCTCTTTACGCACCTGCGCATCGAGCGCGCCAAACGGTTCGTCGAGCAGCAGAATTTGCGGTTCAACGGCCAACGCACGCGCCAGCGCCACACGCTGTTTCTGACCACCAGAAAGCTGCGCCGGGTAACGATCGGCCAGATGCGCCAGCTGCACCATCTCCAGCAGTTTGGTGACTTTCGCTTTGATTTCCGCGGCATTTGGGCGTTCACGACGCGGCAGCACTGTCAGGCCAAAGGCGATGTTGTCGAAGACCGTCATATGGCGGAACAACGCATAGTGCTGGAACACGAAACCGACTTTGCGATCGCGTGCATGCAGGCGACTCACGTCGGTGCCGTGAAAACGAATATGCCCGCTGGTCTGGTGCTCCAGCCCGGCAATAATGCGCAGCAGCGTGGTTTTGCCTGAACCCGATGGGCCAAGCAGCGCCACCATCTGACCCGATGGAATATCCAGAGAGATTTCATTCAGCACCTGGGTGCGCCCGAACGACTTCTTAATACTGGCAATCTCAATGCTCATGATGCTTCTCCTGCTGCGCGCGTTTTTCCTGATTCTCCAGGCGCCACTGCAGCATACTCTTTAAAAACAGGGTCAAAATAGCCAATAACGTCAGCAGGGCCGCGGCGGTAAACGAACCGACGGTGTTGTAATCCTGCTCAAGTAACTCAATCTGCAACGGTAGCGACAGCGTCTCGCCGCGAATCGAACCGGACACCACCGACACCGCGCCGAATTCGCCGATGGCGCGCGCGTTCGTCAGCACCACGCCGTACAGCAGCGCCCAACGAATGTTCGGCAACGTCACACGGCGGAACATCTGCCAGCCGGATGCGCCCAGCAAAATGGCCGCTTCGTCTTCGTGACTGCCCTGGCTCAGCATCACCGGTACCAGTTCGCGAACCACAAACGGACAGGTGACGAAGATAGTCGCCAGCACCATGCCCGGCCAGGCAAACATAATTTGCAGGTTATGCTCATCAAGCCAGCCGCCCAATGGGCCGTTGGAGCCGTAGAACAGCAAATAAACCAGGCCCGCCACCACTGGCGAAACGGCGAAAGGAATATCCAGCAGCGTTAACAGCAACTGGCGACCCGGGAAGTTAAAGCGCGTCACCAGCCATGCCAGCAGCGTGCCGAAAACCAGGTTCACCGGAACGGTGATCAGGGCAATCATCAGCGTCAGCCAGATGGCGTGCAGCATGTCCGGATCGGCCAGATTGTGCAGGACAGGCATCAGCCCTTTACTGAACGCCTGCACAAAGATATAAATCATCGGCACCAGCAGAATGAAGGCGGATACCAGCATTCCAGCACCGATCAGAAACCATTTGCCCCAGTTGATGCGGGGCGCGTCATAGCGTTTCAATTGCGTAACTTCCGCCATCAGTGACCTACCACACGTCGACCAAAGCGACTCTGCAAGGTGTTAATTGAGAACAGCAGCAGCAGCGAAGCACCCAGAATCACTGAGGCAATCGCGCTCGCCGCCGGATAATCAAACTCCTGCAAACGCACGAAAATCATCAGCGAGGTGACTTCTGTTTTCCACGCGATGTTCCCGGCGATAAAAATCACGGCACCAAACTCGCCCAGACTGCGGGTGAAAGAGAGCGCGACGCCTGCCAGCAGCGCTGGAGAAAGTTCCGGCAACACCACCTTGCAGAAGCTTTGAATACGCGTTGCGCCCAGCGTTTCCGCAGCTTCTTCGTATTCCGGCCCTAATTCTTCCAGCACTGGCTGAACGGTACGCACCACAAACGGAATGCTGGTGAACGCCATCGCCACCGCGATACCCAGCCAGGTGTAGGTGACTTTGATATCAAATTTCGCCAGCCATTCGCCGTAAAAGCCGTTCACGGAAAAGAGCGATGCAAGCGTTAAACCCGCCACAGCTGTGGGCAATGCGAAGGGCAAATCCATCAGCGCATCCAGCAGCGTACGCCCCGGGAAGCGATAGCGAGTCAGTATCCACGCCATCAGCAGGCCAAACACGCCATTAAAAATCGAAGCCACAAACGCAGACAGCAGCGTCACTTTATAGGCTGCAACCACCTGTGGGTTGGTGATGACATCCCAATACTGTGCCCAGCTCATCTGCGCCAGCTGCATCACCAGCGCACTGAGCGGCAGCAGTAAAATCAGGCATACAAACAGCAGACTGGTGCCGAGGCTTAAGGTAAAGCCCGGCAGCACGCGTCTGGAAGAGACAGCAAACATTACTTACGCCCCGCCGCTAACAACTTGTCCAGCTCGCCGCCGCTGGCGAAGTGGGTTTTCATCACCTCCGGCCACGAGCCGAACTGGTCTTCCACACGGAACAGGTCTGTTTGCGGGAATTTATCTTTCAGTTTGTCCATCACCTGCGGGTTGTTCACGCGGTAGTAATAGTCGGTGATGATGGTCTGCGCCTGCGGGCTATAGAGCCAGGTCAGATACGCTTTTGCTGCTTTTTCGGTGCCGTTGGCTTTGACGTTTTTGTCGACCCACGTCACCGGGAACTCGGCCAGGATATTGGTTTTCGGCACGATGACTTCGAAGCCCTGATCTTCATACTGCTTACGAATGTTGTTCACTTCAGATTCAAAGGTGATCAACACATCGCCCAGACCACGCTCGACGAAGGTGGTGGTCGCCCCGCGGCCGCCGGTATCGAACACTTCAACGTTTTTCAGGAACTGGGTCATGAACTGTTCGGTTTTGGCCTGATCGTTGCCGTCAGCTTTCGCCGCAGCCCCCCACGCAGCCAGATAGGTGTAACGCGCGTTACCCGAAGTTTTTGGATTCGGGAAAATCAGCTTAACGTCTGAACGAACCAGATCGTTCCAGTCATGGATATTCTTTGGGTTGCCCTTGCGCACCAGGAACGCCATGGTCGAATAGAAAGGCGAGCTGTTGTTCGGCAAACGGCTTTGCCAGTCGGCCGGGATAAGCTTGCCTCGGTCATGCAGAATTTGTACGTCGGTCACCTGGTTGTAGGTCACCACATCGGCTTTCAGCCCCTGCAAAATCGCCAGCGCCTGCTTGGATGACCCCGCATGAGACTGCTTGATGGTCAGCTTATCGCCGCCGTTATCCTTCGCCCACTGCTGCTCAAACGGCGGATTAAGGGCCGCAAACAGCTCACGGGACACGTCATAGGAGCTGTTAAGCAGTTCGGTCGCCTGCGCTTGTGCCGCCAGCAGCAACACGCCCAGCGCCAGTGTTCCTTTCTTCAGTGATGTAACGGCCATTGCGAACCCTTATCAATGTGATGACTCTCTTAGGGTCATAATATTTATAACGAGGATGAAAGCTGTAACGGTTTTATATACCGTTTGGTGATTTGGAAGTTGAAAAGAGAATAAGGCATCGGCGTGATTCTTCCCGCGACCGATTTGTTACAGTAAGCAAAACCCTAATGAGGAACGTTAAAATGCGCCAAAGGACGATTGTCTGCCCCATCATTCAGAACAACGGCGAGTACCTGCTGTGCAAAATGGCTGACGATCGGGGAGTCTTCCCCGGTCAATGGGCGCTTTCCGGGGGAGGCATGGAGCCCGGCGAAACCCTGGAACAGGCGCTGCTGCGCGAAATCGGTGAAGAGCTCGGTGACAAGCTTGAAATAACCCGCATTACCCCCTGGCATTTCCGCGATGACACCCGCATCAAAACCTATGCCGACGGCAGCAAAGAAGAAATCTACATGATCTACCTGATGTTTGACTGCATCAGCGCGAACCGCGAGGTGACCTTTAACGAAGAGTTTCAGGCAGTGGCGTGGGTCAGCCCGGAGAAACTGGGCGAGTATGATTTGAACGTGGCGACACGCCAGACGTTTGTGGATAAAGGGTTGTTGTAATCAGGCATTGCCCGGTGGCGGCGTTGCCTTACCGGGCCTACGGTTTTGTAGGCCGGAGCAAGCGCAGCGCCGCCCGGCACCACAAAGTTTAAAGCGCCATTAACTTATCCAGTGAAGGCGCGAAGTAGTAGCCGCCGGTCACCGGTTTGGTAAAGCGCAGCATGGCGTCTCGCTTACCGTCGGTATCACCAAACATGCTCAGCAATTGCTGCTCAATGTTGTACAAACGCGCGCAGTAAGCGCAGAAGTACAGGCCATGAGTGCCGCTGGCGGTGCCGTACGGCAGGCTCTGACGCACAATCTTCAGCCCTTTGCCGTTCTCTTTCAGATCAACACGGGTCAGATGCGAAGTTTCAGGCCGGTCGTCGCCGTCAATCTCTTCGTTGGCTTCTTTGGTGCGGCCAATCATCATTTCCTGATCGTGCACGCTCATGCGGTTGAGCTGCTTCAGATTGTGTTCCCAACGCTGCACGAACACGTAGCTGCCGCCCGCATCCACGCCATCAGCAATTACCGCAACCTCGCGGCGCGTTTCTTCACCCGCCGGGTTTTCAGTGCCATCCACAAAACCGCTGAGGTCACGCTCTTCCACCCAACGGAAACCGTGAATTTCTTCTTTCACTTCAATGGCATCACCAAACGCTGCCATTGCAGCCTGAGCGACCGAGAAGTTCACATCATGGCGAAGGGAAAGAATGTGAATCAATACATCGTATTGCGTCGCTGGTGCGAGGCCTTTGCCATAAGGGACAAAATCCTTCAGCTCTTCAGCCCCGACGCCGCCGCTCAGGCTGCGCCAGGTGTCATGACCAAAAGCCACCACCGCGCCCAAATGCGCGTCGGGGAATGTTGCTTCGAAAGAAACCAGTTTGTCCGCGAAGATTTTGCTGCACTCGCGCAGGGCATTCACATCCCCTTTAACATTGGCTTCAATCCAAATCGCCGCACGGCAATGTTCCGGCAAAATGCCGCTCTGAACCTGAGACATCGCTCCTCCTGGAAAATAAAGATGCCACGACGTCGTGGCATTGATGGCGGCTATTGTACCCGCTTTTTCATTACAGCGGCTTGCTCAGACGCAAATTAACGGCGCCAGATTATCTTGCTGACTTTCCAGTTTTTCAGGGAGTCGTCAGGCGGCATCAGATCCTGCGGGCCACTCCAGCTCCCGCTGAATAAGTAGCTGATATGCTGACTGTCTTTGGCCTTACACTCGACGCCAGCCGCATCATCCCCGCTGCCTTTCTGGCAATGTTCATACGCTTTGCTGTACAGGTCACTGAACGGGGTGCCGACTTTCGCGCCGCCCGAAACCGCGATGTCGCTGTCCATCACATCGATACGGCTAATGGTTCCAGCATCGCCATTCACGATCAGCGCCACCTTGTCGTCTTTCAGCGCTTCAAAATACTTCACGATGCTGCCGTTGTCGGTTTTCATCCCGCTGCGCAGGCGATAGTCGCCATTCAGCGCATCATTGATGGCTTCTTCATCCAGCGGCGTGCTGGCGGTGAGCTTGCCCACGCCCTGCTCGGTGACTTCTGTTGAGGAACCAAACCAGTTCCATGGATAGGCGGCTGACCAGTGTACAGAACTGAGCGTAGAACAACCGGTCAACGCCAGAGGAAGCGCACAGAGCAATAAACGCATTGATTTCATTCCAGGTCCTTTCTATGTCAAAGCAACGCCTGTTGGAGTGCAGAATGGCAGAAAAGTGCCATTAATCCTCATGTGGGGAAAAACAGGCGCGTAAACGGCGGTTGGCAAGCAGCCACCAGAGGGCGAAACCATCAAGAATAACCAGCGCCAGACCCGTTCCGGAGAGAGGCTCACCCTGAAGCCACAAAACAGGCTGCCAGAACAGCAGTGCCGTTTGTGCGAGGATCAGCATCCAGCGCATCAGCGCCCAAAAACGAGGAAGCTGGAAACGGCGGCCACTGACTAAAAAAGCCACCACCGCAGGGACGCCCGGCAGCAAACCCAGCCAGAAGTTATCGTGATCGGGATAAAACAAATTGAGCAGCGTATCGCCCTGTTGACGCGAGGCGGCGGCCATCACGAACAGCACCCAGGTTCGCGCCTGTAGCAGCAGGATGCACCAGAACAGAAAGGGAAGCTTCAGCCGACCGTGAGCATCATAGGCCGACAGAGGAAAATCAATATTCTTCATCTTCAATCAGGCGCTTGCCGAGCACCACCACATCAGCATGCTCGTAGCCCAGGCGTTCGTACATGCCTTGCACCATGTCGTTGTCTTCGCGCACCATAATTTGCAGTTTCGGGCAACCGCGGGCAATCAGCTTCTTTTCGAGGCGATTGAGCAGCGCGTTAGCAATGCCGCGACCGCGGTATTCAGGATGCACGCCGAGATAATAAGCAGAGCCGCGATGGCCGTCATAGCCGCCCATCACCGAACCGACCACTTCCCCGTTGACCTCCGCCACCAGAAACAGGCTCACATCATGGTTAAGTTTTCGCTCAATATCCATTTCAGGATCGTTCCACGGGCGTAGCAGGTCACAACGCTCCCAGAGCGTAATAACCTCTTCGAAATCGGACTGGCGAAAAACGCGTATCTCCATGGTATTGCCCATCTTTTTGAACGAGTAAACAGTGATTATGGCGTGATCATCTGAATTATCCAAGATCTGGCCAATCGAGGTCAAAAAAATGGCATAATAAGCGTTTGTCACGTATTGAAATGAAAAGTAAAACAATTCTCAATACGGGCTGTCGTAACGGAAAAGACGATACGATATAACACATAGACTCATTATTTTTTACCACTCAGGCCGCATGAGCACTTTTAAACCTTTAAAAACACTGGCTTCACGCCGTCAGGTGTTGAAAGCCGGGCTGGCCGCACTGACCTTGTCAGGCATGTCCAAAGCCATCGCTAAAGAAGAAACGCTGAAAACCAGCAACGGTCACAGTAAGCCTGCTGCCAAAAAAGCCGGAGCAAAGCGTATCGTAATGCTTGATCCAGGCCACGGCGGTATTGATACCGGCGCGATTGGTCACAACGGGTCAAAAGAGAAACACGTGGTGCTGGCGATTGCCAAAAACGTGCGTTCGATTTTACGCGGGCACGGCATTGATGCCCGTCTGACTCGCAGCGGCGATACGTTCATCCCACTTTACGATCGCGTTGAAATCGCCCACAAGCATGGCGCAGACTTGTTTATGTCCATCCACGCCGATGGCTTCACGAACCCAAGTGCCGCCGGGGCTTCTGTCTTTGCTTTATCGAACCGTGGTGCCAGTAGCGCCATGGCGAAATATCTCTCCGACAAAGAGAACGCCGCCGATGAACTGGCCGGGAAAAAAGCGCTGGATAAAGATCACTTACTCCAGCAAGTGCTGTTTGATCTGGTGCAAACCGACACCATTAAAAACAGCCTGACGCTGGGATCGCATATCCTTAAGCAGATAAAGCCGGTGCATAAACTGCACAGCCGCAGCACGGAACAGGCCGCTTTCGTGGTGCTGAAGTCTCCGTCTGTTCCTTCGGTGTTGGTGGAAACCTCGTTTATCACTAACCCTGGTGAAGAAAAGTTGTTGGGTACGCCGGCCTTCCGCCAGAAGATTGCTAACGCGATTGCTTCCGGTATCGTGAGCTATTTCAACTGGTTCGATAATCAGAAAGCGCATGTGAAGAGACGTTAATGAAACCCGATGTCGAGCAGGTAAAAGCCTTTTTACTTTCCCTTCAGGACGCGATTTGCCAGCAGCTTGAAGCCGTAGACGGTCACAGCTTTGTCGAAGATAACTGGCAGCGCGAAGCAGGCGGCGGCGGACGTAGCCGTGTGTTACGCGAAGGCAACGTGTTCGAACAAGCTGGCGTTAACTTTTCCCATGTGCATGGGGATGCCATGCCAGCCTCCGCAACAGCGCATCGCCCGGAACTGGCCGGTCGCAGCTTTGAGGCGATGGGCGTTTCGCTGGTTGTGCATCCACGCAATCCGTACGTTCCCACCAGCCACGCCAACGTGCGTTTCTTCATCGCGGAGAAACCCGGTGCCGATCCGGTGTGGTGGTTTGGCGGCGGCTTTGACCTCACGCCGTATTACGGTTTTAAGGAAGACGCCGTGCACTGGCATACCGTGGCGCGAGATCTCTGCCAGCCGTTTGGTGAAGACGTCTATCCGCGCTACAAAAAATGGTGTGACGACTACTTCTTCCTCAAACATCGCAACGAGCAGCGCGGCATCGGCGGCCTGTTCTTTGACGACCTGAATACGCCAGATTTCGACCACTGCTTCGCCTTTATGCAGGCAGTGGGCCAGGGCTATACAGAGGCTTATCTGCCGATTGTTGAGCGCCGTAAAGAGATGCCGTATGGCGAGCGCGAGAGAGATTTCCAGCTCTATCGTCGCGGACGCTATGTGGAATTCAATCTGGTGTGGGATCGCGGCACGCTGTTTGGCCTGCAAACCGGCGGGCGCACGGAGTCGATTTTAATGTCGATGCCGCCACTGGTGCGCTGGGAATACAATTTCCAGCCAGAAGAAGGCAGCCCGGAGGCTGCCTTGAGTGAGTTTATCCAAGTCCGGGAATGGGTGTAAAGTCCCTCCGGCCACGGAGCTGTGTTTATTGCCGGGCGGTACTGCGTTTGCCCGGCCTACAAGACCCGTAAGTCGGGTAAGCGTAAGCGCCACCCGACAACACAGACACCGCCCCGTTGGCCGGGTAAGCATAAGCGCCACCCGACAACACAGACACCGCCCCGTAGGTCGGGTAAGCGTAAGCGCCACCCGACAACACAGACACAGCCCCGTAGGTCGGGTAAGCGTAAGCGCCGCCCGACAACACAGACATCGCCCCGTAGGTCGGGTAAGCATAAGCGCCACCCGACAACACAGACATCGCCCCGTAGGTCGGGTAAGCGTAAGCGCCACCCGACAACACAGACACCGCCCCGTAGGTCGGGTAAGCGTAAGCGCCACCCGACAACACAGACATCGCCCCATAGGCCGGATATGACGCGTTAGCGTCGCATCCGGCACAATAATTCCATTACGCTCACTGGCGCATACGCTGATGCAGCGTTAACGACGGTTTCTCCGCAAACAATTGCTGGTAGTCGGTGGCAAACTGCCCTAAATGCCAGAATCCCCACTGCATGGCAGCCTCTTTGACCGTCGGGTTTTGCGACCACGGGCTTATCAGCTCGCGACGCACGGCGTTCAGACGAATACGTTTTAACCAGGCATTCGGACCAATACCAAGTATCGTATGAAAGGCGTTCTGCAACGTCCGGCGGCTGACGTACAGCTGATTACACAGGTCGAGTACGGTCAGCGGCTCAGACATATTTTCCAGCACATATTCGTGCGCTCGCGACAGCAAGCGGCGATAGCTCTGATGACTGATGCTCTCGGCCGTGATCATCGGCTGCGCTTCTTCCAGCATGGTGCCCATCGCCACCAGCAGATTATCGCCCAGCACTTTGCGTACCGCGGGTTGATGGAGGTGTTCCGGGTTCTCGCTAAAGGTCGCCAGCGCCTGCTGCACAAAGCCCCATAGCGCGGCTTTATGCTGTTCTTTCACTTCCAGCGCCGACTGGTTACGCAGCATATGCAGCACCTTGTCCGGGTTATGCAGGAAATTGGCCTGACGGGCAATGGCCTCTTCTGAAATAACGACCCCCAGAATGGTGTAATCATCCGGCGTACTCAGTTCAAACTCCGTCCCGCCCGGGCGGGTGGCAATTTCAGCGTTACCCAGACACTGGGTGCCAATAAATCCCTGTTCGCCGCGCGTGGCCGGAATACCAAACCAGAAGGAGTTCGGCCAGACCAGACACGACTGACGCAGCGCCAGTCCGGTGTATTCACGGAACACCTGAATATCGTCGAGCAGGATTTCCGTGAACTCGCCATGAAATTTTCCCGGATGCAGCTGGTCGTAGATCTGCTGCCATGCGGTAATCGTCAGCGCATGCTCATACACATCCGTTGTTCGCCGCTGGTGAACGTTGTCCACCTCCACTTTCGGCGTAAGTTTAACGTTTTCGGGTAATGCTTCATGATAAAGATGGTGCAGGTCGGCAGTACGGTTCTTTTTCATGATCTTTTAAGCCGGAAGCTTCAACGAAGCCCCGGCCCTCCGACTGATTAATTTTTTAAGCGGTAGCGACTACTGCGTTTACGCAACACTCCGTCAGAAAAGAGCTGTTCCAGCGCCTTTCTGGCTTCATCAAGTGACCAGCCAACGTGGGCAGCCACTTCCCCTGCCGTCATTCCTTGACGGACCGATGCCAACAGCGTCAGAAGTTGCCCGGAGGATTCAGGCGTCAACGGGACATCCTGCGTCTTCTCTGCTTTAGCGTCTGCTTTCACGTCTGGCTTCTGTTCTGGTTTCTTCGGCTGGCGCTTAAAACCGCCGATCAGCCACTGGGTGTCCTCGTCCGGCCGGCCTATTTCCTTACGGCTGATAACACGGCCTGTACGCGCTGCGGCGGCGCTGCCAGCATCAAGCGCTGCGCGGCACGCCGCCAGATCGCCTTCCACCACCAGCGTTAACCGGCCAGGATCGAGCACTTCGTGGCTGAGCAGACGCACGTTCGCGGCTTTCAGCATGGCATCCGCCGCATCCACGGCAGCCACCATGCCATCCACTTCCAGTAATCCCAGTGCATTGATCATCACAACCTCTCTTACGCGCGCTGGACTGGATGACGGGCAATCTCCAGAACGGCGTCGGCAAAGGCGTTACATGCGGCTTTACACGCGGCCTGGCTCCCGGTCAAAAACGCAGCTGAATAGTTGGTTTCTGACGGCGGCGGGACATAGGTGACCAGTTGAACATCGGCAGATTTCAGTGCTGCATCAATGCCCACTGTCGCTTCCAGTGGCGGTGCCACCAGATACGCCATCGGATCGCCAGGTCGGCATCCTGCGCTAGCCGAGAGATAGGACCCGGTACGCGAAACGACATGCGCCAGGAAAGCGGTATCCTCGGCATCATTCGCCCACTGGAACGCCGCACCGCTTTCAATATGGGCTACCATCGCGTCCAGACCTGCGCGAACTTCGGCCGGGTTTGGCCCTCCGAGCATAATCAGGACTTCGCCGGAGGTTGGAGAGGGACTGTGCGCCGCACCGGCATACAGCGAGCGGCCATAAACCACCTCGACCATGGCCTGTTTTGTCGCTTCGTCTGCGGCAATGTACGCCACGTCATCAGAATCGACTGTGATGAGTCCGAGGCTGCGTATCTGTGGCGGTAGTTTAAGTTCACGGGCAAAACCGTCATTTACCGAGGCAATCACGCGCATGGCGGTGACGGAAGGTCTGATCAAATCTAATGCTGGCATGATGCCTCCTTAACGGGTCATATTGATGCCGGATGCTTTTTGCTCCAGCATGCGCCTGGCCAAATCCACAATCACCGCCGCCGCTTCAACCGGTGGCGTCCCGCCCTGGTGAATGTTCGAGATACAGGTACGGTCAGCTTCAACGGTCGTCGCCACACGTGGTGAATAGATGGCGTAGCAGGAAAGGCTTTCAGACTGGCCAAGGCCCGGACGTTCCCCAACCAGCAGGATCACCGCTTTCGCGCCCAGCAATTCGCCAATCTGATCTTCGATTTTCACGCGACCATAGCGAACAAAGAACGGCGTCCCGACCTTCAGTCCGGCCTGTTTTAAGCCCGACAACAGCGGCGGCAGGATCTCTTCGTAGTTGGCGGTGATAGCGTCAGTCGACAGGCCATCAGAGATAATCACCTGCACATCCGGGTTCATTACACACTGTGATTTCAGCGCTTCAATGGCTTCCGCACTCAGACGACGCCCCAGATCCGGACGTGTCAGATACAAGTTTTTGTTACTGATTTCCGAGCGCACTTCCAGCAGCCCCTGGGCTTTTACCCACTCTTCCGGCACTTCTTTCAACACGGTATCTTTCGAACGCGAGTGGTCCGCCAGGAAACGCAGGAGCGCCTGGGTGCGCGGACGTGGACCGGCACGGCCAGTACAGACACGCGCGGCGGTGCTGCGACGCAACTCGGTCAAGACCTCTGGACGGTGCGGATCCTCAACGCCAATCCATGCTTTGGCTTCTGCTGAGCCTAAGTCCATCGCACAGCTTTCATCCGTCGGCGCGGCGCTTTGAGTGGTGCTGGATTTTGCTTGTTCTGACGGCGTCTGAGCCTGCGGCTGCGGCTCCCCCATCGATGCCATCACGCTACGTACAATGTCTTCAATCTGCTTTTGATCCATGATGTGTCATCCCCGCGTCATCAAAAGAACAGTGACGGATCGCCCGCCCGTTTGGTCAGGCGACCGTTTGCCATAATGCCCATGGTTTCCAGCCAGCGTTCAAACTCCGGCGACGGCCGTAAATTCAGCAACTGACGGACGGTGGCGGTATCGTGAAACGCGGTGGTCTGATAGTTGAGCATGATGTCGTCACCGAGCGGCATGCCCATGATGTAGTTGCAGCCAGCGGTGGCGAGCAGAATCATCAGGTTTTCGTTGAGGTTCTGGTCAGCATCAGCATGGTTGGTGTAGCAGCAGTCGCAGCCCATTGAAATACCGCTCAGCTTACCCATAAAGTGATCTTCCAGACCCGCGCGAATAATCTGACGGTCGTTGTAGAGATACTCCGGCCCGATAAAGCCCACCACGGTGTTCACCAGGAACGGATCGTAGTGCCGCGCCAGCCCATAGTTACGTGCTTCCATCGTCACCTGATCGGCACCGAAGTTCGCACCTGCCGAGAGCGCAGACCCCTGCCCGGTTTCGAAGTACAGGCAGTTTTCCCCGGCGATGCGGTTGAACTCAGCGCCCACTGCGCGTGCTTCATCCAGCATAGCCAGCTCAACGCCGAACTCTTTTAAGCCTTTCTCGCTACCGCAGATACTCTGGAAAATCAGTCCGCCCGGCGCGCCGCGACGAATCGCTTCGATCTGGGTGGTCACGTGTGCCAGCACGCAGCCCTGGGTCGGGATGTTGAATTTGTCGATGACGCCATACACGGTATCGAGGACGCGGCTTAAGTTGTCCACGTCATCCGTTACCGGGTTAACGCCGATCACCGCATCGCCCGCCCCAAAGGACAGCCCTTCGTAGATTTGTGCGGCAATACTCTGCACGTCATCACGGGTGTCGTTCGGCTGTAAACGGCAGCTGAAGGTGCCCGGCAGACCGATGGTGGTGTTGGCCTTTTTGATCACCGGCATTTTCTTACCGCCGTAGATCAGGTCCGCGTTAGAGCAGATTTTTGCTACCGCAGCGACCACTTCTGACGTTAACCCTTTGCGCGTAAACGCAATATCATCAACGGAGGTTTCATCGCTCAGCACGTACTCGCGCAGTTCGCTGATGCTCCAGTTTTTGATGCGGTTATAGGCCGTTTCGTTGACGTCATCCTGAATCAGACGCGTCACGCAGTCCTCTTCATAGGCAATCACCGGGTTATTGCGGATATCCGCCACCGTCATTTCCGACAGCACCTGCTTGGCCGCCACGCGCTCCTGCGAACTGGTTGCAGCAACCCCTGCCAGCACATCCCCCGAACGCAGTTCGTTGGCTTTTGCCAGCACCTCTTTAACATCCTTAAACTGATAAACATTGCCGAACAATGTGGTCTTTAGTTTCATAAGTCGTTCCTTCAGGAAGGAAATGCGAGTGATTTCACCGTAACCGGCACAACCGATCCGCCAAAAAGAGGCGTACCTATGTCGATATAGTCCCCCGCCCGGACAACCACCTCATCGATGACCGCCAGCGGGTGTTGCTGTAAATGCGGGCGTAACAGCATGCCCAGGGCTTTACCAAAATCCTGCTCGGCGACCACCAGCAGGGGATGCGGATTCGGATAGCGCGCGACAAAGGCCAGCAGCGCATCAATCACGGTTAACAACGCGGCATAGCGCACCGGCAGCGAACCGGGCAATGCCAGCACGTAAGCGTCCGTTTGCGGATCCAGATCGAGTTGCATCAGCGCTTGCTGCCAGGCGGCGACCAAATCAGCCTCATCAACCGGGATCGCCACCGGCAGATTGCGCAGCGGAAGCGCCACGCCTTCTAACCAGATAGTGCTGCCCGAAAGCGACAGCGTATGCGCACCAGCGCCAATCACCGTGGCGCGCACGGTTTGCGCCGGGAACTGCACGTTCATCTCACGCAGGCGCGGATGTTCATGCAGCGCCGTCGCTAACAGCGGCCCGATATCGGAAAAACAGAAAGGATCGGCAGGTTGGTTGCGGTAGCACTCGCCCACCCCACCGGACAACGTAATCACATCCGGCTTCACGCCAGTTGGCAGCAGACCGGTTTGCATCAGCGCCTGCGCCAGCGGTGACAGCGTGCCGTCAATCACCTCCACAATCAGCGCCGCCATCCGTCGGGCCACCTCAACAAGTTGCGCCGCATTGAGGGTTCGGGCATCAGTGCCCGGACCCCATACGTCATCAACAATCCTCTGTCCCGGCGGATGCGCATGCGCCACTCGCCCCTGACCGTCCGTTTCAAGCAGCCGTCCGCCAACGTTCAGGCAGGCCGAACCGCTGACCTTTCCGGCATCGAACAGAACGTAGTTCGACGTACCGCCACCGATGTCGATATTCAGTACGCGGCACACCTTCTGCTCCGAGAGGGTTTGAGCCCCCGCGCCGTGACCGGCAATCACCGATTCCAGATGCGGACCGGCGCTGGCAACCACAAAATCCCCCAGCGACTGGGAGAGCGCCATCACCGCCGGTCGCGCATTGCGGGTTTTGGCACTTTCTCCGGTAATGATGATGGCACCGGAATCGACGGCCTCAGGTTTGATCCCCGCCGCCTGATACTGGGCGAGGATCAGCGCCTTAAGTTCGGTCTCTTTCAACCCGCCCTGCTTATCAACGGGGGTAAAGAACACCGGGCTTTGCCAGCTAATTTCGCGTTTGATGAATTCGTAGCGCGGCACCTGCGACACTGCCGCACGGTTGACCAGTTCAAGGCGCGAGAAGATCACCTGAGTGGTGGTGGTGCCGATATCGATACCGACGCTCAGTAGCTGGCGAGTATTCACGATTGCGTCTCCAGGTTGGTTTCTACGTCTGCTGGCACATCTTCATCTTTCGGTACCAACAGCATAGCCACCCCAATCGCCGTCACGCCGCCAATCAGCTTGCCGACAATCATCGGGAAGATCATCGCGTTCATGTTGGCAGCGGCGAAACCTAAGTGGTCACCCAGTGCGAAGGCCGCGGAGACCGCAAAGGCGCAGTTGATCACTTTGCCGCGGGTATCCATATGCTTCATCATGCCGAACATGGGGATGTTGTTTGCCAGCGTCGCGACCATGCCCGCAGCCGCAATGTTATTGACTTTTAACAGGTTACCGACGCTCATCAGCGGTTTTTCAAACCAGCGAGTCAGCAGCAGTACCATGGGGTACGCACCGAGCAGCACACAGGAGATAGAGCCGATCACTTCGATGGCGCGCATCACTTCACCCGGCTTGTCTCCCGGTGCCATGAAGATAGGATCAAGACCTGGAATCAGCTCCCAGCCGAGCAGGAATTTGACAACCGCTGCCGCCAGGCCGAGGGTGATCAGCGCCACCAGACATTTCGCGAAGATCTGGAAACCGTTGATCATTTTTTCCGGGATGAATTTCAATCCCAGCGCCACCAGCACGGCCACGATCAGCACCGGGATCATGTTCATCAGGATCAGCGCAAAGGTGAACTCCACCGGTTGCCCGTTGATTTCGACGCCGGAGTACATCGCGACCAATCCCCCCGCAATGCAGCCAACTGGAATGGTGACAATACCGGCCAGCACGCCCAGCGCCAGATAACGACGGTCAGACGGTTCAATAATCCCCAGCGCAACCGGAATGGAGAAGACCAGCGTCGGCCCCATCATCGCGCCGAGGATCAGGCCAGAATACAGCCACGCCGCAACGTCGCCGCCCGCCAGCTCTTTCGCCAGGAAGAAGCCGCCCATATCGCACGCCAGCAGCGTTCCGGCAAACATCGACGGGTTCGCGCCCAGCATTTCGTACAGCGGAATAATCACCGGCCCGAGCACATGCGCCAGTACCGGTGCCAGCGCGGTCATACCGACCATCGCCAGGCCCAGCGCGCCCATCGCCATAAAACCTTCTTCAAACTGGCCGCCCGCCCCCTCAATGCTCTTACCGAACTTACCGAGGAAGCGCGCCGAACCGCCGAACTGCGACAGGATCCTGTCCACGGCGGCAATCAGCATAAAGAACATCATGATGTACATGATGATTTCGTTAATTCCCATAGCCCCTACTCCCTGTCATTTGTGATTTGTAGGCCGAATAAGACGTTTACGTCGCCTCCGGCACTCACGCCGTGCTATTGCCGGATGGCGGTGCGAGCACCTTATCCGGCCTACAGGCATTACCCGGCAGCCAGGTACAGGTCGATAATCTGTGCCTGCGTGGCGGTGCGTGGGTTACTGCGTATACAAATATCCTCCAGCGCGGCCTGAGCCCATGCGCTGTAATGCTCGGGTTTTGCCCCAACGTCAGAGAGTCGTTTGGTCTGGCCCACTTCGCTAATCAGCTCGCTGACAGCATGGATGGCATCGCGGTCGTCCGACTTTTTGTTGGTTAACGCCCGTCCGATATGGCTGAAGCGCTCACGACACACCAGGCGGTTGAACCCCATTACCGTGGGCAGCAGCATGGCGTTAGCCTGTCCGTGCGGGATGTGCAGCGCAGCACCCGGCTGGTGCGCCATCGCATGACACAAACCCAGTCCCGCACTGGAAAACGCCATCCCGGCCATACAGGAAGCCAGCAGCATACTTTCCCGCGCCGCCAGATCCTGTCCGTAGCCGACGGCCTTCGGCAGCGATTGACCGATCATCGCCATCGCGCCGATCGCCAGGCTGTCGGTAAACGGCGTCGCGTTCAGTGCGCTATACGCTTCAACGGCGTGCGTCAGCGCATCGATCCCGGTCATCGCCGTGACGTGTGCAGGCACACCTTCCGTCAGCGCGGCGTCAAGGATCGCGACATCCGGCATCAGTGTTGCATGGGCCAGCACTTGTTTGAGTCCGGTCGCGGCGTCGATAATCACCGTGACGTTAGTGGTTTCTGAACCGGTTCCGGCAGTAGTCGGTACGGCAATCAGCGGCAGACGCGGGCGTAACGCGCTGCGCTCGTCCATGTCAGCCAGCGTCTGGGTGGGGTTGGTCACCAGCAGCGCCACTGCCTTTGCGGCATCCAGTACCGAACCGCCGCCGAAGGCCACAACGCCATCGCACTTCGCTTCACACAATTGCGCGACCGCCGCGCAGACGTCCGTGATGCACGGTTCGCCCACCGGACAGGGCCACAGCGTCATCGCCACGCCTTTCATCGCCAGGCTGCGCTCCAGTGCGGCGGTCATCCCCGCCTGATGCAGGAAGCTGTCAACCATGACGAACATATGCGTCAGTCCGCGCGTTTGTGCTTCCTGTCCGCAGGTACTGAGCGCTCCCAGTCCACATAACGTCACCGGGGGAACGCTAAACGTTTTTACGCGTTGCAGATTCAGGGTATCGAATGCCTGAAAGAGCGCGGTCTGCAATTCAGCTTGCATAGATTCCTTCCGCTTTTTCTTTTCCGCTATTAGCAATCGCCAGCGGGGTCATAAACAGGCTGTGCTGGGGTAAATGCACCTGCAGGTCCGGGAAACGATGACGGAACAGTTCATCAACGCCCGGCTGCATACAGGAGCCACCGGCCAGCCACAAGTCAGCGACGCCCTGTCCGGCAATATGGTGAGCCACGATTTCCGCCATCTTTTCGTAGACCGGCTTAACCACCGGCCAGATTTCTTTGCCGTTGCTACGCTTGTACTGCTCGGCTTCCTCCAGTTGAATGCGACGGTTCCCGGCCAGCGTCAGAGAAATGTGATGCCCGCCGGTCGCTTCATCGGCGGAATAGGTCACCTTGCCCCGCTTCACAATCGCAATCCCGGTGGTACCGCCACCGATATCCACCACGCCAGCGTTATCGAGCTGCAACAGGTCTGCCACCGCGGTCGGTTCGTCGAGCGCATGACTCACTTCAAGCCCGGCAGTCTCCAGCACGTTGATCGAAATTCGCGGGTCCGTTCCCGGTGGAAACGAGGTTGCCGCATGGGTAAAGCGGCAACCCAGCTGTTGTTCGAGCGTATCGAGATGGCGGCGAACGAGGGTCACCGCACCGAAGAAATCCCAGACGATGCCATCGCGCACGACATCGGCCCAGTCCAGGCAAACCGCAACCGGCTGTCCGTCGCTGTCGACAACCATCGACACCACATCACAGGTTCCCAAATCAACGCCCAGCCACAGCGGTGAATCGCTGGTAGCAGGGGTCTGGTTACAGAGCGTGGCCGCTTTTAGCAGCCTGGGTGTCAGCCAACGTTGTTCGTCGTGCGCCATCTCTTTGACTCCTTATACAATTCTGAAGGCGTCCACCAACACACAGCGACGCAGACGCACAAACGTACGCGCGCTGGTCACTCCTTCCCCGGTTGGCGTGGTTATGGTCATCGTGGTCCAGCCTTCGCCGCCGAGTCCCAGACCGGCAATACACGGTCCGTTCTTGACGAAAATGCTGGTATCAATGGCATTTGCCATGCGGTTCATGTTGTCGATATTGCGCGAATGCATCGCCGCCGTATGGTGGCAGCCGCCTTCAAGCCTGACCGCCAGTTCAATGGCTTCATCGACGTTGGCAACCCGTACGACTGGTAGCACCGGCATCATCAGTTCGGTGACGGCAAACGGATGCGTCGCTGAGGTTTCGACGAATAACAGCCGGGTTTGCTCCGGCACATTCAGCCCTATCGCCGCAGCGATTTTTCCTGCGTCGCGGCCTACCCAGTCGCGATTGACCGTGCCTTTACCGCGCTCATCGATATTTTTCAGCAGCACCGGTTGCACCTGTTCGGCCTGAGCCGCAGTCAGCTTCACCGCATGCTGGCTTTCCATCAGACGCATCAGTTCATCCGCGACGCTATCGACCACGATCAGCACTTTTTCGTCGGCGCAGATGATGTTGTTGTCAAACGAAGCGCCTTTGACGATCGACTGCGCCGCGCGCGCCAGGTCGGCCGTTTCATCAACCACCACCGGCGGATTACCTGCCCCGGCGGCAATCAGACGTTTGTTGGTGTGCTTACGCGCGGCATCCACTACGGCTTCACCGCCGGTCACTACCAGCAAGCCGATGCCTGGGTACTTAAACAGACGCTGGGCGGTCTCGATATCCGGATTGGCCACGGTCACCAGCAGGTTTGCCGGGCCACCTGCAGCAACCACCGCCTGGTTGAGCAGAGTGATAGCGCGCTGAGACACACTTTTAGCAGCCGGATGCGGTGCGAAGACCACGCTGTTGCCAGCGGCAATCAGGCTGATGGCGTTGTTAATGACGGTCGCGGCCGGGTTGGTGGACGGCGTCACCGAGGCCACCACGCCCCACGGCGCATTTTCAATCAGTGTCAGGCCGTTATCGCCGGTCAGGACCTGTGGAGACAGGCATTCCACCCCCGGCGTGCCGCGCGCCTGCGCCACGTTTTTGGCAACTTTATCTTCAACTCGTCCCATGCCGGTTTCTGTGACGGCAAGTTCCGCTAATTCTCTGGCGTGCTTTACGCCCGCCTCACGCACAGCCGCGATAGCCAGTTGGCGCATGGCGACGCTTTTCAGCGCCTGCTGAGCCAGTTTTGCTGCCGCCACTGCGTCATCCAGGGAGGCAAAAACGCCCATTTCTTGAACGGCACTGACGGGTTGGCTGCTGTCTTTCATTTTCAGCAGCACCGCTTTCACAACCTGTTCAATATCCTGTTGATTCATGATTTTCTGCCTTATTTATGGAAGATCACCTGACCACCCGCCACCACTTCATCGACAATGCCAATCACGCACAGATCGACAGGTGATGATTCGTTACGGTGCGCCTGGCGGGCTGAGCTGCCGCTGACCAACAGCACCCACTCGCCGTTTCCCGCCCCGATGCTGTCGATAGCAACAGCACATTGCCCATCGGGATTTCCGCATTCATCAATCATTTCCACCATCAGCAACTTGTCGTGTGCGAGCCCCTGATGACGTACGGTACAAACAATTTGTCCTGTGACGATGGCCAGTTTCATACGCGCCTCCGTGGCCTGTTTCAGGTAAAACCTCCCCCTGCCTTCCGCAGAAGGTCATGTGAAAAGGAGAGAGGATGACGCCAGCAATGAAGGTTGTGGCGTCACATCGACGACTTATATGTCGTTGCTGTCGCCTTTAAAGCCGATCGGGAACACGTCTTCCAGATCGCCATGCGGACGCGGGATCACGTGTACAGAAACCAGCTCGCCAAGACGCTGTGCTGCCGCAGCACCTGCGTCCGTTGCGGCTTTGCATGCCGCTACGTCGCCACGGACCATCGCAGTGACCAGACCGCCACCAATCTGCTTCACGCCAACCAGTTTCACGCGTGCCGCTTTAACCATTGCGTCAGAAGCCTCAATCAGTGCAACCAGGCCCCGGGTTTCAATCATTCCTAATGCTTCCATTGTGTTTTCCTCATAAAAGGGTCCAGAACGGGACCTAAACAACCAGTGTTTGCGAGGCGTTTTCACGACTCACATCAGTCTGGCGCGGCACGGCTGCCACTAACGCCAGCTCGATAATTTCCTGTACGCTACAACCGCGAGAAAGATCATGAAGCGGGGCAGCCAGCCCTTGAATCAACGGACCCACTGCACGATACCCTCCCAGACGCTGAGCGATTTTGTAGCCAATATTGCCGGCCTCCAGCGACGGGAAGACCATCACATTGGCATGGCCCTTTAACGGACTGGCGGGCGCTTTTAGTGCGGCGACCTCCGGAACAAAGGCGGCATCAAATTGCAGTTCGCCATCCACACTAAGCTGCGGGGCACGTTCACGAACAATCTCGGTTGCCTGCTGCACGTTTGCGACGTTGGGATGGCGAGCGCTGCCATTGCTTGAAAACGACAGCATCGCCACGCGCGGCGCTTCACCTGTGATCGCCTGCCATGTCTGCGCGCTGGCAATCGCAATATCCGCCAGCTGTGCGGCGGTGGGCTGCGGCACGACGCTGCAATCCGCAAACCCTAATGACGGCCCGAGGTACTGCGGCAGCATCAGGAAAATTGACGACAGCGTTTTACAGCCCGGCTGTAGCCCAATAATGCGTAATCCGGCGCGCAGCACATTTGCCGTCGACGACAGATTGCCCGCAATACAGACGTCAGCTTTGCCCGCGCTGACCATTGCCGCGGCGAACATCAGCGGATCGTTGAGTTTTTCCAGCGCATCCTCAGGCGTTTTATCTCCCGCACGGGCCCGCCAACGCAGCGCAAATTCTTCACGCATTGGCAGGTTGCTTTGCGGATCGATAACCTGAATGCCATCCATCGCCACCCGGTGGCTGAGGGCAAACTGGCGCAGCGTAAACGGACTGGCGACGAGAATGGGATGTGCCAGGCCCTGCTGGTGCAGGTAATTTGCCGCCTTCAGCACCCGTACATCCAGCGCATCCGGGAACACCACCCGTGCGGGCGAGCGCTGGGCGAGTTGACGAGCACGTTCAATGATCATGGCTTCTCCCCCAGTCGCTGTTGAATTTGGCTAACCGTCAGCGGAGGCTTCGCAACGCTTAAAATCATCATCACGTAGACCGTACTGGAAAGGCGGTTGAGCGCCTGCAGGATGTCCGGTCGCATAACGTCAAAACTACGGGTGATGAAGACCTGGGCCGCCACCGTCTCCGTTTCACGGACTTTGGTACGCAGCAGATTAAGCCACGCGCAATCACGTCCGTGGCTGGCTTCAGGCACCAGATGGTCGTGGTCCAGATAGCGCAGCGGCTGATGCGAAAGCCGATGTAAATCTTCGTCACTTAAGCCGACGATAGCTTGTGCTGCCAGCGGCTCGTCCATCGCGTCAGCGCGCATAATGTTGCCCAGGCGCGAACGGATATCCGCCAGCCACGGCTGCCATGGTTGCGCCAGCTCTATCTGCAACCACACAGCCAACGCGATGGTGCTGTCCAGCGCGGCGCGAAATCCCAGGCGCGGATCGCTTTTAGCGACCATCTTGTCCGCCGTCAGATGCGTCAGCGTGTCTGGTTTCTTCAACACCGGTTGATGACACAGTTCGCAGCTGGCCTGTGGAGACGTATCACTGCTGGTTAACCCATGCACCGGCTGCGGCTGCTGTTCTTCGTTATCAATAAACAGGCTGCCCTGCTCGTCGATAAACTTAATGCGCAGATGTCGGCTTTCCAGTAATTCCCGGGCAGACGGCGTCAGGCGAGCGTCAGCGGGGAGATGAATTTCAGCCCCTTCGCTGAGCGTATGATTCGCTCTGAGCCATGCTTCGGTAATGAAATCCTTCATACAGCCGCCTTAGCAGGACTGCCAGTTCGCAGGCCAGGCCACATACAGAAACTTCACCGTCGAGGGCGTACCAAATTCGATGCTGGAGCCTTTCGGGATAAACATCACGTCCCCGGCTTTAGCAATCAGGGTTTCGCCTTCGTGGCGAACGTGCAGCTCACCTTGCAGAATCATGTCGATTTCGTCGTAGTTCAGCGTCCAGGGGAAAAAGGCGTTATCCCACTGCATGAACCCGGCGGCCATACTGCTACCGTCCTGGTCGGTCACCAGATCGGTTAACCCCACGCAGTGCGGCTGTGCGCCGTCAAAACGACCCAACTTCACGCTACTCCCGTCGATGACCTTGACGCCGCCTTTGCCGGTCACCGAGTGAAAGCTCGGCTGCATTCCGCCTTGCTCCAGCGACTGTTTCTCCTTCATGACTTTTTCCATCAGTTGGGTCACCAGGCTTTCGGTAAACTGCCCTTCCGGTAACTGTGCAATGATGGTTTCGCGAAGGCGTTGGCTTTCCGTTTTGCCCTCGTCCACCGCAGCCGGTGCCGATTCCTCGCACTCGCTGAGGGTGACGCCCAGCAGCTCCGCCACTTCGCGCGCCTCCGGGGTGATAATGCTGGCGCGCAGAACAACCGACATTTCCTGTTCGCCGCGTGCGTGGGCCGCACGAATATCGTTAGCCGTGATAAGTTTTTTCACCTGCCCTTTCCTCCTTTTGGCTGAGCTCAGTCAGATAATCCACCAGGTGCTGCACGCTGCGCGGGTCATGGTTATTGAGCTCAAAAATCGGCTCCTGAAACCCCATCCCGCGAAGGAGTTGTCGCGTTACGGCGACGTCGGCATCCGGCATGTCCGTCTTGCTGATCACGGCGATTTGTCGTTTACTGGCGCCGATATCCAACAGCCCGGCAGGTAAGCGACTTTCTTTATCATTTGCCGCGTGTATATAAATCAACGTATCGACATCCTGCAGTGTGGTAATTAAGGCGTGATACCATCGCGGATGGCTAAAATATTCCCCTGGCGTATCGATATCGCCATTTTCATTAAATTCCACGGCCTGTGTTTTTCTGGCGAGAGAATAATTTCCCTGTAGCGCATTAAAGAGCGTTGTTTTCCCCGCCCCCACCGCACCGACAAACGCAATACGTTTCATCACCGCCTCTGATTAACTTTTTGTCAGATTGCACAAAGTGAAATTTAATAACCGACCCAAACCACTGACCGTTTGTAATAACGCTTCTTCTACCGCACCGACCGAGCCGTAGATAACCAGCGCGCCGCTGAATCTATCGAGAAAGCCAATATGTACCTCTGCCGCCTTCAGGGCTAAATCACCGGCAATCATCGCGGTTTCACCTGGTGTCAGCGTCATGATGCCGATGGCGCCTACTTCGGGAACGCCAATTTTTTTCGCCAGTTCCTCGCCGGGGTGCGCAATGAGATGCGCCAGCGTGACCTGTTTCCCCGGCACAAATTCCTGAATAATGCGTTCTTTTTCCATAGCTCACCGCCTCCGCTAAAAACTGCCCTCATCGTGGCGTTTTTTTGTCAGAGTAAATAACAAAATTCGGCAAGCAGGTTTAAAAGGTGAAGTGGATCACTAAGAAAGGGAAAATAAAAAGGCGCGGGAGAAATCTGCGCCGGGAATACAATTTCCGGCCAGAAGAAGGCAGCCCGGAGGCTGCCTTGAGTGAGTTTATTCAAGTCCGGGAATGGGTTTAGCCGCGCTTCATCCGCTCGGCTAAGGTTTCAACAATATAGGCATTGACCGACTGTTGCTGCTCTGCCGCGGCGAGGCTAAGCCGCTCACCAAAAGACTCGGGATACCGCAGGGTGAAGGTTTTCACTTTTTCATCCTGCTCAAATGGCTCAATGCCATTTTCACGGCAGTCTTCCAGATATTCAGACAGTGAAATCAGCCCTTCCGACTTCAGTCCTTCAATGCTGTCGGCCACAAAATCACAATACCCCGTTAATCCGAGAAATTTCCCGCGAAACATACTCAGCTCAGGGACATAGGTGATGATCGCCGACTGGCCGTCGATAACCATAATATTGAGGATAGTTGGTGTTTTGGTCATGGCTTAACTCCCGTGCTTTCCAGCCACTCTCTCAGACTGGCCACTGCGCCCTTATCGGTATCCGGTGACGGATGAGGTCGATGAAACCGGGCGATGCTCCCATTTAACAAGAGGCGAACTCGCGATCCACTGCCCTGCTTAATCTCACCACCCAGCGCAACAACCAACGCCTCAACAGACTTCCATTTAAGCCCGGAAGAGGTTGGCACGCGGAAAATTAACTCCAGCGTCGCACGGTGGCGTGTGCTAAGTGAAACAGTACTCTCGTCCATGAGCACATCCGTGATGTCAAATTATGAAGTCATAATAGCAGCCATTGAAATGAAGTCAATTGATGAAGTCTCAAAATAAAAAGCGCGGGAGAGCCCCGCGCTGAAAGAAAGGAAAAACGATTAAAGCGGCTGAGTCTGAGCCTCGACCACCGCCAACGCCACCATATTGACGATACGGCGAACTGAAGCAATCGGCGTCAGGATATGCACCGGTTTCGCCACGCCCATCAGCACAGGCCCTACCGTCACCCCTTCTGAACTCGACACGCGCAACAGGTTATAGCTGATACGCGCCGCTTCCATGTTTGGCATCACCAGAATATTCGCTGAGCCTTTCAGCGGACTGTCTGGCATACGTTCGTGACGAATGCTTTCCACCAGCGCCGCATCGCCGTGCATCTCGCCGTCGATCATCAGTTCCGGATCGCTGGCGCGCACCAGGTCGAGCGTGTTGCGCATTTTGGTCGCAGCCGGGCAGTTTGATGAACCGAAGTTAGAATGCGACAACAGCGCCACGCGCGGCTCAATGCCGAAGCGACGCACCGTTTCAGCCGCCATCAGCGTAATCTCCGCCAGCTGTTCAGGCGTTGGATCGTCATTGACGTAGGTGTCAGCAATAAAGGTGTTGCCGCTTGGCAGCAGCAGCGCGTTCATAGCGCCCGCGGTGTGCACGCCATCGCGATAGCCGAACAGTTGCTGAATCACCGTAAAGTGCTCGTGATAGTCACCGATGGTGCCGCAAATCAGGGCATCCGCCTCGCCGCGCTGCACCATGATCGCCCCGATAACGGTGGTATTGCTGATCACATGACGCTGCGCCTGCTCCTGGGTGATCCCTTTGCGCTTCATGATGGCGTAATACTCCATCCAGTACTCTTTGAAGCGCGGATCGGACTCATTGTTAACGATTTCAAAATCGACGCCCGGCTTCATCTGCAGCCCCAGTTTTTGCAGGCGCATTTCGATAACGTTCGGGCGACCAATCAGAATGGGCTTCGCCAGCCCCAGGGTGATCAGCTCCTGGGTGGCGTGCAGGACGCGAGTATCTTCCCCTTCCGCCAGTACGACGCGTTTTGGCTCTTTGCGCGCCTGAGAGAAAATCGGCTTCATGAACAGGTTGGTTTTATAGACGAACTCGCTCAGCTTCTCTTCGTACACAGCGAAGTCTTCAATCGGACGCGTTGCCACGCCGGACTCCATCGCCGCTTTTGCTACAGCTGGTGCGATTTTCACAATCAGACGCGGATCGAACGGTTTCGGAATGATGTATTCGGCCCCGAAGCTCAAATCTTGATCGCCATAGGCCGACGCCACCACTTCACTCTGTTCAGCATGCGCCAGTTCAGCAATCGCGTGAACGGCCGCCAGCTTCATCTCTTCGTTGATAGCCGTTGCGCCGACATCCAGCGCGCCGCGGAAGATGAACGGGAAGCACAGCACGTTGTTCACCTGGTTAGGGTAATCCGAACGCCCGGTGCAGATGATGGCATCCGGACGCACTTCTTTCGCCAGCGGCGGCAGAATTTCCGGTTCCGGGTTCGCCAGCGCCAGAATCATTGGCGCGCGAGCCATTTTCTTCACCATCTCAGGGCTCAGCACTTTCGGGCCGGAACAGCCAAGGAAGATATCCGCGCCTTCAATAACATCATCCAGCAAGCGTTTACCGTCATCTTCGACTGCATACGCCGCTTTGGTTTCTGCCATATTTGGCTCGCGGCCTTTATAGATAACGCCTTTCGAGTCGCAGACCACGATGTTGTGTTTCTGCATGCCGAGCGCCACCAGCAGGTTCATACAGGCAATGGCTGCGGCGCCTGCGCCAGAGACCACCATCCGCACGTCAGAAAGATTTTTTTCAACCACGCGAAGGCCATTGAGAATGGCTGCGGTACTGATGATCGCCGTGCCGTGCTGATCGTCGTGGAAGACGGGGATCTTCATGCGCTCACGCAGTTTCTGCTCAATGTAGAAACACTCTGGCGCTTTGATGTCTTCAAGGTTGATGCCGCCAAACGTAGGCTCAAGTGCGGCCACCACGTTGATGAATTTGTCCGGATCGAGTTCGTCGACTTCGATATCGAAAACGTCAATCCCGGCAAATTTTTTGAACAGTACGCCTTTCCCTTCCATCACCGGCTTACCGGCTAGCGCGCCGATGTTGCCTAAACCGAGTACCGCCGTGCCGTTGGAAACGACGGCTACGAGGTTGCCACGGGCCGTGTATTTGTATGCCGCTAGTGGGTCTTTTTCGATTTCGAGGCACGGGGCGGCAACGCCGGGTGAATAAGCGAGCGCCAGGTCGCGCTGAGTCGCCAGCGGCTTGGTGGGAGAGACCTGAATTTTCCCTGGGATCGGGAATTCATGGAAGTCGAGCGCGCTTTGTTTTAACTGGTCGTCCATTTGATGTTCCTTTCACGTATCGTTTTTGTCAGGAGAAATCTGTTCCCGGTGCTAACCGGTGAGTATCGCCTTTTGCCACTCGGTAAACTTTGAAGGCTGCCATACTCTCGTCAATGAAAAGCGATTTTGTTAGTCATTTTTAACACTCATGTTACGGGCTGTCGTAAAGCAAGGCGAGTCCTGTCTGCTATGCTTTTGAGTTAGGTATAGCGAAATCATCCCCAAAATGCGGGCGAACGCATTCGACTAACGCTTTGCTTTGTAAGGAGCTTTTTTCATGAACCAGCTAGAAGGCATTAAAAAATTCACCACCGTGGTCGCCGACAGCGGCGATATCGAATCCATCCGTCACTATCAACCTGAAGATGCCACCACCAATCCGTCACTGCTGCTGAAAGCCGCGGGCCTTGAGCACTATACTCACCTGATTGACGATGCCGTGGCCTTTGGCAAGAAGCAGAGCCGCCGCGAACAGCAGGTCATGGATGCCTGCGACAAGCTGGCTGTGAATTTCGGTGCAGAAATTCTGAAAAGTATCCCGGGTCGTGTTTCTACCGAAGTGGACGCGCGCCTGTCGTTTGATAAAGAAAAGAGCATTGCCAAAGCCCGCCATCTGGTTGAGCTGTACGCCGCTCAGGGCATCGACAAATCGCGAATTCTGATCAAACTGGCCTCCACCTGGGAAGGCATTCGCGCCGCCGAGGTGCTGGAAAAAGAAGGCATTCACTGCAACCTGACGCTGCTCTTTTCCTTCGCGCAGGCTCGGGCCTGTGCCGAAGCGGGCGTGTTCCTGATTTCTCCGTTTGTCGGGCGTATTTACGACTGGTATCAACAACGTGAACCGATGGACCCGTACGTGGTGGATGAAGATCCGGGCGTGAAATCGGTGCGTAATATCTACGATTACTTCAAACAGCACCGCTACGAAACCGTGGTCATGGGAGCCAGCTTCCGTCGCACCGAACAAATTCTGGCGCTGGCAGGCTGCGACCGTTTAACCATCGCGCCAGCATTGCTCAAAGAGTTGCAGGACAAAGAAGCGCCTGTGACCCGCAAACTGATCCCGGCCTCCCAATTCTTTCATCGCCCCGCCCCACTGAGCGAAGCGGAGTTTCGCTGGGAACACAATCAGGACCCGATGGCGGTGGATAAACTGGCTGAAGGTATCCGCCTGTTCGCCGTCGACCAGCGCAAACTCGAAGACTTACTTGCCGCCAAACTGTAACTTTTGCCACGGAGAAGAACTATGTCCCGCAGAGAGCTCGCCAACGCCATTCGCGCCCTGAGTATGGACGCCGTGCAGAAAGCCAATTCCGGTCACCCTGGCGCCCCGATGGGGATGGCCGATATTGCCGAAGTGCTGTGGAATGATTTCCTCAAACACAACCCGAACGATCCGCACTGGTACGATCGCGACCGCTTTATTTTATCGAACGGGCACGCCTCAATGCTGCTCTACAGCCTGCTGCATCTGACGGGCTATGACTTGCCGATGGAAGAGATTAAAAACTTCCGCCAGCTGCACTCGAAAACGCCAGGCCATCCGGAAATTGGCTATACACCAGGCGTTGAAACCACCACCGGGCCGCTGGGTCAGGGGCTGGCGAATGCGGTTGGGATGGCGATTGCAGAACGCACGTTGGCCGCGCAGTTCAATAAGCCCGACCACGACATTGTCGATCACTACACCTGGGTCTTTATGGGCGATGGCTGTCTGATGGAAGGCATTTCTCATGAAGCCTGTTCCCTGGCAGGCACGCTGGGGCTCGGCAAGCTAATTGGCTTCTACGACCACAACGGCATCTCCATTGATGGCGAAACCGATGGCTGGTTCACCGACGACACCGCCAAACGCTTTGAGGCCTATCACTGGCACGTGGTGCATGAAATCGACGGCCACGATCCTGAAGCCGTGAAAAAAGCGATCATCGAAGCGCAGAGCGTGAAAGATAAACCGTCGCTGATTATCTGCCGCACGGTGATTGGCTTCGGCTCGCCAAACAAGGCGGGGAAAGAGGAGTCTCACGGCTCGGCGCTTGGCGAAGAAGAAGTGGCGCTGGCGCGTAAACAATTAGGCTGGAAATACCCGGCTTTTGAAATTCCTAAAGAGATTTATCAGGCCTGGGACGCGCACCAGAAAGGCGAGAAAGCCCAGCAAGGCTGGAAAGAGAAACTGTCGGCCTATCAGAAAGCACACCCGGAACTGGCGGCTGAATTTCTGCGGCGCATGAGCGGCGAGCTGCCGGAAAACTGGCAAACCACCGCTCAGCACTACATCGAGAAATTGCAGGGCGAACCGGCAAAAATCGCCAGCCGTAAAGCGTCGCAAAACGCGCTGAACAGCTACGGGCCGCTTCTGCCTGAACTGCTCGGCGGCTCCGCTGATCTTGCGCCTAGTAACCTGACCATCTGGAAAGAATCCGTTTCGCTGAAAGAAGATCATGCCGGGAACTACATTCACTACGGCGTGCGCGAATTTGGGATGACGGCTATCGCCAACGGCATCGCCCATCACGGCGGTTTTGTGCCCTACACCGCCACTTTCCTGATGTTTGTCGAATACGCCCGTAACGCCGCGCGTATGGCGGCGCTGATGAAAGCCCGGCAGATTATGGTGTATACGCACGACTCCATTGGGCTGGGCGAAGACGGGCCAACGCACCAGGCGGTTGAACAACTCGCCAGCCTGCGCCTGACGCCGAACTTCAGCACCTGGCGCCCCTGCGATCAGGTAGAAACTGCCGTGGCGTGGAAAGCGGCTATCGAACGCCACACCGGGCCGACCGCGCTAATCCTCTCAAGGCAAAACCTGGCCCAGATGGAACGTACTCCGGACCAGGTGAAGGACATTGCGCGCGGGGGCTACATCCTGAAAGACGCAGGCGGCAAACCGGATCTCATCCTGATTGCGACAGGTTCAGAGGTGGAAATTACGGTATTGGCGGCTGAGAAGTTAGCCGGTGAAGGCCATAACGTACGAGTGGTTTCCCTGCCTTCTACCGATGTGTTTGATGCTCAGGATGAGGCGTACAAAGAATCTGTCTTGCCTTCGAACGTTTCCGCTCGCGTGGCGGTGGAAGCAGGCATTGCTGACTACTGGTACAAATACGTTGGGCTGAAAGGCGCGATTGTCGGGATGACCACCTTCGGCGAATCCGCGCCTGCCGATAAGCTGTTCCCGTTCTTTGGCTTTACGGTGGAGAACATTGTCGAGAAGGCGAAGAAAGTTCTCGGGAAATAATACAGTTTGCCCGGTGGCGGCATACGTGATGAGCTTTTCCAGGCCTGATAAGCGCCAGCGCCATCAGGCAAAACTTATCGAGTAATCCATAACGTGGGCCAGCCGTCTGGCCCCTTCCAGTTATCACAGGTCGGCTGCCCGGCGTAACGCACCAGCCGGAAACGCTGACCGTCATAACGCCAGCGTGTCTGCACGCCACAATCGCCCTGCCCGCGTCCTTTATCGAGCGTGATAAGTTCGCGGGTCTTATCGTTAAAACTCAAATTCACCAGTTCAATTTCGCGCTCTTCTCTGTCGGGAGCCTGAAACGGCAGTCGTAACCGTATCGATTGAGCGCTGAACGGCTTCGCGCGTGACACCAGCCATGCGCGATAAATCGTGTTATAGGCACCGGATTCACAGCTCACCATCAGCAGCGCCTTATCGTCGGTCAACGGCGTGACCCACACTTCACGGCGCAGCGGATCGAGCGAGCACTGGCTGTTGCTCATGCGTAAAGTACCGTAATCGAGCAGGTCGTTAAACTCTTCGCGGCTGAATGGCGTCGGCGTTGGATTGACCTTCTTCACCACTTTGAGCGCAGGTGCAGGGGGAACGCTGAGCGGCGGCTCATCCCCTTTGCCGATCCACGCGGTTTCACTGCCGACGCGTTTTTGCCTGTCATCAATAAACAGTAACGCCGCCTTCAGCCCGACCAGCGAAATCACCTGCTTGCCGTCGTTCAGCGTGAGCGCCTGACCTTCCTGAATATGCTGCAAGAAAGTGGTGATGCCAGGCGTGTCACTGGTGGTCAACAGCCATGGCGTGAGCTGCCAGTGTTCACCCGGCAACGTCAACGGAACGCCATCCAGCTGCAAACGGGTCGCAATCGCAGGGATTTTCGGCAGCAGATTTTCCGGCCCGCCGAGTTCAATACGCAGAGAAGAGTCGTTATGTGCGCCCGCGCTGCGGCTGAGCGTCATCACCAACCCGTGATGCTGCCCGACGTTACGCGCGGTGCAAAAATTTTGGTTATTACAGGTGACCTGCCAGTCGCTGAATTCCTGTTGGACGGGCGCAGCCCAGCCAGGCATTAACGGCAGCCCGATAAGCAGCATGAGGAAAAAAAGACGGTAAGACACGAGACGACCCCAGAAGAAAAAATCACCAACAACTGGGGCGTATCCTCACCTGGTGGACCGGCTCGCTCAATCGGATTAGTCCATTAAACCGGCGCTTTGCAGATACTGCAGCAGGATAACGGCTTTGCCATCACGAATGTCGCCTCGCTTCACCATCGCGAGCGCCTGCGCAAAAGGCATTTCCAGCACTTCAATGTCTTCATCTTCCACGCCACCGCCCGCGTTGGCTCGCTGGCTGTCGTCATATTCGGCGATGAAGAAATGCACCAGTTCAGTGACGCCGCCCGGCGACATATACAGTTCGAAGACTTTACGGACATTGCTGACCTGATAACCCGTTTCTTCCACCGCTTCTTTGCGGATGCAATCTTCAGGTTCATCGTCATCCAGCAGGCCAGCACACGTTTCGATTAATCGGCCATCTTCATTGCCATTCACCCACGTCGCCACACGGAATTGACGCACCAGCACGACACTTTGTTTGCCAGGGTTATAGAGTAAAATGGTCGCGCCATTGCCACGGTCATAGACTTCACGCTTATGGCGAATCACTTCACCGTTGCTGCGCGTCAGGTCGTAGGTGATGTTGCGTAAAATGAAGTAGTTTTCCGACAGGATCTTGTCTTTGATGATTTCGATATTGAATGACATGCAGGCTCCACGGCGTCAGAAGGAAGCGTTCAAGTCTACCTTCCGTGCGCCTTTTTGTCGTTACGCACTTTTATCTTGTTTTATGTATTCTTATGCATGAAAGCGGCATGATAATTTACACTATCTCCTTTTTTTCTCCACGTTTCGCTCAGGCCTTGCCGTTACAGTGTTCAAAGCCTGTCATAACAAAAAAATACGCGTAATGAGGTCCTGATTCTAATGGCGAATTTCTTTATCGATCGCCCCATTTTTGCCTGGGTGCTGGCCATTCTTTTATGTCTGACCGGCACGCTGGCTATTCTGTCGCTGCCCGTCGAGCAATATCCTGATTTGGCGCCGCCGAATGTGCGCATCACTGCGACCTACCCTGGTGCCTCCGCCCAGACGCTTGAGAACACCGTGACTCAGGTTATCGAGCAGAACATGACCGGGCTCGATAACATGATGTACATGTCTTCCCAGAGCAGCTCCGCCGGGCAGGCCACGGTCACCATCACCTTTACCGCAGGCACTGACCCGAACGAAGCCATGCAGCAGGTACAAAACCAACTGCAATCTGCGTTGAAGAAACTGCCGCAAGCCGTGCAGGATCAAGGTGTGACGGTGCGTAAAACCGGGGACACCAACATCCTGACCATCGCCTTCGTCTCAACGGACGGCAGCATGGATAAGCAGGATATCGCCGACTACGTCGCCAGTAACGTGCAGGAACCCCTCAGTCGCGTGAACGGCGTGGGCGATATCTCCGCGTATGGCTCGCAGTATTCAATGCGTATCTGGCTGGATCCGGCGAAGCTCAACAGCTACCAGATGACCACCCAGGATGTGACGGATGCCATCAGCTCACAGAACGCTCAGGTTGCCGTTGGGCAGTTGGGCGGTACGCCGCAGGTGAATAAACAGGCGCTGAACGCAACCGTTAATGCACAATCGCTGTTACAAACCCCGCAGCAGTTCCGCGATATCACGCTCCGTGTGAATCAGGACGGTTCCGTCGTCACGCTCGGGGATGTCGCAACTGTCGAACTGGGCGCAGAAAACTACGATTATCTGAGCCGCTACAACCGCAATCCGGCATCCGGGCTTGGCGTTCAGTTGGCTTCCGGCGCCAACGAAATGCAGACCGCCGAGGCCACGCTCTCGCGTCTCGATGAACTTTCGCATTATTTCCCACACGGGCTGGAATACAAAATCGCCTACGAAACCACCTCGTTCGTCAAAGCCTCGATTCACGACGTGGTGAAAACGCTGCTGGAAGCCATTGCACTGGTGTTCCTGGTGATGTACCTGTTCCTGCAAAACTTCCGCGCCACGCTAATTCCGACCATCGCCGTGCCCGTGGTCTTGATGGGCACATTCGCCATCCTTTACTCCTTCGGCTATTCGATAAACACCCTGACGATGTTCGCGATGGTGCTCGCCATCGGCCTGCTGGTGGATGACGCCATCGTGGTGGTGGAAAACGTCGAACGTATCATGACCGAGGAAGGGCTTTCGCCGCGCGAAGCGACACGTAAATCGATGGGCCAGATTCAGGGCGCACTGGTGGGCATTGCGATGGTGCTGTCGGCGGTATTCATTCCAATGGCCTTCTTCGGCGGCACCACCGGCGCGATTTACCGTCAGTTTTCGGTGACTATCGTGTCGGCGATGGTGCTGTCGGTACTGGTGGCGATGATCCTGACGCCAGCGCTGTGCGCCACGCTGCTCAAGCCGTTACACAAAGGTGAACAACACGGGCAGAAAGGCTTCTTCGGCTGGTTTAACCGTATGTTCAACCGCAATGCTGAACGTTACGAAACTCGCGTGGGCAAGATCATCCACCGCAGCGTGCGCTGGATGCTGATTTATGTCCTGCTGCTCGGCGGCATGGTGTTCCTGTTCCTGAAGCTGCCCACTTCATTCCTGCCTCAGGAAGACCGCGGGATGTTCCTCACCTCTATTCAGCTGCCAAGCGGTTCTACACAGCAGCAAACGCTGAAAGTGGTAGAGAAGGTCGAGGACTATTTCTTCAAAAACGAAAGTGCCAACATCGCGTCTATTTTTGCCACTATCGGTTCCGGCCCAGGCGGGAACGGGCAGAACGTCGCCCGTATGTTTGTCCGACTGAAAGACTGGGACGACAGGGATGCGAAAACCGGCACCTCTTTCGCCGTTATCGAACGCGCGACCAAAGCGTTTAACAAAATCAACGAAGCGCGCGTGTTCGCCAGCAACCCGGCGGCGATTAGCGGCCTGGGCAGTTCCGCTGGCTTTGATATGGAGCTTCAGGATCACGCCGGTTTAGGCCATACAGCATTGATGGCGGCTCGAGACCAGTTGCTCGATATGGCGAGTAAAGACCCACAGCTAACCCGTGTGCGTCACAACGGCCTGGATGACAGCCCGCAGTTGCAGATTGATATCGACCAACGCAAAGCCCAGGCGCTTGGGGTATCTATCGACGACATCAACGACACCATGCAAACCGCCTGGGGCTCAGACTATGTGAATGACTTTATGGATCGCGGGCGTACCAAGAAAGTGTACGTGCAGTCCGCCGCGCCGTATCGCATGTTGCCGGACGATATCAATTACTGGTATGTGCGTAACAGCAGCGGGCAAATGGTACCGTTCTCAGCGTTCGCTACGTCGCGCTGGCAAACGGGTTCTCCACGCCTGGAACGTTACAACGGCTACTCCGCGCTGGAAATCATCGGTGAAGCCGCACCGGGCGTCAGTACCGGTACGGCAATGGATGTCATGGAAAAACTCGTCAGCCAACTGCCGACGGGGTTTGGGCTGGAGTGGACCGCTATGTCCTGGCAGGAACGGCTTTCAGGTGCACAGGCCCCTGCCCTGTACGCTATTTCGCTGCTGGTCGTGTTCTTGTGTCTGGCTGCACTTTATGAGAGCTGGTCCGTGCCGTTCTCAGTGATGTTGGTCGTGCCGCTTGGGGTTATCGGTGCGCTGCTTGCCACCTGGATGCGTGGGCTGGAGAACGACGTTTACTTCCAGGTGGGCCTGCTGACGGTTATCGGGCTCGCGGCGAAGAACGCCATTCTTATCGTTGAATTTGCTAATGAGATGAATGAGAAAGGCCAGGATCTGCTGTCATCGACGCTGCACGCCTGTCGTCAGCGTTTGCGCCCCATCCTGATGACCTCGCTGGCGTTTATCTTCGGCGTACTGCCGATGGCCACCAGCACCGGCGCGGGCTCCGGCAGCCAACATGCGGTCGGTACCGGTGTAATGGGTGGGATGATATCCGCGACGGTGCTGGCGATATTCTTCGTGCCGCTGTTCTTCGTGCTGGTGCGTCGTCGCTTCCCGCTGAAACCGAAGCCGGAATAAACTGAACAACTTTTCGACTGCACAACAAAAAGGCGACCTCATCGGGTCGCCTTTCTTATTGGTGTTGAGAAATGTGATACGTTTAAACAGTTAGCGCATTACCCACAATGGAATTATTTACGAAGCATATCTTCGATAAAATCTTTCCAGTTTCCCAGTTCATGTTCGATCATAACAACCTCTCTTATTATTATGGTTAGTGTATAAAAATAGCCTGGTGATGTGAAGATGATTGACCCAATCGCTGCGATGTACTGCCTCCGGATACCGTATAGCTAGGCTTACAGTCACTATGGTCGAGTCACCATTAATTTAATGTGACTTGCAGCAATATTTAGAAACAATAATACTCCTGCATGATTTCGCAACGTTATGCAGGCTGAGTGACATTTCATTCAGATGATTGCCTCAGATATTTCGCAGTCACAGCGGTAGGTCTGAATGCTTATTTCGCATATGATTTAAAGCTGAATAAATCTATTCTAAAAAACTGAGCGATTCACCGGTTTCCACGCAAAAGGATTAACCATGATAACGATGTATGGCATTAAAAACTGCGACACCATTAAAAAGGCACGCCGCTGGCTGGAAGAACACCAGCTTGAGTATCGCTTTCATGACTACCGTGCCGATGGCCTCGACAGTGCATTGTTAGCCACTTTCATCACCGAACTGGGCTGGGAAGCACTGTTGAATACACGAGGTACCACCTGGCGCAAACTCGACGAATCCTTGCGCACCTCCATTAACACCCCCGAGGCCGCCGCGGCGCTGATGCTCGAAATGCCAGCAATCATCAAACGCCCATTGCTCTGCGCGCCCGGTAAGCCTATGCTGCTGGGCTTTAGTGATTCCAGTTACCAGACGTATAACGAGGTGTAGTGTATGTCATGCCCGGTCATTGAGCTGGCCCAACAGCTTATTCGCCGCCCTTCCCTGAGCCCCGACGATGCGGGCTGCCAGGCGCTGATGATTGAGCGCCTGCGCGCGATTGGATTTACCGTTGAAGCCATGGATTTTGGCGACACACAAAATTTCTGGGCATGGCGCGGCAAAGGGGAAACCCTCGCGTTCGCCGGGCACACCGACGTGGTGCCACCGGGCGATGCCGATCGCTGGATCACCCCTCCTTTCGAACCGACCATTCGTGACAGCATGCTGTTTGGTCGCGGCGCCGCGGATATGAAAGGTTCACTGGCGGCGATGGTCGTTGCTGCCGAGCGCTTTGTTGCTCAGCACCCGAACCATAAAGGGCGTCTTGCGTTTCTGATAACGTCCGACGAAGAAGCCAGTGCCACGCACGGCACAGTGAAAGTCGTAGAAGCGCTGATGGCACGTAATGAACGTCTGGATTACTGCCTGGTCGGCGAACCGTCCAGTACTGAAGTGGTGGGCGATGTCGTGAAGAACGGTCGTCGTGGCTCAATGACCTGTAACCTGACCATTCACGGCGTGCAGGGCCATGTGGCCTATCCGCATCTGGCCGATAACCCGGTGCATCGCGCCGCGCCAATGCTTAACGAACTGGTAGGCATCGAGTGGGACAAAGGTAACGAGTTCTTCCCGCAGACCAGCATGCAGATTGCCAATATCAAAGCGGGCACCGGCAGCAACAACGTTATCCCAGGCGATTTGTTTGTGCAGTTCAACTTCCGTTTCAGCACCGAGCTGACGGACCAAGCCATCAAGCAGAAGGTTATCGCCCTGCTCGACAAACATGAGCTGCGCTACAGCGTGGACTGGTGGGTCTCCGGGCAGCCCTTCCTGACGGCACGCGGTAAACTGGTGGATGCGGTGGTGAATGCCATTGAGCACTATAATGAAATTAAACCACAGTTGCTGACCACAGGCGGCACCTCAGATGGGCGTTTTATCGCGCAGATGGGTGCACAGGTTGTGGAGCTGGGGCCGGTCAACGCCACCATTCATAAAATCAACGAATGCGTGAACGCCGCCGACCTGCAGCTTCTGGCCCGGATGTATCAGCGGATTATGGAACAACTGGTCGCGTAAGCGGCCTCATTTGAAGAGGTATCAGGCATGGACTGGCTGGCAAAATATTGGTGGATCCTGGTGCTGGTGTTTTTGTTAGGCGTTATTCTTAACGTTATCAAAGATCTCAAGCGCGTCGACCCGAAGAAGTACATGGCAAACAAGCCAGACCTTCCCCCGCATCGCGATTTCAACGACAAGTGGGACGATGACGACGACTGGCCGAAAGATAAGAAGTCTTGATCCTGCAACGCCCTGGCCTGATAGCCGGGGCGTTCAGTGTGCTGACAAAGAAGGAAAAAGCGTGGTTTTTCCTTCTTTGTGGTGAGCAGCCGAAAATCAATGAATTGATTTTCCTTATTGTTTGTTTCGCCACCCATGACAAAACTGTATTCGTTAGAGGTTTGTCATCAGTCTCAACGCCCAGGCAAAGCCTGGGCGTTTTGTTTTCACCCTCGCCCGAAATTGGTTATTATCCGCCTCCACTCTTTTGCCGGGCGGCCTGATGTCTACCCTTATCGATACTTTTATTGCCCCACCGTGTCACGACGACATTGGGATCCTCTGGCAGGACGACCATCTGGTGCTCATCAACAAACCCAGCGGGCTGCTTAGCCTTTCAGGGAAAAACCCGCAAAATCTGGATTCAGTGCATTATCGGTTAGTCCAGCAATTCCCCGGTTGCACGCTGGTGCATCGCCTGGATTTCGGCACATCCGGCCTGATGGTGGTGGCTCGCAATAAAGCCATCAATGCTGCACTTTGCCAGCGGTTCAGCCAGCGTTGCGTGACGAAAGAGTACAGCGCCCTGCTGTGCGGGCATCTGGAGGATGACGAAGGAATCATCGATGCGGCGATAGCCAAAGATCCGGCGCTGTTTCCGCTGATGTCGATTTGCGAAATTCACGGCAAGCCCGCGCGTTCCCACTATCGGGTCGTTGAGCGTTTTACACGTGAGGTGGAAGACGGGAAGTTGCTGCCGTTAACGCGAGTCCAGCTCACACCGGAAACCGGGCGCACGCATCAGCTGCGTATTCACTGCCAGCACTTAGGCCATCCCATTTTAGGTTGCGATTTGTACGGCGGGCTTGATTTGCCGGGTACTGAGCAAGCACCACGGCTGATGCTGCACGCCAGCGCGTTGAACTTTGTTCATCCCATCACTGGCAAAAAGATCAATGCCAGAAACGCCAGCCCGTTCTGAATGGCTGGCGTGTTGGCCGCGGTTTACCACATCAAATCGTCTGGCACTTTAAAGTCAGCATACGGATCGTCTTCGTCCTGCTCTTCCTGACTCAGGGCGCTATTGAGCACAATGCTGCTGGCATCTCGCTGCGCGATTTTATCCGCGACGCTTGCAGGAATGATGGCGTACTGAGCGTCGCTACTGCCTTCCACAAGCAGGCGTGCAATCGCCAGACGGCCATTAATAAGCTGAGTCTGGGTCGCTTTATCGACCACGATTTTTTTGATCAGCGTGCCGTCGGTAAAGTTGAAATCAATATTGCCTCTGGCGACAGTGATGCGGTTCATTTCAATCAGTTGCTTCACCTGAGCTTTGTATTCTTTCGCTAACGTCGCTTGCTTCTGCTGCTCGCTTAACTCTTTGTCACGCTCAAGCTGGGCTTTCTTATTCTCTTCCACCGCTTCACGCGCTTCACGCGCCTGAACACGGGATTTTTTGGCCGTGCGCTGAACCTTGGCGACTTTCTTGCTGGACACTAAGCCAGCTTTGAGCATCTGCTCTTGTAGGGTGAGTTTTGTCATTGTCGACTCTGAATCGTGTGGGTAATGCGGAGATTATACCTGTAATCGTTAAGGCTGTACCAGGCAAGTGCGGGCAAATGCTATGCCTGCTGGTGCTGCACTTAGCTGGCCTACAGGCACTGTATTTATTTGATTACCGTTTCCTTTAAATGAATCTCCATAGTTACCGGGCAATATTCAGAGTGCCATCATTCTCAGTGCTTCACCTGCTCACGAGCCCAGCGCGGCGCTTTCAGATCGCCCGCAAACATCCACATCAACTCGCACAACAGCCCTTTCAGCGCCTGCTCTGTTTGCGGCAGCTGAGACTGCTGACAAAGCACGTGGGTTAACGCCTGACAGTATTCACACAGCGCTTCAGCATCAGGTTCAAAGCACGCCTGAGTTTCGGGGAGCTTGTCGACAGTGAATCGCTCAATCAGGTGTTCAGGGATCGGGTCGTTAAGCGTCGGGCGCAAAAGTGCCAGACAAGATCCGATGCGCGCCAACAGCGCCATCTTGTAAACGCTCTCGTTGCATTCCATCAGTGTGACGGCCAAACGATCGCAGCACTCCGCCAGATCGGTGAAATCGGTGGCGGCGTTAAAGGGAAGAGTTAACACATCGGTATGTTGGGGAAGGTAGGAAGTCATAAAACACCCTGTGGTGAGAAAATTTATGATCGCCAGCGGAGAGGCTAATCCCACGGGTGGCGGAGCGAACAGGGTTAGCCTTACTGGTCTCACCGATCCAGCGCGTCTTGCGACGCCCCTGCCCGACCCACCATTGAGGTGTGACCGTGCGGACGACACAAAAAGGCGCTAACGCGCCAGTGTGTCGTCGGTGAGTTTACTTCAGGAGGCTAATCCCGGCACCTGATTTGGCAGGCGCGGAGGAAGGATACGACCATAGACCTACTTAAACAATGGTTATTACTGGAAGGAAGATCCCATTGCGGGATGTAATTGCTTTTGGGTTATTACATTCTTTGGAACAATGGGTTACCAGCTACTCTGATGTACGTAGATGAAAATAAAAACCCTATCAATGAGAGGTCTGAGAGGATATGTTACAACCTGCTATTTATGCCAGAATGATTCAAATTTAGCGATTAATGGAGACTTAGTGATAATGGCGATTGTATTTATCCCGACACTTGTTGCATTGCTTGAAGCAAAAGAAAAGGAGAGTGGCCGTGAACTGACCCGGCATGAGGTTGAGTCAATACGAGATAATGCTACCGCTGTTGAATTACCGACAGAAATTTCCAGAGACATGACTAAAAGCCGAGGCTATCAAGATATTGATGCGGAGGATGTTTGGAATGAATGGTTAACTCTAAAAATCAATAAATCATGAAAAATATCGACGAGTTACGCGCAGAACTTCTAAAAATCGGTGAGCAAATTGGAGGTGGGATAAGGCCCAATTATTACTTCTTCATCCCTGACAGACCTGATGGTATGGCTACTCCATATCTGGAAATTCATGATAAAGAATATCATTTCATTGTCAATGAAAGAGGTATCGAAATAGCGCGTAAAGTGACTCTTAGTGATGATGAGATTCTTTATTGGTTTGTTGAGTGCGGAGTGGTTGGGTTAGCTTCAAAATTTGCAGCCATGAACAGCTCACCTGAAAAGGAATTCAGAGATGTTTATTTTCGAAAACAATATAGTTTAATGCTTTCCATTAAACCTGAATGGGCGACAAGGAAGCGCAAAGAATTTTCAGAAATTCTTAGCGCTTAGATTCACAAATGCCATTAATTTTTTCGAGTCACCTATATCGGTAATTTGATTCTCATATCACGGCTTAGCCCACTTCGAAGTATGTAGCATTCGTTTGACACTTTGCGAAAAAGGCGTTCGCTAAAGGTCTTTTTTGAGCGAACAGCAGAAGCTGGCACTACTATGCCAACTAAAAAATGGCTACCAAAGCTATAGCGATTCAGGTCGGCTCAATACGAGCTACTGAGCCGGAATGAACTCAGAACATAGTGTCCAGCAAATGAGCTTTCATAGTGGCTTCAAAGGGAATAATTTCAGTTTTCGCAATACCCAGGGTTTGGAATGGATCCTGGCTAAGGCGAGCTTTTAGAGATTCAATGTCGTCACATTTTGCAAGAATGACGCCACCATTACGAGGAATTCGCCTTCCTGAAGCAAGAAATACGCCATCTGAGTAACCTTTCTTCAGCCACTCAACATGTTCTGACATTTGAGAATCAACGTCCTCAATTGGTTTTATATAAGTTAAAACAACAATATAAATGATGCTCATTTTAAAATCCTTCTAAAAATCAAGCTTAAAGCCATCACCAGAAGAAGACAATCTGAAGTGATGAAATGATTTTCCACCATAATAGGGAAATACCTATTTTTGTACATGAAGGAGACTTAATGGGGTGTGAGATAGTCCGCTTCTGGAACGAAAGCGCACAAAAAACACAAAAAAACGCCCCAGCCAAAGCGTTTGTCATTCAGAAAGCATTACAGCAACTCAATAATATCGTCATCCTGAGGCTTGCTGCCGCTGAGCGCTTCGTCGAAATAGTGCTTTGGCACGGTGTAGCGCAAGTGGTCGAGGGCAAACTGCATGCTGCGGTCATCAATGGCGTGACCCAGGTCGTCTACGATATCCAGCGTGGCGTCGCCGCCGACTTCCAGCAAGGTTTCTTGCGCGCTTACCGCATGCGCTAAATCAATCACTCTGTCATCGCCGCCGTGGATCAGATGCACCGTCGTGCTGATGCTGGCTTTGGTCGGCAGCGTGGCAAAGCGACCGTTGAAAGCGATGATGCGCGAAGCCAGATCCGGTGCCGCTTTGGTGCTTTCCAGCGACATTATCGAGCCCTGCGAAAAACCAATCAGCGCGGTAGCCAGTGGGCTTACGCCGCTCTCTTTCTGCCAGTAGCGGACTGTGTCGATAAACGCAGGCATCGCCGCATCGACACGCTGTTGACGATTTTCTTCCGTCACGCCCTGCACTGAAAACCACTGTCGGCCTGTTGGCCCGCACGGTTCAATGCCGCCGATGCTGACAATCAAGGCTTGCGAAAACAGCGGCGCAAACCAGCTGCCAATCTGCCCCATCGCCACCGGGTTATCGCCCACGCCATGAAACAACAGCAGCAACTGTTGGGCTGGGGCTGAGGGACTCTGTACAACAAAATGGTCGTGTTTCATGGCTCTCTCCTTAACGTGTTGCAAGGAAGTCTACGCCGCGTGGCGATAATGACCATGACATTTAACTGAATGAGTTAGTTAAAAAAATTGCAGCTTTTTCACCTGTTCAGCAAGCTGTGAACAACGACTGGCATCCAGATGTGCCAGCGCACTCGCCGCTTCCTGACGCTGTAGAGCCAGCAGCGCTTTACGCCCGCTCACGTTGACTTCCTCTGACTGTTGTTGAAGCGCGCCTCGCAGCGCTGGCAGAGGCAGAACAACGTTGTTCAGCAGTCGATTAAGACTCCCGAGCGCCGCCATCAGCGGGCGATGAGCAAACGCAAACCCTGCCAGCTCAAGCCAGTCGCTTTCATTAAGCATAGTCTCTGGCGGAATCTGTGTGTTCAGCGCCACATCTCGCCATTTATTGAGCCAGACAGCATCGCGCTCTAATCTTGCCTGCTCTGCTTCGACCAACGCTTTTCCGGCTGGCGTTAAGGGATAAACCGCCATCGCGTTATAACACCCGCTGCTGGCTTCCCGATGAGTGCCTAATCGCACCAGGTGAAAGCCGCAACGCAGCCAGAAACGCCACAGTTCGTCGGTGAACCCAAAACTGACGGAGAGATAATCGCAGTCGCGAAGCTGCGCCACGGCCCCGGCAATCATTTTCTGCCCCAGGCCCTGGCGTTGATGTTCGGGGTGAATGGCTATTCTGCTGATGCGTTTACTGCGTAGCGTCGCCGCCAGCGGAGAGCCGCCATGGGCCGCCAGTGACTGCGCCACCAGATTGCCACGTGGGCGACGGAAACCAGCCCAGACAGCCTGACTGAGCGCAGGGCTAAGCCCGCCCTCCTCCACCAGCCAGAGCGCTCCGGCAAGATGTTCCTGATAGTGAGCGCGCCAGAAATGCTGACCGGGCGCGTCCATCATTCTTCGCAGATCCAACGGCGACGTGCGGTAATGCGCAGCAGAAAGCAGGCGGTACATAGCTTCTAATCGCTCGGGAGAGCTTTGCCACTCAGCCTGTTCTACGGGCTCAATGCTCAATTCTCCCTGCGTTGAAAACGCGGGCAGTTCGTCGTCAAACAACAAAGCCTGACTGACAAAACGTTCCAGCGGGCAGCCCGCAGCCCAGCGGATGGGTTGTTGCAAGGAGAAAGCGTTTAGCTGTGGGAAGCGAGCGCAGAACTTCAACAGGAAGCCTCGCCCGGTGCCTTCGTAGCCTTGCACTGTTGTCGTCAGCAGTATGCGAGAAAAACGGCTCACCAGTTTTTCCAGCAATGGGCCGGGAATGGCGGCCGCTTCATCCACTATCAGCCAGTCGGCTTGTTCGGTGGATTGTAACAACGCATCCGGAGCCATAAAGCGATAAGCTTCACCCGCAAAGGCGGCCAGTACGTCAGTGGCTGCTTTCGCGGGAGCGGTAACCATCGCAGTGCCGGGCAACGTACGAAGATGCATTCCCGCCAGCGCAGATTTTCCTCGTCCGCGCTCCGCCGTCACGACCGCAACGCCGGGTTCTATTGTGGCAAGGGCCGCTAAAATCCTGGCCTGCTCTGCCTGAGGTTCACCGTTGGCTTCATGCCAGGCCGGGCGAGTTGACGCTTCCGGTAAGGTAAAAGGCTGATTCTGCCGCCAGACGGCCGCTTCAGCATCGCCCTTTAAAGTTCGACAAAAATGGTGGATGAAATGGGGGACAGGAATCGGATCTGCGCTGTCGCTCCAGCGGACGGAATCGCCGTCTGCCCTTTCCGACCAGCTGTCGATATCGGGAATGAGCAAGACCAGCCAGCTTCCCGCTTTCAGCGCCCCGGCCAGAGCGGCAAAGGCGGCGACGTCAAATCCTTCGCGGGCATCAAAAAAGGCGTGAAGAAATTCACGCCCGAGCAGAGTTTTTAGGGCTGAAGGTAAGCAGCAGGGTTCAGCGACAGCCTCCGGTCCAATCCAAATGCCGTCACCCGCCAGTTTCAGCCGCAGTTGCTGCGCCTGATGATAAACCCAGTCACCTTCGCCGCTCAGTACCAGCAGGCGGCGAATGCCTTGTTCCTTCATGCGCATCGCCCCGGCGGCGATGGCCTCCATATCACTCATAAGTCACTTTAAAACTGTTTGCCAAAGGTGTTGCACTGGGAAGGATCGCCGTTGTCAAAACCGCGTTTGAACCAGGAGTAGCGCTGCTCTGAAGTACCGTGCGTGAAGCTGTCTGGCACCACGCGGCCCTGGCTTTGCTGTTGCAGACGGTCATCACCGATGGCTTCGGCGGCATTCAGTGCTTCCTGAACATCACCTGCTTCCAGTACACCTTGTTGCTGCATGCTGTGGCCCCAGACGCCCGCGAAGCAGTCGGCCTGCAGTTCCATTTTCACGGACAGGCGGTTCACTTCAGCCTGGGAAGCATTCTGCTGCATCTGGCGCACTTTCGGCTCGATGCCCAGCAGTTTTTGCACGTGATGCCCGACTTCGTGGGCGATGACATAGCCCTGCGCGAAATCGCCGTCCGCGCCGAGTTTGTTTTTCATGTCATCGTAGAATGACAGGTCGATATAAACGGTGCTGTCCGCCGGGCAGTAAAACGGCCCCATAACGGATTGCCCGGTGCCGCAGCCTGTGCGGGTTGCGCCACGGTACATCACCAGCTTCGGTTGCTGATACTGACGCCCCATTTTCTGGAATATTTGCCCCCAGGTGTCTTCGGTGGTCGCCAGAATCACCGAGGTGAATTTCGCCGCTTCGTCATCATTAGGGCTTATCGAACGCTGGGTGCTTTGCTGCTGCACCATCGGCTGGCCGGTCAGCATGCCGGTGAGGTCGACACCGTAATAGCCTGCGACAACCACGACAATCAGCAGAATAATGCCGCCTTTGCCGCGCGGAAGACGAATATTGCCCCTGCCGCCCATCATTGGCGGCATCCCGCCGGAATCATTACGTCTGTCTTCGACGTTGTCGCTTTCGCGACGACCTTGCCAACGCATAACTACCTCTATCTTTCCTGATATTGATAGGATGATCGTAGGCGCTTAAGGCGCGGATTACCATAGTCAGCGAGTCAGAAAACAAAAGAGGATGCTAAGCATCCTCTGAGAGTAATGACAAACCTCCAACAAATGAAGATTTGTCATAGGTCATCGAACAAAAAATAAGGAAAATCAATTCATTGATTTTCGGCTGCTCACCACAAAGAAGGAAAAACCACGCTTTTTCCTTCTTTGTCAGCAATCTGAGAGGATGCTAAGCATCCTCTGATTTAATAAGGGTTTAGCCTTAATCCAGCTCAACACCTAAACGACGAGCCACTTCTTCGTAGGCTTCAATCAGGCCGCCGAGGCTTTGACGGAAACGGTCTTTGTCCATTTTATCCATGGTTTCTTTGTCCCACAGACGGCTGCCATCCGGGGAAAACTCATCACCCAGCACCACTTTGCCGTTGAACAGACCAAATTCCAGTTTGAAGTCGACCAGGATCAGGCCCGCATCGTCAAACAGCTTTTTCAACACGTCGTTGGCTTTGTACGTCAGCTCGCGCATTGTTGCCAGATTTTCTTTATTGACCCAGCCGAAGGTCTCACAGTAAGACTCGTTCACCATCGGGTCGTGCATGGCGTCATTTTTCAGGAACAGGTCGAACAGCGGTGGGTTCAGTTCGATACCTTCTTCAATGCCCAGGCGTTTTACCAGTGAACCGGCGGCGCGGTTACGGATAACACACTCGACGGGCACCATCTCCAGTTTCTTCACCAGGCTTTCGGTGTCAGACAGCAACTGCTCCATTTGGGTCGGAATGCCCGCTGCTTCCAGTTTGCTCATAATGAAATGGTTGAACTTGTTGTTCACCATCCCTTTACGGTCAAACTGTTCGATGCGCACACCATCACCTGCTGACGTATCGTTGCGGAATTCGAGCACCAACAGGTCCGGGTTTTCCGTGCTGTAAACGGTTTTCGCTTTGCCGCGATACAACTCAGCTTGCTTTTGCATCTTCAATACTCCGGTAAGGAAATTAACAATAAAATCGGGCTTTTCTGCCGACGCACACGTTTGCGTATCATATCAGAAAAAAGGGCCAGATGGCTCTGACCCTGTTATTTCTTATTTAAAAGCGGACCGGAAGGCGGCTACCAGCGCATCATTCTGCGACTGGGTCAGCGTGTGGCCTTTCGGATCGATGAACTGCAGACTGGTGCGGTTATCGAGGTCGCCTACCTGCAGCTTATAGTCGCCGGAGGAGAGACCCGTGTCGCTGTCAGACAGCGGTTTGTAGGTCACGGCCACGCTGCCCGTAGAGCGGGTGCTGTCCGTAACTTTCATGCCCACTTTTTCAAGCGCGGCGGGCAGTTTCTGCCACACCAGGTTGAACGGACCACGCACCACCAGCATTGGCAGGCCAGTATCATCCGCTGCGCTCTGCACATCGAACGATGCGCCCGCACGGCTTTGTGCGGCGTTCTGCGCGCTGGTCGCGTTCTGATCCAGACCGGCAGAAATCACGTTCAGCATTTCCGAACTGTAACGCTGCATGGAAGCGGCGTCAGCAACCGGTTTGCCTGCTTGTTCCAGGTTCAGCAGCTTAACCACAACAGCCTGCTGGTAACCCTGCGGCTTCACGGAGATCTGATAGCGACCACGGTACTGCTGGTCTTCATCAAGACGGTTCCACTGCACCCAATCGGTGGTCAGTGACTGCGAAGCATCATCACGCTTGTCGATGGTGTAGTTCTTCGCCTGCACGATGCTTACCACTTGTGGCCACAGGTTACCGTTGCGTCCGCTTTCCACCATCAGCGTGGCGGTGTCACCCGTGAACTGAGTGCGAGCCCCGGACACCAGCGCCAACGGCTGAGCAGGAGGACGGATGTCCAGCGCTTTACCTGTCGCACCGTCGCCACGGGCAACCGGAATGTTGTAATCGCCATTCTGGATAGGCAGGATCATCCCGGCTGGCGCATGCAGTTCAGAAAGCGGCGCCGCCTCCAGGTAAGACTCATCACCGCTGACCTGGCGCTTGTAGCGCGAATCGGAACTACAGGCCGCGAGGAGCATAATAAGTGAAACTCCCGCAACCTTTGCCAGCTGCGACTTCTGTACTGAGTAAGCCATCAAATCTCCCTAAACTTTACAGCAAACCGGCATGCTTCAGCGCGGAGGCCACGACGTCACGACCATGAGCGGTGATGGGCGTCATTGGCAGGCGCAGCGTGTCGGTTGCTACAAGTCCCAATTCCTTACAGGCCCATTTCACCGGGATCGGATTGGGTTCGACAAATAATTTATGGTGTAACGGCATCAGACGCTGGTTAATCACCCGAGCTTCCGCAAAACGCCCAACGGCTGCCAGTTTACACATTTCTGCCATTTCGCGCGCGGCTACGTTAGTGGTGACGGAAATCACGCCGTGGCCCCCTAACTGCATGAAATCGAGGCCAGTCGCATCGTCACCGCTCAGCAGGATAAAGTCATCTGAAACCAGCTCTTTGATCTGGTGAACACGACTTAAGTTCCCGGTGGCTTCCTTAATCGCGATAATATTTTTTACTTTCGCCAGACGGCCCACGGTTTCCGGCAGCATGTCGCAGCCCGTGCGAGATGGCACATTATACAGAATTTGGGGTAAATCAGTGTGTTCCGCAATCGCCTTGAAGTGCTGGAACAGCCCTTCCTGCGTCGGGCGGTTGTAGTACGGCGTTACCGTCAGGCAGCCGACAACCCCGGTATTGTTGAAACGCTGAGTCAGGCTGATGGCCTCTGCGGTTGCATTTGCCCCCGTTCCGGCAATGACCGGAATACGCCCGTCAGCCAGTTCGACAGTCATCATGACCACATCGCCGTGTTCTTCATGGCTCAGGGTAGCAGACTCGCCCGTCGTCCCTACAGAAACGATCGCCGAGGTTCCGTTGGCGACATGATAATCAATCAGTTTTTTCAGGCTGGCGCGGTCAACCTGACCTTTTTCATCCATCGGCGTGACAAGCGCTACAATACTTCCCGTAAACATGGGCCATCCTCAGTGCAGATGTGCGGACAAGAGCCTCAATGGTACGTTTGGTCTTGTTATAAAAGCAAGAGACCGGAGGCACTCAGGATGTTGTATGCCGGTTTTTTTTATGCTTTCCTAGTCACAACCCCCCTTTTCAAAGGAAGAACTGGTTTGACAGCCTCCCTACATCACTATCTGGTGATTACCGCGCTGGGTGCCGACCGCCCTGGGATCGTAAACACCATCACCCGTCACGTCAGTAGCTGCGGCTGTAATATTGAAGACAGTCGACTGGCGATGCTCGGCGATGAATTCACCTTCATCATGCTGCTTTCCGGTAGCTGGAACGCCATTACCCTGATTGAATCCACCTTGCCGCTGAAAGGGGCAGAGCTTGATCTGCTGATTGTGATGAAACGCACCACCGCACGCCCACGCGTTGCGCTGCCGTCAACCGTCTGGGTGCAGGTTGAAGTGCCTGATTCTCCGCATATTATCGAACGTTTTACCGGCTTATTTGATGCTCATGAGATGAACATCGCCGAGCTGGTTTCGCGCACACAACCGGGTGAAGATACCGCCACCGCACAGCTTTTCATCCAGATAACGGCTCACAGCCCGGCGTCGCAAAATGCAGCAAATATCGAACAAGCGTTTAAAGAGCTGTGTACAGAACTGAAAGCACAAGGCAGTATAAACGTCGTCAATTATTCACAGCATGATGAACAAGATGGAGTTTAGTAATGACCCCACTGAAAGCCGGTGACATCGCACCGAAATTTAGCCTGCCCGATCAAGACGGCGAGCAAGTAAATTTAACCGACTTCCAGGGACAGCGAGTTCTGGTTTATTTCTACCCGAAAGCCATGACACCGGGCTGTACCGTACAAGCCTGTGGCCTGCGCGACAATATGGATGAGTTAAAGAAAGCGGGTGTTGAAGTGCTGGGTATCAGCACCGACAAACCGGAAAAACTCTCCCGTTTTGCCGAAAAAGAGCTGCTGAATTTCACCCTGCTTTCTGACGAAGGCCATCAGGTCTGCGAACAGTTTGGCGTCTGGGGCGAGAAGTCGTTTATGGGGAAAACCTATGACGGCATCCATCGCATCAGCTTCCTGCTGGACGGTGAAGGTAAAGTCCAGCATGTGTTCGATGACTTCAAAACCAGCAATCACCACGATATCGTGCTGAACTGGGTGAAAGAGAACGCCTGATAGCATAACCGCCCCGAGGGGCGGTTTTTTGTTTCTGCTTTTTGGTGAGAAATTGCCGGGTGGCGCTTCGCTAACCCGGCCTACACCAGGCATCGACAATAAACATGTAGGCTGGGTAAGGCGAAGCCGCCACCCGGCAATAAAACCTATTTTGCCAGCTGCGCCATCTTCCACACCGCCGCCACATTGCGAGCGGTGAGCTTCAGGTTTTCATGTGCGCCTTCCAGCGCCTGCGGCAGGGTCACAATCCCCGGAAGAATCGCGAACGCTGCGTCAAGCCCGTACTCATAAACCACCTGATGATCGTCTTTTAATCCACCTGCCAGCGCAATCACTGGCTTGTTGTGACGCTTTGCTACGGTTGCCACGCCAATCGGCGTTTTACCGCAGATGCTTTGGCTGTCGAGCCGTCCTTCACCGGTTACCACCAGCGTGGCATCTTTGACGTGCTCATCCAGCTTCAGCGCTTCCACCACAATTTCCACGCCGGGTTTGAGCTGCGCATTGAGCAGCCCAACCAGTGCCGCGCCCATTCCTCCTGCTGCGCCTGCACCCGCCACTTCGCGTACGTCTCGCCCGGTGGTTTTCGCCATGATCTGGCCCCAGTTGTTGAGGATAGCGTCCAGTTGTTTGACCATCTCTGGCGTCGCCCCTTTCTGTGGGCCGAACACCGCTGACGCGCCATTTGGGCCACATAGCAGATTATTTACATCACAAGCGACCGTGAGTGAAACCTCCGCCAGCCGTGGATGCAGCCCGCTTAACTCAATATGAGCGAGCTTTTCTAATGCGCCGCCGCTGTGAGCAAGCGTGTTACCTTCAGCATCAAACAGCCCTGCACCCAGCGCCTGCATCATGCCTGCGCCGCCGTCGTTGGTCGCACTGCCGCCGATCCCCAGAATGATGTGCTCAACGCCAGATTCCAGCGCCGCGACAAGCAATTCCCCGGTGCCGAAACTGGTCGTATTCAGCGGATTACGCAGTTCAGGGGCCACATAATGCAACCCGGACGCGGCAGCCATTTCAATGATTGCCGTCCGCCCGTCGCCCATCAGGCCCCAGCGAGCACTTACTTTCTCGCCCTGCGGCCCTGTCACCTCGGTAAACTGATAGCGGCCTTCGGTCGCTTCGACCATTGATTCCACGGTGCCTTCGCCGCCATCGGCCATCGGCACGGTGACATAGTCCGCATCCGGATAAATCTGTCGAAACCCGGCTTCAATGGCGCGTGCAACATTGAGGGCCGAGAGGCTTTCTTTGAAAGAATCAGGGGCAATTACAATTTTCATCATCGTTATCCTGCGAATCCGAACACGCCAAACATCAGTGTAGACATGACGGCAATGGTCAAACCGACCAGCGTCTCATAAGGCATCAGCTTCAGACGCTCACGGATCTGCATGTTGACGCTGCCGCCTGTAGCGTGGAAGAAGCTGCCGTGTGGCAAGTGATCGAGCACGGTTGCGCCCGCGTGAATCATCGCTGCGCCCGCTAACGCTGAAACGCCGAGCTCAACCAGGGTTGGCGCGAAGACGCTGGACGCCACTGCGGTGCCAGCGGTTGTAGAAGCTGTCGCCATCGACATAATGGCACCCGAAACCGGTGCCAGCACCCAGGCAGGCAATCCGGAAGCCGTCAGGCCGTGGATCAGCACATCTTTCAGTTCGGAGTTGGCAATAATGCCGGCCAGCGTTCCCGTCCCCAGCAGCATAATGGCAACAGGTGCCATACGCGTCAGGCCAGCCACCATGTACTGGTTAGCGTGACGGGCGCGGCCCATCAGCATCAGACCAATCAGGCCGCCGACAGGCAGCGCAATCAGAGGGTCAATGTTGATACCGGCAATCGGGCGCAGGGAAAGCAGCACAATAGCGACCAGCGGAGCGCTGACCGACACCAGAAAACCCGGTTGATCGGCATGCGCGCCCTGAACCACGACTTCTTCCTGCGTCACCATGGTGCCTTTGCGGCTCAGTTTTTTCGCAAGGAAATAAGCCATCGCCAGGCCAAACAGCCCCGGGATCACGCCCGCCATCATGATTGAGGTCAGCGGCACGTGGAAAGCATCAGCCGCCGCAATCGCATTCGGGTTAGGTGACATCACGTTGCCCGCCTTACCGCCACCAATCATTGCCAGCAAGATCGCCGTTTTCGACAACCCGGCACGATGAGCAATCGAGAGGGCAATCGGTGCCACGGTGATTACCGCTACGTCGACAAACACCCCTACCGCGGTCAGGCAAAGTGTGGCAATCGCCAGCGCCAACAGAGCGCGTGTTTCACCGACTTTTTTAACCACCGTTCCCGCGATAGTGTTCGCGGCCCCGGACTCAATCAGGACGCCTGCCAGCACACCCGCAGCCAGAATACGCAGCACGGCGTTGGTTATCCCTTGTGCACCCGTCACCATCAGCTTCACGGTTTCAACCAGATCCGCGCCGCCAACCAGCCCGCCAATTAACGCCCCTGCCATCATGCCGTAGGCAGGAGAAACCTTTCTTAAAATCAGTAAGATGGCTACCACCAATGCGGCGATAGCTCCCAAAGTAGAGATGGACGTCATTTTTTTGCGCCTCCTTTGTAAGGTACCGGCACAGTATGAGGAAAGGCGTGCAGAATGGAGTTAGTGCTTTTAACGAAGTTTTGCTATCTGAGCAGGCGTTAAATTGTGGGAACCTACAATTTCGGTTTGCAGCTGCATGCCAATGAACAGCCAAAGAATACTCTTTAAGTCATTGATTTTAATTTGCAGGATCTCTTCGCAACGCTGAAGGCGATAGCGAAGGGTATTGACGTGGATATGCAGGTGCTTCGCGGTTTGAGTAAGCTCACAGTTCTGCTCAAACCATGCTCGCAAGGTGGTTTGCAACACACCTTTGCTGTCATTGTCCAACAGCTTCGCCCACAAACGTGACAACTCCTGTGCCTGCCAACTCTCGGAAATTTCCCCCAGCAACGCAGGCAAAGCGTAGTCATGGTAGAAGACATACTGATTTTTGAACTTCTGCCTTTTCACCATCGCCTGCGTCGCTTTCGCCGTTTGCCAGGAACGGTGCCAGCCTCTTGCTCCTGGGAAATGGCCACCGACCACGATGCGGCTGAATCCTGAAGAGCTTGCCCAGGATTTAAACGTCTGCAGCTCGCGCATCTCCTGCTGCAAATCCCAGTTTTCCCCTTTCAGGGCAATCGGCTTGATGATAATAAGTTCGTTGAAATCGCTGAATGTCACCAGATGGTCGCGTGCGCTGTTTTCGAAATAATCCAGCAGGTTGCGCAGCGCTTCGCGGTCGGGCTGGCGCAGCTCGATAATCGCCACGACGCGCGGTAATTCGGGGTCAACGCCCAGATAAGAAACCATATCGTGCAGCGCATCTGCGGGCGGTTCCCGCATGATGAGCTGGTTGATCAGATCTTCGCGGTAGCGTTTATCCCACTGCTTTTGCTCAATCAGCGCCATGTGCTCGATGACCAGCTCAGAGGCCATTTTCACCAGCTCGGCATAAGCCCGAACCTCTTCCGGCTCGCCGGTAATGCCCAGCACGCCAAGCAGTTGCCCGTGAAAGGAAATGGGCAGGTTGATGCCCGGTTTTACGCCCTTCAGCCGGTTTGCCGTAGCGGTATCAATTTCGACCACGCGGTTATCTTTCAGCGCCAGAATCGCCCCTTCATGGCGCTGATGCAGACGAGAAGGCTCGCCAGAGGCGATGATAATCCCCTCTTCGTTCATCACGTTGACCGACCATGGGATGATTTTCATCGCCCGCTGGACAATCTGCCGGGCGGTGGCTTCCTTCAGGTACTGCTTTTTCACGCTTCCTCTACCGCCGGGCTGTCCGGCCAGGCATGCACGACAGCCTTAATGAGCGTTGCCAGCGGAATGGCAAAGAACACGCCCCAGAATCCCCACAGCCCGCCGAAGATAACCACCGACAGGATAATCACCAACGGATGCAGGTTCACCGCTTCAGAGAACAGCACCGGCACCAGCAGGTTGCCATCCAGCCCCTGAATAATCAGGTACACCGCGAACAGGCTCCAGAACTCAGTGCCGAGGCCAAACTGGAACAACGCCACAAACACCACCGGAATCGTCACCACAAAGGCACCAATATAAGGGATCAGCACCGACAGCCCCACCAGCACGGCGAGCAGCAGGGAATAGTTCAGGCCAAACAGCAGGAAGCCAATCCAGGTGGCGACCCCCACCACAATCATCTCCAGCACTTTGCCGCGGATGTAGTTGGTAATTTGCTGGTTCATTTCTTTCCAGACCTGGCCTGCCAGGCCCCGGTTACGCGGCAACACGCGGCGCACGGCGTTCAGCATCTGCTCTTTGTCTTTTACCAGGAAGAACACCATCAGCGGTACCAGGACCAGATAGACCGCGAGGGTCAGCAGCCCGACCAGCGAGGCGAGAGAGTATTTCACCACTGAATCACCCACGGTCAGCATTCGGCTGCGCATGTTTTCGGCCATGGCATCAATAATCCCCGCATCCATTAAAGCGGGATAACGACGCGGCAGTGTGGCAGCAAAATCTGAGAGTTTATTGAGCATGCCAGGCATATCGCGGATCAGATTAATCCCCTGCTGCCACGCCACCGGCATCACCACAAACGCCATCAGCAGCAAAATGCCGACGAAAACGACAAGCACAATCGACGTGGCCCAGCTTCGGGAACAGCCAATGCGCTCAAGGCGAACGGTGGGCCACTCAAGCAGATAAGCAAGCACAATCGCCACCAGCAACGGGGCGAGCAGGCCGCTAAAGAAGAAGAGGATGCCGAACCCGGCAAGCAGAATGACCAGCAGCGCAATCGCCTCCGGATCGCTGAAGCGACGACGATACCACTGCATTAACATTTCGAGCATAAAATACCGTATCCCTGAATGGCGGGCAAAAGGCCCTCGGGAAGTGTATCTAAATGTCACAAAAAAGACTCCGTTTTTTGTCCTGCAGCGCACCAGACACTAAAAGTGATACAAGGGCGTTTTCAAGCGAACAACTGGGCGCTACACTGCGTGAGCGGTCGACATGGAACGTTACGCCTCGTTGTCGGTCAAACTCGCATACCCTACAGACAGGACCGAGCTATGTTCAGGCAGTTAAAGAAAACGCTTGTTGCGACACTTATTGCGTCGTTGACGCTGGGCCAGGCATTGCCCGCTTTTGCAGATACCGCAGACTCGCTGCCAGATATGGGCACCACTGCCGGAAGCACGCTCTCTATCGGGCAGGAACTGCAGATGGGCGATTTCTATGTGCGCCAGCTACGCGGCAGTGCGCCACTGGTCAACGATCCGCTGTTGGTTCAGTACATCAACGGTCTGGGCATGCGCCTTGTCGCGCACGCCAACTCCGTGCGCACGCCTTTTCACTTCTTTTTAATCAACAATGATGAGCTCAACGCCTTTGCCTTCTTCGGCGGCAACGTGGTACTGCACTCAGCGTTGTTCCGTTATGCCGACACCGAAAGCCAGCTGGCTTCGGTTATGGCGCACGAAATCTCCCACGTGACACAGCGCCACCTGGCGCGTGCGATGGAAGACCAGAAACGCAATGCGCCGCTGACCTGGGTTGGTGCCCTCGGTTCGATTCTGCTGGCGATGGCGAGCCCGCAAGCCGGTATGGCAGCGCTCACCGGTACGCTGGCAGGCACACAGCAAGGGCTTATCAGCTTTACGCGTCAAAACGAAGAAGAAGCCGACCGCATCGGGATTCAGGTTTTGCAGCGTTCCGGCTTTGATCCTCAGGCCATGCCGCAGTTTATGGATAAGCTGTTGGATCAGTCGCGCTACTCTTCGCGTCCGCCAGAAATGTTGCTGACTCACCCCCTTCCGGAAAGCCGTCTCTCCGACGCCCGGATGCGCGCCAACCAGATGCGCCCGGTCGTCGTTCAGTCTTCCGAAGATTTCTACATGGCCAAAGCGCGTATTTTAGGTATGTACAATAACGGACAGAATCAGTTGGGTACGGATTTGCTCGACAACTGGTCGAAAGGCAACATCCGTGAACAGCACGCCGCGCAATATGGTCGCGCGCTGCTGGCAATGGAAAAAGATAACTTTGCTGAAGCCACTAAACTGCTTCAACCGTTGTTGACCGCCAATCCGCAAAATGCCTGGTATCTCGATCTGGCGACGGACATTTCGCTGGGGCAGAATAAGAACGATGAAGCCGTTAACCGTCTGAAAGGTGCAGCAGAGTTGCGGACGAATCCGGTGTTGCAGCTCAACCTGTCTAACGCCCTGCTGCAGTCAGGAAAACCAGCGGAAGCAGTAACGCTGCTGAACCGCTATACGTTTACCTATAAAGATGACACCAACGGTTGGGACCTGCTGGCTCAGGCAGAAGGGAAACTGGGCAACCGGGATCAGGAATTAGCCGCACGCGCCGAAAATATGGCGCTGGTAGGCAGGCTCGATCAGGCCATTTCCTTGCTGAGTAACGCCAGTTCACAGGTAAAACTCGGCAGCCTGCAACAGTCCCGCTACGATGCGCGAATCGACCAGTTCCGTCAGTTGCAGGAAACCTTTAAACCCTATACCAAGATGTAAGGATACCCGATGCGTGATGCCGTCACGATCTATCACAACCCACGCTGTTCCAAGAGCCGCGAAACGTTAGCGCTGCTGAAAGAGAAAGGCGTTGAGCCGGAAGTCGTGCTCTATCTGGACACGCCGCCGGATGCGGCAACGGTGAAAAATCTGCTGAAGATGCTCGGCATGAAAAGCGCTCGTGAACTGATGCGCCAGAAGGAAGAGTTGTACAAAGAGCTGAATCTGGCGGACAGCGCTCTGAGCGAAGCCGATTTGATCAACGCGATGATCGCCAATCCTAAACTGATTGAACGCCCTATCGTCATTAAAAACGGTCAGGCGCGCATTGGCCGTCCGCCAGAATCCGTGCTGGACATCCTCTAATCCTGATGCCGCAGCGCTTCCAGAAAAGCCTGCGGCGTTAGCTCCCCAAGTTTCTTTTGCGCCTTCCCCGTATTCCACAATGCACACAAACGCTGAACCCACGCATCCGGTTCGCTTGCCGCCGGAATCAAGGCATTCAGAGATTCGCTGAATGTAATGGTGAATAAATCGCCAGCAGGAATGTCGCGGCGAACCCGCCCCGCGAGCTCGACCTGTAGCCATTTTACCTTTTCAGTCTCAACACATTGAATAGCAGCCGGACAACGTTCCAGTACTTCACTCAGCCAGTTTTGCACTAACGCCAGAGAGATCCCCGAATAGACCCGAGCCTGACACCAGCCGCTTAACGGCTCACGCGCCCAAAGCAAATGGTGATCGCCGCCGTCGTCCATCGTCATCGACAGCAGTCGGTAATGCACGGTTAAAGTATTCGGCTGCAGGCCCGCCTTCAGGGCTTTCTTGCCCTGCACTGCCGCTTTCTGCCGCTGATGCGCCGGGGCCAAATAACGGTTCAGCGTGGCGCGAGAGACCGGAATACCCAGCCCCTCATTCACCATAATCAGCAGTTCATCAAGCGGCGCATTCAGGGTGTCACGCAGGGCGTTGATCAACACCACCTGTTCTGATCTCATCGCTTTGTGTACTACGTGAGGCGTGGTATGCCGATCGTCAATCTGCTGCCGATTGCGCCAGCGCCGCACTGTGGTGACGGAAATGCCCAACTCTTTCGCCAGTTCCCGGTCGCTTTTATCGGACTGTTGCAGGTAACGACGCACTCGCGGCGTGGTGGTCGCGTTTGCATGCAGCTTAATTTCCATCGTCTGTTCCCAAGGTAAATTCAGAACTAATCATGTGAGACTTATGCTACTCACGCACTGGCAATGTGAGCGGATTCACCTTTCACCTCTGCGCTTTCACTGATAATCCGCAGTCATAACACACAACCGTCCAGCCAGTCTCGTGCGGAGCTCACAATGAACAATGTTCTGGGATTTTTAGAAGCGAAATTGATGCCTCTGGCCGCCAAAGCCGCCCAGCAGCGTCACCTGGGTGCCATTCGCGGTGCCTATGTCTCTTTCATGCCGTTTATTATTGTCGGTTCGATCCTGCTGGTGATTTCATCGTTCCCGAATCAGGGCTACCAGCAGTTCATGTCTCACACCTTTGGTGACAGCTGGAGCAGCATCGTCGAGATCCCGTTCAATGCGGTGTTCTCGACCATGTCGCTGTTTGTCAGCTTCCTTGTGGCCTATCGTCTGGCGGAACACTACAAAGAAGACCGCATCTCCTGCGGCATTCTGGCGCTGGTGAGTTTCCTGATCCTGACCCCGTTTATCAAAGTGGCGGAAAACGGCGGGATCACCGTGATGCCGGTCGAGTGGATTGGCAGTAAAGGCCTGTTCGTGGCGATGATTGGTTCGCTGCTGTGGACCGAGCTGTTCTGCTGGCTGAAGCGCAAAAAACTGGTCATCAAAATGCCCGATGGCGTGCCGCCTGCGGTACAGGAGTCTTTTGCTGCATTGATTCCGGCGCTGGTGGTGATGATTCTGGTGCTGGTTATCCGCATCGGTTTTGAAAATACCCATTACAACACCATCCACCAGTTCATTTATGAAGTGGTCGCCACGCCGGTGCGTCACTACGGCACCTCCTATTTTGGCGCGCTGATGACGGTGTTCAGCATCACCATTCTGTGGTCTGTCGGCATTAACTCCGGCTCGATGATCAACGGCATCATCCGCCCGCTGTGGATGGAAAACCAGACCGACAACATCGCCGCCATTCAGGCGGGCATCACGCCTCCGCACATCATTACCGAGCAGTTCTTCGACATGATCTGGATGGGCGGCGCGGGTGCCACACTGTCGCTGGTTATCGCGATGCTGATTTTCGCTCGCAGTAAAAACATGCGTGAAGTGGCGCGGCTTGGTGCCGGGGCCTCGATCTTCAATATCAACGAACCGGTGCTGTTTGGCCTGCCGGTGATCATGAACCCGATAATGCTGATTCCTTTCAATCTCGTGCCGCTGGTGCTGGTCACCGTGCAGTATGTGGCGATGAAAATCGGGGCTGTCGCGGTCACTACCGGCGTGTTTATTCCGTGGACGCTGCCACCCGTCTTAAGCGGCTTTATCGTCACCGGCCATCTGTCCGGCAGTGTGATGCAAATCATCAACCTGCTGATTGGCGCGATGCTGTATCTGCCATTTATGCGCATTGTCGATAAGCAGTACCGTGCCGCAGAAGTCGTTACCGAAAGTGAAGCCAGTGTACTGGCAAAACAGGAGTCATAAAGATGTGGGGAATTATTGCAACCTGGCGTATGGCGCTGGAAGGGGTCACTGAATCCGCGTCTGCGCTTGCCGCAGGGAATGCTGCGTCGGCCGCCGTGGTCGATGCCGTTGCTGCCGTAGAAGATTTTCCGTATTACAAATCCGTCGGCTTTGGCGGCCTGCCTACTGAAAACGGCGAAGTAGAACTGGATGCTGCGTTTATGGATGGCGACACGCTGGCCTTTGGCGCGGTGGGCAACCTTATTGATATCGCTAATCCGGTGCGTGTGGCGCATGCGCTCAGCCGTCAGCGCTATAACTCTTTACTGGTCGGCCAGGGCGCACGCGAATGGGCGCTGGAACAAGGGTTCAGCCATAAAGAGATGCTGACCGAGCGCGCCATGCAGCACTATCGCAAACGCTGCCGGGAAACGCTCGACAAAGGGCTCAGCCCGTATGACGGCCACGACACCGTCGGCATTATCGGCCTCGATAAACAAGGCTCGATGAGCGTTGCGACCTCCACCAGCGGCCTGTTCATGAAGAAACGTGGGCGCATCGGCGATTCACCGATTATGGGTTCCGGCTTTTATTGCGACAGTGAAACCGGGGCCGCCACCGCAACCGGCGTGGGTGAAGACCTGATGAAAGGCTGCACCAGCTACGAAATCGTACGCCGCATGGCGGGCGGCATGGCGCCACAACAAGCGGCAGATTCCGTGGTCTTCGAGCTGGAAGATAAGCTGATGTCACGCTTTGGCCGTGCGGGCGATTTGTCGGTGGTGTGCATGAATCGCCACGGCGAATTTGGCGCATCGACCAACATTAAAACCTTCTCCTTTGTGGTCGCCACGGCAAAACAGCCCTTGACCGTTTTTCGTGCTGAACGCCACAAAGAAAAAACCCACTATCAGCCGGTGGATGCCGACTGGATGCAGGCTTATGCCGAACGCATTCGCGCCCCGATTGAGGAGTAACCCATGGAATATCGTTTAATCACACGCTCTGCAGAGGTGACGCCGCGCAGTCATTTGATTAGCCACGCGGGCAGCCCGCTGTTAGCGGAGTTTGATATCCCGGTGCTGGCTGACATGATTGCGCATGCGAACGCGGGGCACGTTGCCGACAGCCGTTTTGCCTGCGCGCCTTTCGCCAGAATCACCCTGATTCCAGACTCTGCGTGGCAGGATGCGCTGACTGAGAGCTTGCTGACGCATCTGCGCCCACTGTTTAAATCACCCGCTAGTGAAGAAGTGGTGCTGGATTGCACTTCATTGACGGAGGAGCGCGTTCGGGATCCAGCCCTGCGCTGGTTCTTCAATCTCGATCATAACCTCGACGACCTGGGGCTGCGGAAACGCGATGAACAGCCGCTGCGAGTCAAAAAGCTCAGCGGATTCTCTCTGCCAGAGCAACAGTCAGTGATGAGCGAGGCATTTCGCCAGCAGCATGCCGTTGCGAAGGGAATGCTTGCCGCACGCCGCCTGGCGGACATTCCTTCAGAAACCTGCACACCTCAGTTTGTGGTGGAAGAAGCGCAGCGTTTGTGTGCTCACTATCCAACGCTGAAATGCGAAGTGCTGGATGAAAAAGCCATTGCTCAGCAAGGGCTTGGGCTACTGCACGCAGTCGGCAAAGGTGCTTCTCGCCCCCCTCGCCTGCTCGCCATTCACTACAATGGCGCGGAAACTGGCCCCGTTCGCAGCTACGTGGGCAAAGGCATTACCTTTGACACCGGCGGCCTGTGGCTGAAAGAAGGCGCAGGCATGTACACCATGAAATACGACATGTGCGGCGCGGCGAATGTGCTGGGGTTGATGCTGAGCATTGCGGAGCTGAAGCTGCCCGTTCGCGTCATGGGCGTGCTGGCACTGGCAGAAAACGCCATCGGCCCGGACGCGATGCAGCCTGGCAGTGTTGCCCGCGCCTGTAATGGCCTGACGGTAGAAATCAATAACACCGATGCAGAAGGCCGTCTGGTGCTGGCGGATGCCGTCGCCTGGGCCAGCCAGCGCCACCCGCAAACTCAATACATTATCGACATGGCAACGCTCACGGGTGCCGTCGTCAAAGCGCTGGGCTATGAGCTGAGCGGGCTGATGACACAGGATGAACCATTACGTTGTGCGTTAACGCAGGCAGGGGAAAAGAGCGGGGATGAAGTGTGGTCGCTGCCGCTGGATAAACGGCTGAAAAAGCAGACCGAAAGTACGATCGCGGATCTCTGTAATACGCCCACCAACAACGCCGCGATCAGTGCTTCAGCCGCCTGGCTGCTGCACCATTTCTGTCCGCCGGACATTCCGTGGGCCCATCTGGATGTCAGCGGGACAGCGTTGTGGCGTGAAGGTGGCAGAAATGTGGCTTCGGGGAGGCCGATTCCGCTGCTGGTCGAGCATCTACTCTATGACGTTAAGGTTATGGATGAGATGATGGAAAAATAGCTAAAGAAACATTCATTGTAGGCCCGCGCAAGCGCAGCGCCGCCGGGCAATTCTGCCGGATGGCGCTGCGCTTATCCGGCCTACAAAGGCAGAAAATGGCTAATGCGGTTAGAGCTTAAGGATCTCTTTCACAAAAGGAATGGTCAGCTTGCGCTGAGCGGTAATAGAAGCCCGATCTAACTGATCCAGCGTCATAAAGAGGGTTCGCGTTTCGCGGTCGAGACGCTTCATCAGGAAGCGGCAGACGTCTTCCGGCATCTCGAAGCCACGCATTTTGGCTCGCAGCTGTAATGCCTGCAGTTTGTCTTCGTCAGACAGCGGTTGCAGCTTGTAGATTTGCCCCCAATCAAGGCGCGAAGCCAGATCCGGCAAGCCCAAATTCAACTGACGTGGTGGACGATCGCCGGTTATCAGCAGACGCGTTTTACCGGATTCCAGAATGCGATTGTAGAGATTAAAAATCGCCATTTCCCAGGGTTCGTCGCCCGCCACACACTCGATATTGTCGATACACACCAGCGCCAGATGTTCCATGCCATCCAGCACTTCCGGTACAAACCAGGTGCGTTTATCTAACGGCACATATCCGACCGCATCGCCACGCTGTGAGAGTTCTGCACAGGCTGCGTGCAGCAAATGGCTGCGGCCCGCGCCTTCACGCGACCAGACATAAACGTATCCGCTGTGATCCTGGCGTAGCATGGTTTGCACGGCAGCAAGTAAAGAGGCGTTATCACCCGGCCAGAAACTCGCGAAGGTTTCGTCATCGGGCAAATAGAGTGGCAGAGAGAGCTGAGCCGGAGCGTTCAGAGTGACCTCAACATGGGACTGCAAAAAATCGCCATGAGTGTAACACAAAAGGCGTGAGGGAGAGAACCGGGCGGATCGCCCGGCGCAGATCGGTAGCGGCCCTTTCCTTATCTCAATACAAAAAATAGCGCCATATAAAAAACCAGGAAAATCAATTTATTGATTTTCGGCTGCTAACCACAAAGAAGGAAAAACCACGCTTTTTCCTTCTTTGTCCCCAATAATTACCGGGCGGAGATCCCGCCCGGTTAAAGGATCAATGCGACGACGTATCGCTGTCCGCAGCATCCAGCACCACTTCTTCCGGACGCAGGACGCTGATCAATTTGAAGATCAGGCTCAGGGCAATACCGACGATCGTCGCCAGCGCCATGCCTTTCAGTTCAGCCGCGCCGATGTGCACCTTCGCGCCGCTGACACCGATTATCAGGATGACCGACGTCAGGATCAGATTTTGCGCTTTGCTGTAGTCCACTTTGGACTCGATCAGCACGCGAATACCGGAAGCGCCGATCACGCCGTACAGCAGCAATGAAACACCGCCCATGACAGGAACCGGGATTATCTGAATCGCTGCCGCCAGTTTACCGACACAGGAAAGCAGGATCGCAATGATGGCCGCGCCGCCGATAACCCAGGTGCTGTACACGCGAGTAATCGCCATCACGCCAATATTTTCGCCATAGGTGGTGTTTGGCGTGGAACCAAAGAATCCGGAAATCACAGTCGACAAACCATTAGCAAACATCGAACGGTGCAAGCCCGGATCTTTAATCAAGTCTTTTTTGACGATGTTGGCAGTCACGACCAGGTGGCCTACGTGTTCAGCGATAACCACCAGTGCCGCAGGCAGGATGGTGAAGATAGCAAACCATTCGAAGCGTGGGGTGTAGAAAGTTGGCAGCGCGAACCAGTGCGCCTGCGAAATCGCGGTGGTGTCGACCATACCGAGGGCAAACGACAAGCCGTAACCCACCAGCACGCCAATCAGAATCGGGATAATCGCCATAAAGCCGCGGAACAGTACGGAACCGAAAACGGTCACGCCTAAGGTGACCAGTGACACGAGGATGACTTTGTTGTCGACGCTCTGCCCATCAGCAGGCAACAGGCCCGCCATGTTAGCCGCCACGCCCGCCAGTTCCAGACCGATAACCGCGACAATCGCGCCCATCGCCGCAGGCGGGAATATTACATCCAGCCAGCCGGTACCGGCTTTCTTCACGATAAACGACACCAGGCAGAACAGCACGCCGCACATGATAAAGCCACCGAGCGCCACTTCATAACCCAGCGGCAGCAGAAGCAGAACCGGGGAGATAAACGCAAAACTTGAGCCTAAATAAGCCGGAATTTTGCCCTTACAGATGAAAAGGTACAGTAACGTGCCGATACCGTTAAACAGCAGAACGGTTGCCGGGTTGATGTGAAACAGCACAGGCACCAGCACGGTTGCGCCAAACATGGCGAACAGGTGCTGCAAACTAAGCGGGATGGTCTGCAAAAGCGGCGGTCTTTCACTTACCCCGATAGCACGGCGCGTCATAGTCATTTCCTCTAAGTGGTGTTGTTGTGTTTTAGTCAAAAAAAAGCCGACTCTCAAAGTCGGCTCTTTTTAATGAATCACTTATTTAGTACCAAAAATCTTATCGCCAGCATCGCCGAGACCCGGAATGATGTATCCGTGCTCGTTGAGGCCCTGATCAATGGAAGCGGTGTAGAGTTCGACATCCGGGTGCGCTTTCTCCAGCGCGGCGATACCTTCCGGCGCGGCAACCAAAACCAGCACCTTAATGCTGGAGCAGCCCGCGTTTTTCAGCAGGTCGATGGTGGCAATCATGGAGCCACCGGTGGCCAGCATTGGGTCAACCACCAGCGCCATACGCTCGTCGATGTTAGATACCAGCTTCTGGAAATACGGCACTGGCTCAAGCGTTTCTTCATTACGGTAGATACCGACTACAGAGATACGCGCGCTGGGTACGTGCTCAAGCACGCCTTCCATCATACCCAGACCCGCACGCAGGATGGGCACAACGGTGATTTTCTTGCCTTTGATTTGCTCAACCTGCACCGGGCCGTTCCAGCCTTCGATGGTGACGGTTTCTGTTTCCAGATCGGAAGTGGCTTCATAAGTCAGTAAGCTGCCGACTTCTGAGGCGAGTTCACGGAAGCGTTTGGTACTGACATCGTGCTCGCGCATCAGGCCCAGCTTGTGTTTGACGAGTGGGTGTTTCACTTCCACAATCTTCATTCTCTTTCTCCTCTGAGGGGCAGCCACAAAAAAAATCGCGGGATTATACCGCTTTTTCCTGGAAGCGCCATACCTGTTAGATCAAGCCCAGCGATTAACACAATGTTACTTATTATAAAATAAGAACAAAAATAAACCCCGCTGGAGGTAAAAAAGCAAAAATCCTCTATTAAGAGGATTTTTTAGTGTTTGCCCCCCTCGCCCTGTGGGAGAGGGGCCGGGGGAGAGGGCATCAGACAGCTCAGGCCGGCTCAGACGAAACCGGAACCCAATTACAGAGACTCACCGTTGCTGCCGATCACCTTCTGATACCACGCAAAAGATTTCTTGCGGCTGCGCTCAAGTGTGCCGTTGCCTTCGTTATCTTTATCAACATAGATAAAGCCGTAGCGTTTTTTCATCTCACCGGTTCCGGCAGAGACCAGATCGATACAGCCCCATGGGGTGTACCCCATCAGATCGACACCATCCTCCACGACGGCTTTTTTCATTTCTGCGATGTGTGCAGAGAGATAGTCGATACGGTACTGGTCGTTGACGCTGCCGTCGGCTTCGCGCACATCGATGGCACCAAACCCGTTCTCCACAATAAACAGCGGTAGCTGGTAATGATCCCAGAACCAGTTCAGGGAATAGCGCAGCCCAACCGGGTCAATCTGCCAGCCCCAGTCGGATTTCTTCACGTACGGGTTCGAGACCAGCGCTTTGGTTTCGTCGTAATCCAGTTGCGGGTTATCTTCGGTCGCTTTGGTGGCAAACGACATGTAATAGCTGAAACCGATGTAATCCACGCAGCCTTGCTTCAGTGCCGCTTTGTCTTCTTCGGTGATATCAAGCTGGAAGCCACGACGCTGGAAGTAGTTCAGCAGATGCTGCGGGTATTTGCCGCGGACGTGCACATCGGTGAACCAGTAACGCTTATGCATGGCGTTCATCGCCATCATCATGTCGTCAGGCGCACAGGTCAGCGGGTAAATTGGGCACATGGCAATCATGCAACCGACTTGCAGCGATGGGTTAATCTCGCGGGCGATTTTCACCGCCAGGGCGCTGGCGACCAGCTCGTAATGCGCCGCCTGATACATAATCGGTTCACGATCTTCGCCCGGCTCATATTTAATGCCAGAGTTGGTGAACGGCGCGAAATCTTCGTGATAGTTTGCCTGGTTGTTGATTTCGTTGAAGGTCATCCAGTACTTCACTTTGTGTTGATAGCGCTCAAACGCCACTTTCGCGAAGCGCACAAAGAAGTCGATAGTTTTACGGTTACGCCAGCCGCCGTATTCCTTCACCAGGTAATACGGCATCTCAAAGTGAGACAGCGTGATAACCGGTTCGATACCGTATTTCAGGCACTCATCGAACAAGTCATCGTAGAATGTCAGACCCGCTTCATTCGGCTCCAGCTCGTCGCCTTTCGGGAACAGGCGCGTCCACGCGATAGAGGTACGGAAGCATTTGAAGCCCATTTCGGCGAACAGCTTGATGTCATCTTTATAGCGATGATAGAAATCAATCGCTTTGTGGTTCGGGTAGTTTTTCCCTGGCAGCACGCCGTCGGTAATTTCACGCGGAACGCCGTGCGCGCCAGCGGTCATCACATCGGCCACGCTTGGACCTTTACCGCCCTCTTTCCAGCCGCCTTCTAATTGATGCGCCGCAACGGCTCCGCCCCACAGAAAATCGTGTTTAAATCCGGACATAACAACTCCCTCTTTAACGTTCAGACTGCTGATTAAAATGGTAAACCGCGCCGAGTAAACCGGCGTCGTTGCCATGGCTGACGGTATCGATGTCGTCTTCAATACCAAACCACGTGAGATGCTGTTTCAGCTGTGCCAAAAACCCTGGTCGCTCATCTCTGAGGCTTTGTCGCGCCAGCGCTCTGCCAGCAGCACGCAGTTGGCGCCGTTTTCAATGGCTACCGGAAGAGGAGTACGTTCTTCAAGCCAGGCTTTGATAGCAAAATTATCGAACTTTCGAATGGCCCCGCCCATTTCGATAAAGCCGGTATGAGGATTCACATAGCCGGGCGCGCTGATGGCAACGCCTTCGCATTCTGGGTGGGACGTTATCCAGCTCATGATGTGTTGCAGAATTTGATCGCCGTCGCTGTCGGTGATCGTCGCTTTTCCCTTGGCGAGGATCTCGCCTTGCTGGGTGACTATCCCCATTTTTAACGCCGTTCCACCTATATCAAATGCGGCAATGTGCATTTGTTCCACTCCTCCTGAGGGCCATTTCAGAAACCGGTTTCAGTGGGATATTGTGTGCTCTGGCAGTAACCTGCAAGCATTAAACTGTACCCGGTTTCATTTTCGTGAACAGGGTCAAATTTGCCTGTCGAAGCGGCTGAAACGGGCAAAAACTCGCCAATAAAAGATATCCACCGCCCAGGCTCGCAAACGTTTGCTTAGGCTGTTAGAATGGCGCCGATTTTATTTGCTAACGCCATCGCGTGGAGACTTTGCAGTGACCGACAAAACCTCTCTCAGCTATAAAGATGCCGGTGTTGATATCGACGCAGGTAATGCTCTGGTTGACCGAATCAAAGGTGTGGTGAAGAAAACCCGCCGCCCGGAAGTGATGGGTGGCCTGGGTGGCTTCGGCGCACTGTGCGCGCTGCCGCAAAAATATCGTGAGCCGGTGCTGGTTTCCGGTACCGATGGCGTTGGCACCAAACTGCGTCTGGCGATGGATCTGAAACGTCACGACACCATCGGCATCGACCTGGTGGCGATGTGTGTCAACGATCTGGTGGTTCAGGGCGCTGAGCCTCTGTTTTTCCTCGATTACTACGCCACGGGCAAGCTGGACGTTGACACGGCTTCCAGCGTGATCACCGGGATCGCCGAAGGTTGCCTGCAATCGGGCTGCGCACTGGTCGGTGGCGAAACGGCTGAAATGCCAGGGATGTATCACGGCGAAGATTATGACGTGGCAGGTTTCTGCGTGGGCGTGGTTGAGAAGTCCGAAATCATTGACGGCAGCAAAGTGGCAGACGGCGATGTGCTGATTGCGCTGGGCTCCAGTGGTCCGCACTCCAACGGCTACTCGCTGGTACGCAAAATCATTGAAGTGAGCGGCTGCAACCCGGAAACCGAAGAGCTGGACGGCAAGTCACTGGCCGACCATCTGCTGGCGCCGACTCGCATTTATGTGAAAAACATTCTCGATCTGATCGCCAACGTTGACGTTCACGCGATTGCACACCTGACCGGCGGCGGCTTCTGGGAAAACATCCCGCGCGTGCTGCCGGACAACACTCAGGCCGTTATCGACGAAGCCTCCTGGCAGTGGCCGTCCGTGTTCAACTGGCTGCAAAAAGCCGGCAACGTCAGCCAGCATGAAATGTACCGCACCTTTAACTGCGGCGTGGGCATGGTCATTGCCCTGCCAGCGTCTGAAGCAGACAAAGCCGTGGCGCTGATGACGGAGAAAGGTGAAAACGCGTGGAAAATCGGCTATATCAAAGCATCCGATTCTGAACAGCGTGTGGTCATCAAGTAATGAAAAATATTGTGGTGCTGATTTCTGGCAACGGAAGCAATTTGCAGGCGATTATCGATGCCTGCAAGCAGAAGAAAATCAACGGCACCCTGCGGGCAGTGTTCAGCAATAAGGCCGATGCGTTCGGCCTTGAACGCGCGCGTGAAGCTGAGATCCCGGCACACGCGCTGGCCGCCAGCCAGTTCCCGAGCCGCGAAGCGTTTGATCGTGAGCTGATGCAAGAGATCGACGCTTACGCGCCGGATGTCGTGGTGCTGGCGGGCTATATGCGCATCCTGAGCCCTGAGTTCGTGGCGCATTATCAGGGGCGTTTGCTGAATATCCACCCTTCCCTGCTGCCAAAATATCCGGGCCTTAATACACATCGCCAGGTGCTGGAAAACGGCGACGAAGAGCATGGCACTTCCGTGCATTTCGTCACCGATGAACTGGACGGCGGGCCGGTGATTTTGCAGGCCAAAGTCCCGGTGTTTGAAGGCGATTCGGAAGAGGAAATCACCGATCGCGTTCAGCACCAGGAACACGCCATTTACCCTTTAGTGGTGAGCTGGTTTGTGGATGGGCGTCTGGAAATGAAAGGCAATTCCGCCTGGCTGGATGGCGTTCAGTTACCTGAGCAGGGTTACGCTTCCGAAGAATGATCCGATTGTCGGGTGGCGCTACGCTTACCCGACCTACCAAACCGTAGGCCTGTGCAAGCGCAGCGCCGCCAGGCATTTGAACGCCTCAACGCCTTAATATCCCCCAGAAAAAATTAACTGTCATACTTTGCTGGCACAATTGGACATATCAGGTCAAAGCTCGCCATAATGTGAAGGCTGTCCGCGTCAATCAACCGGAGTGTAAGTCGTAATGGGTCAGGATAAGCTTTATATCGAAAAAGAACTCAGTTGGTTATCTTTTAACGAGCGAGTTCTCCAGGAAGCGGCGGATAAAAGCAACCCGTTGATAGAACGCATGCGTTTTTTGGGCATCTATTCGAATAACCTCGATGAGTTCTACAAGGTGCGTTTTGCTGAACTGAAACGCCGCATCATCATTAATGAAGAACAAGGCATTACCGCCCATTCCCGGCATTTGCTCGGTAAAATCCAGGCCCGCGTGCTGAAAGCCGACCAGGAATTCGACAGCCTCTATAACGAGCTGCTGCTTGAAATGGCGCGTAATCAAATCTTCCTGATTAATGAACGTCAGCTTTCTGTGAATCAGCAAAGCTGGTTACGTCACTACTTCAAACACTACCTGCGCCAGCACATCACCCCCATTCTGATTAACCGCGAAACCGATCTGGTGTCGTTCCTGAAGGATGATTACACCTATCTGGCGGTGGAAATTATTCGCGGCGATGAAATTAGCTACGCGCTGCTCGAAATCCCGTCCGATAAGGTGCCGCGTTTCGTCAATCTGCCGCCGGAAACCCCGCGCCGCCGCAAACCGATGATCCTGCTGGACAACATTCTGCGCTACTGCCTGGACGACATCTTCAAGGGCTTCTTTGATTACGACGCGCTGAATGCCTACTCGATGAAAATGACCCGTGACGCCGAATATGACCTGGTGCACGAGATGGAATCGAGCCTGATGGAGCTGATGTCCTCCAGCCTGAAACAGCGTCTGACGGCAGAACCGGTGCGCTTTGTGTATCAGCGCGATATGCCGGACGCGATGGTCGAGATGCTGCGTAAGAAATTCGCCATCACCCGCTACGACTCCATCGTGCCGGGCGGTCGTTATCACAACTTCAAAGATTTCATTAGCTTCCCGAACGTCGGCAAAGCCAATCTGGTCAACAAGCCGCTGCCGCGTTTGCGCCACATCTGGTTTGATAAATTCCGCAACGGCTTTGATGCCATTCGCGAACGCGACGTGCTGCTCTACTATCCGTATCACACCTTTGAGCACGTGCTGGAACTGCTGCGTCAGGCGTCGTTCGACCCGAGCGTACTGGCCATCAAAATCAATATTTACCGCGTGGCGAAAGACTCACGCATTATTGATTCGATGATCCACGCCGCGCACAACGGCAAGAAAGTGACGGTGGTCGTGGAATTGCAGGCGCGCTTCGATGAAGAAGCGAATATCCATTGGGCGAAACGCCTGACGGAAGCGGGTGTGCACGTGATCTTCTCCGCACCGGGCCTGAAAATTCACGCCAAGCTGTTCCTGATTTCCCGTAAAGAAGGCGACAATGTGGTGCGTTACGCCCATATCGGCACCGGGAACTTCAACGAAAAAACAGCCCGAATTTATACCGACTACTCGCTGCTGACCGCCGATGCGCGCATCACCAACGAGGTGCGTCGGGTGTTTAACTTCATCGAAAACCCGTATCGCCCGGTCAATTTCGACTATCTGATGGTGTCGCCGCAAAACTCTCGTCGTCTGCTGTATGACATGATCGACAAAGAAATTGCGAATGCCCAAAACGGTCAGCCATCCGGTATTACACTTAAGCTGAACAACCTGGTGGATAAAGGACTGGTCGACCGGCTGTATGCGGCGTCCAGCTCTGGCGTTCCGGTGAATCTGTTGGTCCGCGGTATGTGTTCGCTTATCCCACAGCTGGAAGGGATCAGCGATAATATTAACGTAATCAGCATCGTTGACCGTTACCTTGAGCACGACCGAGTCTATATTTTTGAAGACGGTGGGAATACAAAAGTGTGGCTCTCCTCGGCCGACTGGATGACGCGAAACATCGATTACCGTATCGAAGTCGCCACACCGCTGCTGGATCCGCGCCTGAAACAACACGTTCTGGATATTATCGACATTCTGTTTAGCGATACGGTGAAAGCCCGATTTATTGACAAAGAACTGAGTAATCGTTACGTGCCCCGCGGCAATCGCCGCAAAGTTCGGTCACAGCTGGCGATTTACGACTATATCAAATCACTCGAGCAACCCGATTAATCTATGCCCATCAAAACCAAAACAACAAGACCGCAGGAGATTGCTGCGGTCGACCTGGGATCGAACAGTTTTCATATGGTCATCGCGCGCGTGGTGGATGGCGCGTTGCAAATCATTGGCCGTCTGAAACAGCGCGTCCACCTGGCCGATGGCCTGGATGCCAACAACATGCTGAGTGAAGAGGCGATGGAGCGCGGGCTGAATTGCCTGTCGCTGTTTGCCGAACGCCTGCAAGGGTTTTCGCCAGCCAACGTGGTTATCGTCGGTACTCATACGCTGCGTCAGGCGCTGAATGCGCCAGAGTTTCTCAAGCGGGCGGAAAAAGTCATCCCCTACCCGATTGAGATTATTTCCGGGAATGAAGAAGCACGCCTGATCTTTATGGGTGTGGAACACACGCAGCCGGAAAAAGGCCGCAAGCTGGTTATCGATATTGGCGGCGGCTCAACAGAACTGGTTATCGGTGAAGACTTTACGCCACAGTTGGTGGAAAGCCGTCGAATGGGCTGCGTCAGCTTCGCGCAGATGTTCTTCCCGGGTGGCGTTATCAGCAAAGAGAACTTCCAGCGTGCTCGCCTTGCGGCAGTGCAAAAACTGGAAACCCTGTCGTGGCAATATCGCATTCAGGGCTGGAACGTTGCGATGGGCGCGTCGGGTACCATCAAAGCCGTCCATGAAGTGCTGATCGAAATGGGCGAAAAAGACGGGCTCATCACGCCGGAACGCCTGGAAAAGGTAGTGGAAGAAGCGCTGAAGTGTAAAAACTTCTCATCGCTTAGCCTGCCGGGTTTATCGGAAGACCGTCAGGCCGTCTTTATGCCGGGCCTTGCAATCCTTTGCGGGGTGTTCGACTCGCTGGCAATTAAAGAACTTCGTCTTTCAGACGGGGCGCTGCGTGAAGGCGTGCTGTATGAAATGGAAGGCCGCTTCCGCCACGACGATATTCGCAGCCGTACCGCAGAAAGCCTCGCCAGTCAGTATCACATTGACCGTGAGCAGGCACGCCGCGTGTTGGATACCACCAATCACATGTATGAACAGTGGCTGGAGCAGAATCCAAAACAGGCACACCCGCAGCTTGCAGCGCTGTTGAAATGGTCTGCGATGCTGCACGAAGTGGGGCTGAACATTAACCACAGTGGGATGCATCGTCATTCGGCCTACATCCTGCAAAACAGTGATTTGCCGGGCTTCAATCAGGAACAACAAACGCTGATTGCCACGCTGGTTCGCTATCACCGAAAAGGGGTGAAGCTCGACGATTTGCCGCGCTTTACGCTGTTTAAGAAGAAGCAGTTTCTGCCGATGATCCAACTGCTGCGCCTCGGTGTGTTGTTGAACAACCAGCGCCAGGCGACGACCACACCACCGACGTTAAAACTGACGACGGAAACCCATCACTGGACGCTCTGCTTCCCGCACGACTGGTTCACCCAGAACGCGCTGGTGCTGCTCGATCTGGAAAAAGAGCAGCAGTACTGGCAGGACGTGACAGGCTGGATGCTGAAAATTACGGAAGAAGAATCACCAGATATCGCGGCCTGACGCTGGTTTATCTTTCTGTTCGGCAGCCAGATTCTCTAACGGTTCTGGTTTGCCGATACAGAAGCCCTGCAGGTAATCAATTCCCAGCCCTAACGCCGCATCACGAATTTCTTCCGTTTCGACATACTCCGCGACCACCTGCATATTCTTCATTCTTGCCAGATGGCAAATCGAAGAGACAATCTGGTAATCGAGGCTGCTTGAGAGCAGATTCATGATAAAGCTGCCGTCAATTTTGAGGATATCCGCGCTCACTTTTTTCAGGCGCGCATAGCTGGCATAACCCGTACCAAAATCGTCGATGGCGATTCTGCAGCCCAGCGCCCGTAGCTGTTCCATGTTCTGACTGGCTTGTTCAGGATGGCTCAGCGACTGACTCTCTGTTATCTCAAAGATAACCTGCCAGCCCTGAATATTGTGCCGTTTGAGGTGTTCCTCCACGGTTTTAGGGAACCGGGAGCCACAGGCCGATGACGGCGAGATGTTGATCGACAATCTTAAGCCCGGCAGCACGTCACGGTGCTGGTCCATAAAGCGCAACGTATTGTCGAGAACCCATAAATCAATTCGTGATGAGAGGCCGAACTCATGCGCTACCGGCAGGAAGTCATCCGGCGCGATGAGCTGACCATCTTCGCCTTCCAGGCGTAGCAGAACCTCATGATAGTTGTCACCGCGAGTCCCAACGATGGGCTGAGCCATCAGCTGAAATTTCCCATGTTCAAGCGCCAGCTGCAGATGATTCATCATCTTGATTTTGTCTTTCAGGCGCTGTTGCAGGTGCATGGCATTGCGGTGTTGCAAGCTTTCCGGTGAACCGGAAACTAGCGATAAATGGGCAATCGTGCTGAGCTCGCCAAGCAGCATCGGCAGCTGCATCACCGGGCTGCGAACATGGCAGTAGCTCACCCCAACGTTAGGTTGCAGCGGCATACCGTCCCAGACAAAGCGAAATTTTTTGATGCGCGCATCAATAGCCTGAATACGTGATTCATGCGCCTCTGTATTAAGACGAATCACCAAATCATGTCCGGAGAGTTGGTACACACTTTCGCCCGGAAGGAGTTCAGGCTCCAGCCATTTGCCGATATTTTGCTTGTACTGAATACGCAGCATCATGCCGTAGTGACGACCCAATACTTCAAGTTCAGGAACACGTAAGAAGCACAGCACCGACCATGGCGTAGCGGACAACTTGCGGCTTAACGCCCACAGGTTTGGCATCTGAACCACAGGGTCGATAAAGGCCATGCGTCTTACACGAGCGTGAATATTGCGTTGCTGCGTTGCCAGCATTGCCATGTAAACCACGATAAACGAAAACACCAGATAGCTGGACGAGGTGATCGCCAGCTGATTGCTGTAGTTCGGGTAAATCGGTATGTAACGATAATAGAAGTGAATGCTCACAATCAGGACTATTGTCCAGACCAGGGACATTAACCGGTAGCCAAAACGCATCGAGCCCCAAAGCATGACCGGCAGCAACAGCGACAACGTGTAGTTAGTGGTAAAAATCGACGCGGCATTGGCGGTGGGGATGAGCAACAGGCCCATAATGACCAGCAGCAGCATCGACCACACCCCCATTTCTGCCACCGTGACTTTGCGGTCGATTTGCAGACGAAGCTGCGAGACAAAAGCGCGCAGATGCAGTGGGTTACGAATGATACGGATAATCAAATAGCACATCGGCACGCCTGTCAGGCAGCCGACCAGCATTGACTGGTAGTTGATCAAACTGTGCAGTGTTAAAGGCCCGGCACTCGCCGTGGAGATCCGTGCCGGCAATATCTCAAAGAAAACGGAGAAGAGCAGCAGTAGCTGGAAAATGCTCGCTGGGAAGAATACTTGCCAAAACAGACGCTGCGACATCAGACGATCGGTGCCGTAGGAAATGTGGTTGCGCCGCGGAGCGAACACGCGATAGCCGCCCCAGCTCAACACAATAGGGATCAGGAAATAAAAGATGATGCCGACTTTTTCAGGCGCGCTCATGCCCTGACCGATGATCAGCCAGATCCCTAATACAATCCCGGGAAGCGCTTCCCAGCCAAAAAACAGCATGAAGCTGAGCAGCAAGGCTAACGGCAGGTAATAAAGCGCGACAGTACCGCCGTCAATGCGAGTGAAGGTGTTCACGCAGCGGGCAAGAGGCAACAGAAGCGTGGGCAGAAACAGGGGGAGTCCCCACCACTTATCCCGATTCTTTTTATAAAGTTCAGTTAACTGCATACATGCTCAACAGAAACCCCAACTCCTGATGGGCAGATTCAGACAGGCATCCCACCTGACATAAGTTCACCGCGATGATTTCACTGCGCGGAGCTGGACAAAGGATTGTAATTATCACGGGGGCTTAATATTTGACTTAAATCAATAAAACCGGTTTCAGTTTTGATTAAGGCGCTGAATTTTCACCTTTCCCGGAGAGAAAGCAATTCACAGGTAATTTGAACATATTTTATTCAATTGTTAATTGACCCTGTCCGCTCGCTGTGCCTTAATGGGCTCATCGCCCGATATCGGGTATGCTAAAAGGACCCCTTCAGTGAGCCAGGCTACGCCAATGCGCAAACGACACCAGTTCAACACTCGTATGACGCGGATTATCATTCTTATCAGCTTCCTCTTTTTCGCAGGCCGCTTTATCTACTCGTCTATCGGCGCCTGGTACCATCACCAGGACAAACAAGCCGCACAACAATCCAGCCAGGTGACTGAAACACCCGTTCGCGACGAGCAAGACTGACGGCAACAGTGCTCAGATAGCCTCCTGACGGCCCTGCTGCCGTAGCAAGATCATTCCGAAAATACTTTCCTGTCTTCCTGTATTGGCCGCTGCATTTGCATCCTTTGGAAAAACCAAGCACGATAAAGATGCCTACTTAACGACCAGCCATACAGGGAGATGTATGAAAAAAGTCCTCAATACTTTTCTGCCTCTGTACACCACTACCCTGTTGATGCTGCTCGGCTCGGGCCTGCTGACGACCTATATCTCTCTACGCCTTGCGCATGAAGAAGTCAGCGGCACCTTAATCGGGGCTATCACCGCAGCGAACTATCTGGGGTTAGTTATCGGCGGAAAAGTCGGCCACAACCTCATTGCCCGCGTCGGGCATATTCGCGCTTATGTGGCCTGTGCGGGGATCATTACCGCCTCGGTGGTCGGGCATGGGCTCAGCGACTTTATCCCCTTATGGATTTTTCTGCGCTTAATCATCGGCCTGTGCATGATGTGTCAATACATGGTGCTGGAAAGCTGGCTTAACGACCAGGCCGAGTCATCACAGCGCGGTGCCATTTTCGGCCTTTATATGGTCGCGACTTATTTAGGTCTGTGCGGAGGCCAGGTCATCCTGATCATGGCCGCCGGAATGGGCCCAGCCATGCTGCTGATTGTGGCACTGTGCTTCGCGTTGTGCCTCGTCCCCATTGCACTCACCACCCGAACCACCGCGCACCCGATGTCCCCTGCCCCGATGGAACTCAGCTACTTCTTCAAAGCCATTCCTAAGCTGCTGGCCGCCACGCTGGTGATGGGAATGGCTGCAGGCTCTTTCTATGGCCTTGCTCCGGTATATGCCATTTCGCAGGGCTTGAGCACACAGCAAATCGGGTTGTTCATGGGAGTCACGATTTTCGCCGGGATGGTGTCTCAATTCCCGTTGAGCTGGTTATCCGACAGATATGACCGCCAACACCTGCTGTTTTATACCGCCCTGCTGTTTGCCGCCGCTTCACTGCCGCTTTCGCTGTTTCCGCATCTGGGCTATTACTGGGTGCTGGGCATGGCCTTTCTCTCCAGCATGGCGATGTTCTCCCTTTATCCGTTGGGCGTGGCGATTGCCAACGATCGCGTCGCCCCAGAACGTCGAGTGTCACTGACAGCCTGTCTGCTGATGGCCTTCGGTGTGGGCGCCTGTATCGGGCCACTGATCACCGGCGCAATCATGCAGCCCTTTGGCGGGAATGTACTGTATCTGTGCTTTACCCTTTGCGGCGTGATTATCGGCAGCATCAGTTGGATCAGAAAACGCCAGCCAGAAATCATCGTCGACGCCCCACTGCCTCACGTGGTGATGCCAGACAGTCTGACTTCTTCGCCGCTGGCGGTGGCGCTTAATCCTGGAATAGATGAAGAGGTGATTCAGGAAGTGATGGCGGATACACCTGAAACAGAAGCGGCAGAAGAACCGGTCAGCTCGTAGTCACCACTCAGACAAAAAAAACCTCTGACACGCAGAGGTTTTGATTTTGTAGGCCAGGTAAACGTTAGCGCCACCCGGCATGTCTCATGCGGACATTATTCCCACTCGATTACAAATGGACTAAAACTTTATTAATATAAACAATATATTAATAAAGTTTTCATGTCTAAGACCATGAAAAGTACCATTACAGCCCAACCCCGTGCAAAATGCACTTTTAGCAACGCGATTTGGCACTGGTGGGCGACAGCGGCAAATCATTTATTAGCTTCCACTTACGCAATCAAGTCGGCATAAGATCCTGCTTTTAAATTAAATTTTCCTCGTACCTTTACATCCTGGGTATCTAGAGCAGCCCCAGAACTGCCCGTAGCGCCCGGAACGCCGACGCATGGGAGAACCACAACTCGGACAGGTGGGAGTACCAGATGTGGGAGTTACGCGCGATGGGATAGATATAGTTGCGCGAGGTGCACTGGACGGCTGAGGTGCAGGTATCGGCGGCGTTACCATCACAGCAACGGTCGAAATCGGAACCGAAATGCCCAATTCTCGCAAATCTTGTTCGGCTTGTGCCCGAGCAGCTAGAGCATCCGCAAGTGCCCTGTCGTCTCTTGCCTTGGCAGGTAGCGAATCGAGGAGAGCTTTGGTGTTTCTCAGGGTACACAGCCCGTTGCGTATTGTGGATTCCAGTCTGGCCTTTTCCGCTGCAAAACGCCCGCGCAGTGCCCTTTCGTCGGCAACGTCCTGAGCGTTCGGTGTCCGGTCATATTTGAACTGGGATTCGTGCCCACGCCGCCATGCTACCAGCTTGCCTGTCATCACGTCACCGAATCCAGGAACGCGCAGGACAGCGTTTTGACTCACATCGGCGGCGGTTTCGATACCGAAGGATATGAGCGTTGCAGTTTTAACCGGGCCAATGCCAGAAATGTTCGCACGGCGTATCGAGAAGCGATCAAGATAGGCATTTCGCTGACGCGACTCCCGGTTGGACTTCATCACCATCAACTCACGCGCGAGAGCGTTATCAAGGCCCTTGTAGGCAACGATAGCAACATCGAGATCGCCGCGCACCTTCACAACTTCGGTCATGCTGTTGCGCTGAAGAAAGGCATTCAACTCGCACTGTAAGCGTTCATCAGCATCTTTAAAGGCTTTCTGGAAGGGACTGGACTCAACTTCGCGGTCAGAGAAGGTGACCCACCCCCAGATTATCAACCCAATCCACACAAACCACACCGGGGTAGCGAAGATGAAACCAGCGATGGCGCCGATCATCATGAGCAATCCAAGCAAAGCGCGCTTACGCTTTCCGCTCCTAGCTACGCTGAGCGTATCACTGGCACCACATAGCATAGCCGGAGTGGGCAGCAAGTCCGCGACTGTTGGGAAGCGGAACGCGAGAATCTCGAGGATTGCCTTTTCTGTGCCGCGCTCATCTGTCCGGATGTTCGGGTCAATGGTGGTCAGATCAGGGAACATGTCAAAACCGCTGTTACACATCAGCTTACACCAGACACAGCCTCCAGCATTGCTGGGGTAATAGTGCGTATTGACCTTGCTACAATGGTTCAGTGAGCCTTCAAGAGAGCTCAGAGCGTGAATCCAGTCCAGTGAGGTTGGACGCGCCCCCGGTGAAAGCCCAAATGCCTTCTCGAATTCGCGGGAGACCACTGTCGGGAACATGTCGAGTGTCAGTGAGGCGGGCGGTGGAGTGGTTTGGGTAGCGGCTTGGCGTATGAGAGAAAAGGCAAACCGGTTCTGAGCAATGGCATCGTTCATCGAAATGTCTGGCCCGTTGTACCGCCCCGCGTATGGGTGACGCCCCATAAAAAGCAGGTGAAAAATTGCAACAGCCAACCCGAAGTTATCGTGTTCTATGGTTCGCTGAACGGATGCGAGGTTCTTTCCGTGCAACTCAGGCGGGGTGAAATCGGGGACACCGACAACACACGGATAGGATTTTCCGTTCAGGCTAAACTGAAAGCTATCTGCATCAATCAAGGCAACAGTCGCGTCCTGCGCCACAAGCACGCCGGAGTGGTTTAGATCTCCGATGATACATCCTGTCTGGTGCACTTTCCCAATGGCCCGTGCGACATTGAGCGCGGCATGAACAACGAATCGATAGTCCGCCTTCGGAAAATAGCGCTGGCGGGACTTCGGGCTGTATAGCTCATGTATTGGACGATAGCCCGAGACAAGCCGCATGACAAAGCCAAGGAAATTGCCTTGATGGTCGGTCACCACGTCGCCGGGATAGGCAACGAGGTCAGTCTTGACAGCAAGGCCTTCACCCACCATCGCCCGTACCTTTTCTTCACGTTTGGCACGCAGACTGGTATTGTAAATTTTAACGGCCAGCCCGGAACGCCCCCTGATCGCGTAGACTTCGCCTTCCCCCCCCTTTCCGAGCAACTCAGCAACTGAAACCCGATCCTTTCCGACAATAATTTCTTGCATCGTCATCGCCCGGAAATGAGAATCAGCGTTTTATCATCGTCGGAGCGAGCACAAACCGATGGACCGGCAAGGTAGGTAGCCAGCTTCGCCGAAAGGTCGATCAGGCGTCCTTCACCCGATGCCACATCGACCGGATGCATCATTGGATCGAAAAACCGTGTATACGCGGCCCGTTCCAGATGTGACAATGCCAGATCGCCAACGCCGTCAGAGAACAGAGTGAAAGCATCATGTTCACTCGGATGACGGGTGATGTTTAGACGCGGCCCAGGGTCATCGGTGACAAAATATGTACTGGATGCGTATTCACCGTTCTCGGGCCAACAAAGCACATCCCACTCAGCGCCTTTCCTCCCGACAATGGCGCTATCGCCAACATGCAAAGTGACCGTTTCGTCCGGCGAGACCACAATTGCAGCCAATGTTGCGGCAAATTGCCGGGAAACAGTGCCACGCCCGGCAGCTATTGCAGAAATCCGCCCCCTCAGTTCATCTATCCAATCCGCCAAAACCTCATTGGTCGGCAACTCGGAAGTTTCATCAACCCATTCGCGGAATCGAACCGAGAGGAAACGGCAAATTAGCCATGCGCCAAATGCTCCGAATTTGGCACTGCCGGCACCATCTGACACAACAGCGAAGATACAGCCATTGCGCAATTCCGCAATAGCATAGGCGTCTTGCAACCTATCGCCATTCTGGATATGGGACGTACCAATTACGGATGCGGATGCCCATCGCCAAGCCAAAGCGTTACTCAACTACAGCCCAGCCATCTGGGGAGGCAGGATTCTTGAGCGGAACCGCGTCGCCGGGGTTGGACTGCGAGACAGCACTAAGGGAGCTGGACAACCATTGGAACAGTTCTTTGAAGGCCAGCCCCTTAAGCTTAAGTGGCTGGCGGGTGGCGATCTGGCCAAGCACATCCATATTTGCCTGCACCACCCCTACGGCATAGAACATAAACTCCTTGAGTTCCTCGCCTTGATGGACGCGCCGCTTGGCCTCTTCCCAACCGTCAGTAGGGGCGCCATCGGTAATCAGGAATACCCACGGGCGGTAGTATTTGACACCATTCTCACGGTAGCGGTCCTTGCGCTGACGAAGCATTTCCAGTCCAGTCACAATAGCCTCACCCATCGGCGTTGCATTGTCCGCGACCAGCGTTTCAGGATAGAAATGATCCACGGTGGCAAACTTGGACTTGATCTCCACAGGTCCGAAAGTGATCATCGCCAGCTCTACACGCTTTGCGGCCATCGGATCATTCATGAGTTCTTGTCTCAACGTCGCCAGCCCCTCGTTCAATTCTGAAATTGGCGCACCGCTCATTGAATAGGAGGTGTCCAGAAGCAGAACTACCGGGCAACGCTGTTCCGGGTTTTCAGCGAATTCCACATCACTGAATGGTTGTTGATCGAATTCATTCATATTCTTCACCTTATTCCTAAATAGCTGCACCGAATAGTAGATCACTTAAAGGGAATTCAGCCCGGATTGTGCGATCTGATCAATTGCCAAATCAAAATAAAGCGCCAACCGGACTGAGCAATGCCGATCATAGCACCCATCCCCCGAAATGAACGACGTCAGATGCAGAAAATTGTCCATAAAACACCCGATAAAAATCATGCCCGCTGGCTCATGGCACTGCTGATGTTGCACCGGGGAGAACGCGTCTGCAACGTCGCCAGAACGCTCTGCTTCGCCCGCTCATCCATCGGTCGCTGGATTATCTGGTTTACACTATCGGGCGTTGAAGGTCTGAAATCTTTGCCTGCCGGACGTTCCCGTCGCTGATTGCCCATCGCCGGCATAGTGTGGCTCAGAGCGGCTCCGACGCTGTGCATCCGCGATCTGCATAAAGATGGCCGCAATCCATAAAGCACTGGACGAATGCAGCGCAGAGCACCCGGTCTTTTATGAGGATGAAGTGGATATCCACCTCAATCCCAAAATCGGTGCGGATTGGCAGCTGCGCGGGTATCAGAAACGAGTGGTCACACCGGGGCAGAATGAAAAATATTATCTGGCCGGGGCATTGCACAGCGGCACAGGGAAGGTCAGTTACGTTGGAGGTAGCATCAAAAGTTCGGTGCTATTTATTAGTCTGCTGAAACACCTTAAAGCCACATATCGCTGGGCAAAAACTATCACGCATATAGTGGATAACTACATCATCCACAAGAGCCAGGAAACCCAGCGCAGGCTGAAAGCGAACCCGAAGTTCAGGGGCATTTATCAACAAGTTTACTCGCCGTGGGTAAATAATGTTGAGCGGCTATGGCAGGCGCTGCACGACACGGTAACCCGGAACCATCAGTGCCGGACAATGTGACAACTTCTGAAAAAGGTTCGCCATTTTATGGAAACCGTCAGCCCATTCCCCGGAGCTAAACATGGGCAGGCAAAAGTGTAGCGGTATTAGGCGCAGCTCTTTAGCTGCCAGGGAATACCAGACACAAAAACAAAAAAGCCCGCAATTACGCGGGCTTAGAGGTACTTTACTGCTTTTACGTGCAGGCTGTTGCCAGACGTTAAATCATTCCCACTCAATCGTCGCTGGCGGCTTACCGCTGATGTCGTACACCACGCGGGAAATGCCGTTCACTTCATTGATGATGCGGTTGGACACGCGGCCGAGGAAATCGTACGGCAAATGCGCCCAGTGTGCGGTCATGAAGTCGATGGTTTCAACGGCACGCAGGGAAACCACCCAGTCGTATTTACGGCCATCGCCCATCACGCCCACGGAACGCACTGGCAGGAACACGGTGAACGCCTGGCTCACTTTATTGTACAGGTCAGCTTTGTGCAGTTCTTCGATGAAGATTGCGTCCGCGCGGCGCAGCAGGTCGCAGTACTCTTTCTTCACTTCGCCCAGCACACGCACGCCAAGGCCTGGGCCCGGGAACGGGTGACGGTACAGCATGTCGTACGGCAGGCCCAGTTCCAGACCAATTTTACGCACTTCATCTTTGAACAGCTCACGCAGCGGTTCAACCAGCCCCATCTTCATCTCTTTCGGCAGGCCGCCCACGTTGTGGTGAGATTTGATGACGTGTGCTTTACCGGTCGCGGAAGCGGCAGATTCGATAACGTCAGGATAGATAGTTCCCTGCGCCAGCCACTTCACGTCTTCCAGCTTCAACGCTTCTTCATCGAACACTTCGACAAACACGCGGCCGATGATTTTACGTTTCGCTTCCGGGTCATTCTCGCCCGCCAGCGCGTCGAGGAAGCGTTTTTCGCCTTCGACGTGAACGATGTTCAGACCAAAGTGGTCACCGAACATGTCCATAACTTGCTGAGCTTCATTCAGACGCAGCAGACCGTTATCCACGAACACGCAGGTCAGGTTTTTACCGATAGCGCGGTGCAGCAGCATGGCGGTCACGGAAGAATCCACGCCGCCAGAGAGGCCGAGGATCACTTTATCGTCGCCTACTTGCTGACGAATACGCTCAACTGCGTCATCGATAATCTTGGCTGGCGTCCACAGTGCTTCGCACTGGCAGATATCAATGACGAAGCGCTCAAGCATGCGCAGACCCTGACGGGTGTGGGTCACTTCCGGGTGGAACTGCACGCCGTAGAAGCGTTTTTCTTCATTCGCCATGATCGCGAATGGGCAGCTCTCGGTGCTGGCAACGGTGACGAAATCAGACGGGATAGCCGTCACTTTATCACCGTGGCTCATCCACACGTCGAGCAACGCTTTACCGTCTGCGGTCAGGGAATCTTCGATACCGCGAACCAGGGCGCTGTCAATCTGCACTTCAACCTGAGCGTAGCCGAACTCACGTTCGTTAGAGCCTTCAACGTGGCCGCCTAACTGCATAGCCATGGTCTGCATGCCGTAGCAAACGCCAAACACGGGCACGCCAGCCTGGAACACATAGTCCGGGGCGCGCGGGCTGCCTGCTTCGGTGGTGCTTTCCGGGCCGCCGGAGAGGATGATACCGCTCGGATTAAACTCACGAATCTGTGCTTCGGTAACGTCCCAGGCCCACAGCTCGCAGTAAACACCGAGTTCACGCACACGGCGCGCAACCAGTTGGGTGTACTGAGAACCAAAATCGAGGATAAGAATGCGATGCTTATGAATATTGTCGGTCATTGACGGTAATTCCAGGGCAAGTGAAACAAAATCAAAGCGCCCGGCATTAAGCCGGGCGCGGAAATACTCAAGAACCCATGCGGTAGTTCGGGGACTCTTTGGTGATCGTCACGTCGTGTACGTGGCTTTCCTGAATGCCCGCGCCGCTGATGCGAACGAACTCAGCCTGCGTACGCAGCGCGTCGATAGTACCACAGCCGGTCAGGCCCATGCAGGAGCGCAAGCCGCCCATCTGCTGGTGAATGATCTCTTTCAGGCGACCTTTGTACGCCACGCGGCCTTCGATCCCTTCCGGAACCAGTTTGTCAGCAGCGTTATCGCTCTGGAAGTAACGGTCAGAAGAGCCTTTGGACATCGCGCCCAGGGAACCCATACCGCGGTAAGATTTGTAAGAACGGCCCTGGTAAAGTTCGATTTCGCCCGGGGATTCTTCAGTACCCGCCAGCATGGAGCCCACCATCACCGCTGCTGCACCAGCAGCAATCGCTTTAGCGATATCACCGGAGAAACGAATACCGCCATCGGCGATAACAGGAATACCGGTGCCTTCCAGCGCTTCAACTGCGTCAGATACGGCGGTGATCTGAGGAACACCTACGCCAGTGACGATACGAGTCGTACAAATAGAACCAGGGCCGATACCTACTTTCACTGCGCTGACGCCAGCGTCTGCCAGGGCACGTGCACCGGCACCCGTCGCTACGTTACCCCCGATGATTTGCAGGTTCGGGTATTTAGCACGGGTTTCACGAATACGTTGCAGAACGCCTTCAGAATGACCGTGAGAGGAGTCGATCAGCAGAACGTCAACGCCTGCGGCAACCAGCGCATCAACGCGCTCTTCGTTACCAGCGCCTGCGCCAACGGCCGCACCCACACGCAGACGACCCTGCTCATCTTTACAGGCGTTAGGTTTACGCTCTGCTTTCTGGAAATCTTTTACGGTGATCATGCCGATCAGATGGAAGCTGTCATCGACCACCAGCGCTTTTTCGACGCGCTTTTCATGCATTTTCGCAAACACGACTTCGCGCGTTTCGCCTTCACGCACGGTCACCAGACGCTCTTTCGGCGTCATGTAGACGCTGACTGGCTGGCTCAAGTCCGTGACGAAACGTACGTCACGACCGGTAATGATGCCCACCAGCTCGTTGTTTTCTGTTACCACCGGGTAGCCAGCAAAGCCGTTGCGAGCGGTCAGCTCTTTGACTTCAGCCAGGGTTGTGGTTGGCAGCACGGTTTGCGGGTCGGTCACCACGCCAGATTCATGCTTCTTCACGCGGCGAACTTCTTCCGCCTGACGCTCGATAGACATGTTTTTGTGAATAAAGCCGATGCCGCCTTCCTGCGCCAGAGCAATGGCCAGGCGTGCTTCAGTCACGGTATCCATGGCTGCGGAGAGCATAGGAATATTCAGACGAATAGATTGAGTCAGTTGGGTGCTGAGGTCAGCGGTATTCGGCAGAACAGTGGAATGAGCGGGAACGAGGAGGACGTCGTCAAACGTCAGTGCTTCTTTGGCGATACGTAGCATGGGCAATATCTCTACCTGGGGGGTTAATAAATATTGCCGTGGCATTATACAGAGCGTAATCGGTTGCATCCACACTTTTTTGCAATTAATCCTTGCGATTACCTCTGAGCAGGTTACTATCGACTGAATAACCTGCTGATTTAGAATTTGATCTCGCTCACATGTTACCCTCTCACTCCCCCGCAATTTATACCGTCAGCCGCCTGAATCAGACGGTGCGACTGCTGCTTGAGCAGGAAATGGGACAGGTGTGGATCAGCGGCGAAATCTCCAACTTTTCTCAGCCCTCCTCCGGTCACTGGTATTTCACCCTCAAAGACGATAACGCTCAGGTACGCTGTGCAATGTTCCGCAACAGCAACCGCCGGGTAACGTTTCGTCCTCAGCACGGCCAGCAGGTTCTGGTTCGCGCCAATATCACGCTGTATGAACCCCGAGGTGATTATCAAATCATCGTCGAGAGCATGCAGCCAGCCGGGGAAGGTTTACTTCAGCAAAAATACGAGCAGCTGAAAACGCAGCTGTCTGCGGAAGGTCTGTTCGATCAGCAATTTAAGCAGCCACTTCCCTCACCGGCGCATTGCGTGGGCGTTATCACCTCGAAAACCGGTGCTGCGCTGCACGATGTTTTGCATGTCCTTAAACGCCGTGATCCGTCACTTCCCGTGGTGATTTACCCAACGGCTGTTCAGGGTGAAGATGCGCCAGCACAAATCGTTCGAGCCATCGAGCTGGCGAATATACGCGAAGAATGTGATGTGCTGATCGTGGGTCGTGGCGGCGGTTCGCTGGAAGATTTGTGGAGCTTTAACGACGAACGTGTAGCCCGGGCGATTTTCGCCAGCCGCATTCCGGTTGTGAGTGCTGTCGGCCATGAAACAGACGTCACGATTGCAGATTTCGTGGCGGATTTACGAGCCCCCACGCCTTCTGCTGCGGCTGAGATTGTTAGCCGTAATCAGCTGGAGCTGTTACGTCAGGTGCAGTCAGCACAACAGCGGCTGGAAATGGCGATGGACTACTTCCTTGCTAACCGTAATCGCCGCTTCAGCTTGTTGCATCATCGTCTGCAACAGCAGCACCCGCAGCTTCGGCTGGCGCGTCAGCAAACCGTGCTAGACAGACTGCGCCAGCGCATGAACGTTGCGCTCGACAGCCAGTTGAAAAAGGCAACCTTACGCCAGCAGCGCGTGACACAACGTCTTAATCAACAGAATCCTCAGCCACGTATTCATCGAACACAGACACGTATTCAGCAACTGGAATACCGTTTGTCGCAGACGATTCGAGCCCAACTCAGCAGCACACGTGAACGTTTTGGCAATGCCGTGACGCATCTGGAAGCCGTCAGCCCACTCTCGACGCTGGCACGCGGCTACAGCGTAACCACCGCCGCAGATGGCAAGCTGGTAAAACAGGCGAAACAGCTGAAGGCGGGAGAAACGCTGACCACACGTCTGGCAGATGGCGTGGTGGAAAGCGAAGTCACCAAAATCACACCGGTGAAAAAAACTCGCGCCCGTAAAGCTTAACCACTTTGCCGGGCGGCACTGCGTTTGCCCGGCCTGCAAAACCCCGATTCCTGCATGTCAATGTAGGCCCGGTAAGCGTCAGCGCCACCGGGCATTTCACACGTCTTTACGGTGCGACAGCCACAAACTCCACGCGTTTTTTCGAAATCAGTCCGTGTCCGTTCTGGCAGAAATAATCTACCGCTCCGCAAGCTTTTAGGACTTCCAGCGGCTTATGGCAGTCCGGGCACAACGCGGTCAGAGTGAAATCCTGTGAGCACTTTGCGCAATGCGCTTTATCGCCCTGCTGTTCCAGCGGGCCATGACAAACCGGGCAAGTCAGTTCCATCGTTAACTCCAAAGTCAGGCTGATATCATCGGGCTATTTTATCACAGCCCTCAATGCGGGCCGCGCAGTTGCTGCTGCAATTGCAGTAAAGCGGTCACTTCCGCGATACGACGATGCGTGAACTGGCTTATCTGCTGCGGCGCGCGACGAAACAGGCTGTTCTCACCCAAAATCATGCGTTGCAGACAGCGTTCATAAACCGGGCCGTTCAATGTCCAGCGCTGTACAGTTTCGCCTTTCATCACTTCCAGTACTTCTCCGGTGGCGCTGCGGTCCTGACTCAACACCGTGCCGTCTCGCAGAGTCAAGCGAATGCCTTTTTGGCCGCCAGACGGTCCGGCGTATTTATTCAGCCAGATATCAAAAGGTACACCGCTGATTTCACCTTGCAAATGCGCACGCCCTTCCGCAGTGGTGAAGTCGCCGTGAGCAATCGGCTTGCCCAGCCTGTCACTGGCCTCCGTCAGCGTAAGCACTAACTGATTGTTGGCGCCTGCCGCCGCAAGCGTTTCATGCATCATCGCCAGCACGTGGGTGCCGATATCGACAATCACACCGTCCGGGTGACGCAGCGTGCGAGTATCCGGTTCGCCGGTGGCAAAATTCAGCGCTATCGGCTCGCCTTGCTCGTTAAAACCGCTTGGCTCCTGCAGGAAACCTTCGATTTTCACGACATCGGCAAGAGAGGTGCTCAATGGCCCTGTCGCGGAAGCACCTGCTTCTGGCTGCCAGTCATTTTCAAGCTTGCCGTGAATCAGTTGTGTAACGCCATCTCGCGCCATCCAGTGATCCAACGCCAGTACACGGTCTCGATTTTCGGGCAGCGCCAGTAACGCCTGAAGATGCTCAAGCTGCGCGAGGCTCGCGGCAACGGGTTTCTCTATCACTATGCGGGGAATATCTGATTGAAGCGCCTGCTCAAGCACGGGCAAGTGCCAGAGTGAGGAGGTGGTGATAAACAACGTCTCAAGAGGCTCGGCAAGAAGTGCAGCGAGAGAGGCGCAGCGGTTTACGCCGCGGGGTTGCCGTTCAGGTTGAATATCAAACCCTGAACAGCGTAAAGAAGCATCAAAGAGGCGGTGTAATGCGGGTAAATACGCTGTCTCCAGGACAGCACCAAGACCAATAAATCCTACATGCATCTTTCACCTCGTTCATTGGATTACCGGGGGCCTATCCTACCCCCGGCAAGACCAAATGACACTCAGGCGTTGGTTACCGATTTTTGCTCAGGTTTGGTCTGAACGTTTTCCAGCATCCGGCGAACCGGAACGATGAGGATAATCAGCACCGCAGCACAAATCAGCAGGGCGATTGAGCAGCGAGCGAAGAGATCAGGCAGCATATCCAGCTGATCCGCTTTCACGTGACCGCCAATCAGGCCCGCTGCGAGGTTGCCCAGCGCGCTTGCGCAGAACCAAAGCCCCATCATCTGACCGCGCATTCTTTCCGGTGCCAGCAGCGTCATGGTCGCCAGACCAATCGGGCTCAGACACAGTTCACCCAGCGTCAGCATCAGGATACTGCCGACCAGCCACAGTGGAGATACGCCCGCGCCGCCGTTGCTCAGCACGTCCTTTGCAGCAAGCATCATCAGGCCAAAGCCCGCGGCCGCAAACAAAATGCCGATGACAAACTTAGTCATACTGCTCAGGCGTACGTTTTTACGCGCCAGCATCGGCCATGCCCAGCTGAATACAGGTGCCAGCAGAATAATAAACAGGGCGTTGATGGACTGGAACCAGACGGCCGGGATTTCAAAATCACCGATCATACGGTTGGTGTAATCGTTGGCGAACAGGTTAAAAGAGGTCGGCTTTTGTTCGAACGCAGACCAGAAGAAGGCCGCAGAAACCAGCAAGATGAAACAGACCAACAGTCTGGCGCGCTCTTTTCGGGTCAGGCCAGCAAACGCAAACAGATAAATAAAGTACAACGCGACCGACGCCGCAATCACGTAAACCAGCGTGCTGGCAACGGCGACAGGATTAATGACAATCACGCCCATAGAAATCAGCGCGACAATAATCGCCACACCCACGGCTAAAGCCAGTAACCAGCCGCCCACACCGTTTTTCTTCGCTACCGGGCTGTTCCAGGTGGAATCCAGGCCCACTTCGTTGTCGTAGCGTTTCATCGCCGGGACCGCAAAGATGCGGAAAATAACCAGCGCCACCAACATACCGATACCGCCGATACCAAAGCCCCAGTGCCAGCCGTGGGTTTTGATCAGCCAGCCGGAAATCAAGGGCGCGATGAACGACCCCATGTTGATGCCCATGTAGAACAGCGAGAAACCGCCGTCACGGCGTGCATCACCCTTTTTATACAGGGTGCCCACCATGACCGAGATACAGGTCTTGAACAGGCCTGAGCCGAGCACAATAAACATCAGGCCGATGAAGAACAGGCTGTCACCCATCATGGCGGACAGAGCAATCGACAGGTGACCCAGCGCAATCAGGATGGAACCGTACCAGACTGCTTTTTGTTGCCCTAACCAGTTATCGGCTAACCAACCACCGGGCAACGCAGCCAGATACATGCTGCCAGCGAAAATGCCGACGATGGCAGAAGCATTTTCACGCGCCAGCCCCATGCCGCCGTCATAGACGGTCGCCGCCATAAACAGGATCAGTAAAGGACGAATGCCATAGAACGAGAACCGCTCCCACATTTCCGTGAAGAACAGTGAGCCAAGCGGATAAGGATGACCGAAGAACGTTCGGCTTTCGTTTTTACTACCAGAGGAATACATAAACTCTCCCAACTAAAGATGTTGTCGCATTTGCAAGCACAGATTTGTCCGTCAGCCAGTTATTTATCCGGCCATTCATTGACAATCGGCGAAGTATTATTTAACCATTTGATAACCCGGCGCCAGCTTTATCTGGTGAGCGGTCAGGGACTTTAAGATGAAAATTCGACGTTTGTCTATTTTCTTAGATTTTATGTTGGCACAAAAGGGATAGTGATTGACATTATCAGGACTCATACAAACCGCAATAATGTGTGAGGATGGCGAATGAAAAAGCCCGCAAGAATGCGGGCTCAGATTGCTGACAAAGAAGGAAAAAGCGTGGTTTTTCCTTCTTTGTGGTGAGCAGCCGAAAATCAATGAATTGATTTTCCTTATTTTTTGTTCGGTCGCTAATGACAAAACTGCACTCGTTAGAGGTTTGTCATCAATCTCAGCCCGCAAGAATGCGGGCTTTGACAGAACGCGGCAAATCGCGATAGCGCGTTATTTGCCTTTTTTGATGTGAAAAACAAATAAGCGCCATTTCGACTGTTTTTAAAGGAATTAACCACTTATTACAATGATCTGTGTACACCCTTGTGTACACGAAGAGCAGGAGTTCTCAACTGTTCTGTATGATTATCAATCAATGAAAGTTACTCAATCCTACGCAGATTAGTGATTAAAATCACGCTCCAAAGGACTCAGCCGCTTTTCTGGCTTTGTAGTAAGCGTAGGTAGTATCTTCCATGACTCCCGCTGTATCACGGTAGCCGATTTGATTGCTCTCCAAACAAATGCACTCAAAACCTGCGACCATCTTTAGCAGATCCCAATACTGCGAATAGTCTTCTGATTGGTGCAGCCAGAAACGGAACTTGATCCCACTGATATCATGGGAGGGGAATTTATAAGCATTTTCCAACAGGATTTTGAAATCCTTCTCTCGAATTAACATTTCTGGCCCCAGCCAGGCAAAATCCTGATTTGCATATCGTAAGGAATAACTAAATCGCCGCCGATTATTAGACACTGGTTTATTCAGTTTCTTGACAACCAGAATATACGGTAGCCCGAATGAGAGTGTAGTCCCCTCAATTTCAATCGGTTCACCCATTTGTCATAGCCTCCCTCAAAAGCCAAAACCAGCAGAATATCAGATCTACACCAGCGTAAACTGCGCGAAGGCCCAACTATCCGTAACTGTCTGCACATCTTTTTTCTGCGCACTCCCCCCAAAAAAGCGGATCTTTCCGGATCAGGTAACACCAGGTTTTTCTCAACAAAAAATCTAGCAACGGCGAGGGCTGCAGCGACGTTTTTACGTTTCCGCGCACTTGAATTTTGCGCGAACTTTTTCGCATTTTGCGCAGTGGAGTTTTTTAATTTCGCAGGTGTAAAAATTCGATCAAGCGGGCCGTCATGCTGGCTGCGGCCTCCAGAGATTCGCCCCCCCTCTCCGCCAGATTTCTGCAGATAAGCATTTAAACAAAGGCGGCTTGATTGCCGCCTGACTGTTTTAAGTATTACGCACCAGCCAAACTACCTTTTCCCCGAGGAATACGGCCACAGCCGCCGCCAGCGCATTAAACACGATGTACATCGTGAAATAGTTATCCTCTACGCGATCAGGGTAAGGCTCCAGCTTCTCAGTCGGGATGTAATTCATCAGATTTGTGACTGTATATTTCAGGCTTTCGGCCAGCGGGTCGAATATCCCTGAAAGCATCAGGACAAATGTGATTGCCAAAAACACCAGGAGGCGTAACGACCACTTAGCCAGAAGTGACATTGCAGCCCCCTGAAGCATTACCGATCACCGTTACTTCACCATAAGCCCAGAGCTTGTCCCCCTGTAAAATACGGTGACGGTGGGCTTTCAGCAACGCAGCGCGTACCACGTAAAAATCACGCGATAGGAAAAAAGTTATGCAGCCCTCACTGATACCTGAACCGTCAGGCCGTGGCGGGTGTAAGCGGAAATGGCCGCGCTGGTAGTGATGGCGTGCATCGACGTCAAAATTCATATAGTCATCAACGAGCCCATCCTTTCTGAACAACGCAAACCAGTCGTAATAGTTATTACCTGTGAATGCGTGTTTAAACCAGGTTTGAGTGTGGGAGTAAAAGCTACCTTCCGGGCGATCAACTATCCAGTAACTACCCGGAGGCACGGTGGCGTTCGTCATGTATGAACATTCTGGCTTGTTTGCCAGATCACCCAACCCAGAAAAAACCGGAAACGAACCAACGCCCCCCACATCCAAACGGGCCACGCGGCCTTCGTCATAGAGATGATTAAAATCGACTCTGCAGCTGATCATCAAGCCACCACTCGCTGATTCCATGAGTCTGTGTATGAAATATTCCCGTCGAGATAAAGCCAGGTAATACTTTCATACGCCAGCGAAACAGATTCAGTAGGATTGTTCATCTGGCCGCCAGTATTCTTAAAGTTGTGCATCACTGGCGTGACTGCCACCACTTTGACGTTTTCCAAAATGATGTGCATGAATTCCTCCTCTACACCTGCGTCATTAATCCGATACCACTTAATGATCGCCTGCTGGAGTGTTTCGCCCTGACAGACGGCACGGTTCAGGTAAGGAGTGGCCTTATCCAGCTCTTTGGTGAAACTTAGCTGATCATGCACACGCGTGCCGGTAAGTTTGCCAAAGGTATTATCGTAAGGAATGTGTACGCCGTGGTTAAAGCTCTGCATTTCAATTGCACCCTCACGCAACAAAACGTTGCTACTCCCTTGGATCAGGGTTCCAGCAGAGTTGTAGAGCCAAATATAGGCAGGAACAGCCATGTCATTATCCTTTCAGTGAGTTTAATCCTCCTACTTTCTTACGCTTGCGTGGTGCTATTTCTTAAACTAAAGATGCTATTTATTGCGTGTAAACTCTGAAAATGAACATGCAGAAAAACCAATCATTTCACTTTTTGCATCACACCCTATCTTCATTGCAACTTATTCAATTAAAAGGAGATACCTCCTAATATATAATATGGGTTTTAATTCTTCAGGATAATCATATGCTGTATTACCGATTTCGCCCAATGAGCACTCTGTCAGTCAAAGAATTGCTTTACGATGAATTATATTTTTCATATCCCCGAGAACTAAACGACCCACTTGATGGAATAATTACGTATGAACTGAGCGAGGACTATCCAAAGTGGAAACGGCTTTTGGATTTCGCTTGGAAAAATATATCTGTAGACACAACTAAAATCGCCGATATCTTTGCTAAAAACTCACCTATTTCAGTAAGAATGCTGACTGAATCGCCTGATTTTTTATTAAAAAAATATCAACTGCGTTAGCCCCATCTCAACAAGGAATGGCGACACCTCTTGCAGAAATTTTAAGAAATAAAATCTCTACCTATCTCCCATCAGAGGGATGCTCAGTTTCATTTTCAAAGACCTATCAAAATGCATTAATGTGGTCACATTATACGGGCAAGCATGAAGGATTCTGCCTTTTATTCAGGAGCATCGATGGTCACATTAACCAAAGCCCATTAAACTATAACTCATCATTCAAAACAAGTCAGCAGGATTCACCATGTAATAACAGGAACTTCAAGGTTCACGATGTGCAATATGGAGTCAGACAAAGTATAGATGGTTTTACTTTATTCCCCAAACGTGTCTATGGAGAGGAGTTTTCTTCTGAAGATCACAAACTATATTGGGAAAACATAGAAAAGTTGTATTTAACGAAATCTGTATGTTGGGAATATGAGCAAGAGGCAAGATTATACACCCCCGCAGGTTCAGCATTATCACCAATAGATAGAATTTTTCACTATGACAGCAACCAAATAGCTGGGGTTATTTATGGAATGAGAATGACTGAGGATAATAAAAAAATCATTCGAGAGATTCTTTTGAGGAAAAGCAAGGAACGTTATATACGCTCTGAAGGTAACCGCATTCTCTTTAATATTATATCTTTTGAAGCCAAGTTTGATGATAACCAGCATTCGATATCTATAACACCATCAGAGATTTTTGACTGTGGCGAAGCAATAAAAGCAATCTCCTCTGAGTTCACAGAAAAATTTACTTCATGGTCAAATGGCGAAGCGCTATATTTTCAGCACACAGAAAAAGGAACAAGTTGCAAAAAGATAACACTCGATTAATATACATGCAGCCCGCTTTTATACGGGCTGTTTCTCAGATCAAACCCTCGGCTTAATCAGCTACTGCGAAACCGACATCAAACTTAACGCCCGTTGCCATGCGCTGGCCGTGATTACGGCGCAGTCCATCTGAAGCCCATCGCTGTCTGATCTCCCTTCAAACCGTTCATTCGATTTAATCCAGGCTTTAGCTTTGGCGTAACAGCCCTCCAGTTGTACCCAATGCGGGATAGATCATGAATGGGTACTCATTTTTATACCCAAACCCATTGAGTACATCCACGGGTACAACTGAGTTATGAGCTGTGATGCATCGTTATGCTAGCCCTTGATAGCAAAAAAGCCCGACACAATGCAGGCTTCTGGATTTTTTGAAAGCGGATGATTTTCAGTGAATCGTTATTTGCCTTTTTTGATGTGCTTAATCAGACGCTTACGTTTACGCATCTGGTTTGGCGTCAGCGTGTTGCGCTTGTTGGCAAACGGGTTCTCGCCTTCCTTGAACTGAATGCGGATAGGCGTGCCCATTACGTCCAGTGATTTACGGAAATAGTTCATCAGATAGCGTTTGTAGGAGTCCGGCAGGTCTTTCACCTGGTTGCCGTGAATCACCACAATTGGTGGGTTGTAACCGCCAGCATGCGCGTACTTCAGCTTCACACGACGACCACGGACCAGCGGTGGCTGGTGATCGTCTGCGGCCATGTTCATGATGCGGGTCAGCATCGCGGTACTCTGACGTTTGGTTGAGCTGTCGTAAGCTTCGCGAACGGATTCAAACAGGTTACCTACGCCACTGCCGTGCAATGCGGAGATAAAGTGCACACGCGCAAAGTCGATAAAGCCCAGACGGAAGTCGAGGGTCTCTTTGACCTGCTCACGCACTTCGTTGCTCAGGCCATCCCATTTGTTGACCACGATGACCAGTGAGCGCCCACTATTGAGGATAAAGCCCAGCAGCGAGAGATCCTGATCGGAAATGCCTTCACGGGCATCGATAACCAGCATCACCACGTTGGCGTCTTCAATCGCCTGCAGCGTTTTTATAACGGAGAATTTCTCAACGGTATCCGTGATTTTACCGCGCTTACGCACCCCGGCGGTGTCGATCAGAACGTATTCACGTTCATCGCGTTCCATCGGAATGTAAATGCTGTCGCGAGTGGTGCCCGGCATGTCATAAACAACGACGCGATCTTCACCGAGAATACGGTTAGTTAGCGTTGACTTACCGACGTTAGGACGGCCAACGATAGCCAGTTTGATGGGCAGGCTGCGCGGGTCGAAATCGTCTTCCGGCTCTTCAGCTTCTTCACCATTCTGCTCGGCTTCGAACTGTGCCCAGTATTCAGCGTCTTCGTCCACTTCTTCCGCTGGCGCAATTTCTTCCATAAACGGCAGCAAGGCTTCTTCAATCAGGCTGGTGACACCACGACCGTGTGAAGCGGCGATCGGATGAATATTGCCTAAGCCGAGTGACCAGAAATCGGCCATCGCTTGATCCGGGTCGATACCGTCCGTTTTGTTCGCCACCAGGAAAGTTGGCTTTTCACGGGAGCGCAGGTGTTTGGCAATCGCCACGTCTGCAGGCATCAGGCCTGCACGGGCATCAACCATAAACAGCACGACATCCGCTTCTTCAATCGCCAGCAGGGATTGTTCCGCCATGCGGGTTTCCACACCTTCTTCGGTGCCGTCGATACCGCCGGTATCGATACAGATAAACTCGCGGCCTTCCACTTCAGCACGACCGTACTTACGGTCACGAGTCAGACCCGGGAAATCCGCGACCAGCGCATCTCGTGTACGCGTCAGGCGGTTGAACAGCGTGGATTTTCCAACGTTAGGGCGCCCGACAAGCGCGACCACAGGTACCATGTTAAATGCCTCATTAATTCTAAAAACAGTAAAACGGCCCCTGCTTCAAACAGGAGCCGTCTTGCAATGCAAACCGCAAAAAGACTTAGCGCGTAATAGCGTACAGCGTGCCGTCTTTCGCCTGGATAACCAGTTGACCGTCAGCCTGTACGGGCTCGGTCAGGAAACCAGAGCTGTCTACTTTTTGCTGAGCGACAAAGTGTCCGTCCTGCGGGTCCAGCCAGTGCATGTAGCCTTCGCTATCACCGACGACCAGACTTCCATTATACAACACCGGAGCGGTCAGCAGGCGGTGCAGCAGATCGCTTTGTGTCCACAGCGTCACGCCACCGTCCGTGCTGAGTGCCAGCACGCGGTCATTCTGATCGACCAGATAGATACGGTTGCCTTCAACAACAAAATCGTTCACCGAACCCAGTTCACGTTTCCACATGATCTGGCCGCTGCGCAGATCCAGCGCCGTCAGGTTGCCGTTGTAAGCCAGCGCATAAACAACGCCATCTACGATAACCGGCGTGGTGTCGACATCGCTAAGACGATCGATTTCGGTTGGGCCAGTGGCCTGAGAAATACGTTGCTGCCAAATCAGCTGACCTTGCTGCATCAGCACGGCGTTAACGCGACCGTTATCACCCCCGACAATCACCGCACCAAAGGCTGTTGCCGGTGCAGATTCGCCACGCAGAGAGAGCGCAGGCATGTCGAGGTTAACGGTCCACTTAATCGCACCGTCGCTTTCATTCAGCGCCTGCAGCTGGCCGTTGCTGGTGTGAATCAGCACCATGCCATCGCTGGCAACCGGTCGAGACAGTGCTTCACCGGCAACGCGAGTTTGCCAGGCAACGCTACCGTCGCTGCTGTTCAGAGCATAAACCTGCGCTTTTTCAGAGCCGATATAGACGTGACCGCCGGCAACCGTAACACCGCCAGAAAGCAGCGCAGGCGCACGAGAGAACCAGCCATCTTTTTCAGCCAGGTTCACAGACCAGAGTTCTTTCCCGTCATTGGCGTTAACAGCCTTCACAGTACCTTTACGGTCTGCCGCGTAGACGTTGCCATCGGCAATCGCCGGATGCAGGTTAGAGTAGAAATCATCAATACCGCTACCCACGGACGTGCTCCAGGAAGTAGACGGCGTAAACTGGTTTTCAACCGTTGGCAGCGGGGACATTTTGACCACGTCTTCTTCGCCGCTAAACAGTGAACAACCGCTCAATAACGTAACAGACAGCAGTCCTGGCAAAAGTAATTTACGCAATTGCATCGAGTCCCTCTCAGATGGACAAATTATTCATTTTCATGCGCATCATTTCGCTGAGCGCAGGTGAAGCATTACTTTTCACGCCAGCTTCCCAGGCGGCGCGAGCCCCCTGCTTGTCGCCTTTGCTTAACAGAATCTCACCGCGTAAATCCGCGACGATGGCAGCCCAACCTTCCCCTTTAATCCCTTCGAGGGTTTTTAAGGCGGCATCAGGCTGTTTCATCTGCAACTGCACACGGGCCAGACGCATGTTGATAACGGATTTCAGGTTATCGTCAGAAGCAGCGGCTAAGCCAAGCTGCAACTGTTTTTCTGCTTTGTCCAACTGGTTAGCATCAACAAACTGCTGTGCCAGTTCGAGCCCGGCAAATGCACCGTAGGTGTTCTTCTCGCTCGCTGCGAATTTTTCCGCAGCGGCAAAGGTTTCTGGCTTGTTCGCCTTCACCGCTGTCACGGCATTTTCATAGGCCTGTGAAGACTCACGGGAGGTATTTTCCTGATGCGAGTTCCAGTAGCGCCAGCCAACCAGCGCCCCAATACCCAGAATCACGCCTACCGCCAGCGCTTTGCCATTCTCAGCAAAGAAATTCTTAATGGCGTCGACCTGTTCGTTTTCGTTACTGTAGACTTCCACGCAGTTCTTCTCCTGAATAATTTTCCCGGGCGATTAACCCAGCAATGTGCGCAAATGCGCGGCAACGCTGTCCTGCGTTACAGTCGCCTGCTCACCAGAGCGCAAATCTTTCACCACCACATTGCGGTCCGCCACTTCAGATTCACCCAGTACCAGTGCGGCGCGAGCGCCCCATTTATCAGCACGAGCAAACTGCTTCTTGAAGTTACCACCGCCATGGTTGGTCATCAGCTTGATGCCCGGCAGCTCGTCGCGTACCGCTTCCGCCAGACGCAGTGCGGCTGACTGAGTATCGGCGCCAGAAGCGACCAGGTATATATCGACAACAGGATCGGCTTTAAATTCCGGATTAACGGCCTGAACCAGCAAAACTAATCGCTCAAGGCCCATCGCAAAACCGACAGCCGGCGTTGCACGCCCGCCTAATTGTTCAACCAGACCGTCATAACGACCACCGGCACAGACAGTGCCCTGAGAGCCGAGGCTGCTGGTAACCCACTCAAACACCGTGCGGTTGTAGTAGTCGAGGCCACGCACCAGACGCTGATTCACGGTATAGGCAATGCCTGCCGCATCCAGCAAAGCACAAAGGCCTGCAAAGTGTTCGCGAGACTCTTCGTCCAGATAATCGCCGAGCGCTGGCGCATCATCCAGCAACGCCTGCACGTCCGGGTTCTTGGAATCCAGCACACGCAGCGGGTTGGTATACATGCGACGTTTGCAGTCTTCATCGAGCTTATCTTTGAACTGCTCAAGATAGGCTACCAGCGCATCACGATAGTTCGCACGCGCTTCCAGGGAACCGATGGAATTCAGTTCCAGGCTGACATGCTCAGAAATGCCCAGCGCACGCCACCAGCGGGCCGTCAGCATGATCAGCTCGGCGTCAATGTCCGGGCCTTGCAGACCAAACACTTCGCAACCCAACTGATGGAACTGGCGGTAACGCCCTTTCTGCGGACGCTCGTGGCGGAACATCGGACCGATGTACCACAGACGCTGTTCCTGATTGTACAGAAGACCATGTTCGATGCCGGCGCGTACGCAGCCCGCAGTGCCTTCAGGACGCAGCGTCAGGCTGTCGCCATTGCGGTCCTCAAAGGTGTACATCTCTTTTTCAACCACGTCGGTGACTTCACCGATAGCGCGTTTGAATAACGGGGTCTGCTCTACAATCGGCAAACGGATTTCGCTGTAACCGTAGCTGCCGAGCACCTGTTTCAGCGTGCCTTCAATGCGCTGCCAAAGAGCGGTATCGCCCGGCAGGTAATCGTTCATGCCGCGAATGGCTTGAATGTTTTTTGCCACGTGTTTTCTCTTTATAGATACAAAAATGAACCCTGACGCCGGTGCGCCTGCGGGTTCAATCATACACGGGAAGCGTGCTGCTTCCCAAGTCGTAATGACGGACAAAGCAGGTAAAAGTGGTGTTTTTCCTGCTTTGTGGGTGTCAGTCGAAAATCAATGCATTGATTTTCTTTGTTTTGATTTCAGGGCTGGCGCTGATTTGGTGAAGAAATGAACGACCGCCCTTCATCTGGATGTTATTTTGCTTCGACCTGCTGAACGTCAATGCGACGAGCTTCGTCGAGGATGCTGGCTTTGGCACGAATACGGGCTTCAAGCTGGCTAATCATATCGTCGTTATCCAGACGGTCTTTACGCACGCCGTCTTCGTACAGGCCGCTTTTCTTATTGCCGCCGGTCACGCCGAGCGTGGAAACCAGTGCTTCGCCTGGACCATTCACGACACAACCGATAATGGACACATCCATTGGCGTGATAATGTCTTCCAGACGCTGCTCCAGTGCGTTAACCGTACCGATCACATCAAATTCCTGACGTGAACAGGTTGGGCAAGCGATGAAGTTGATCCCGCGCGCGCGGATGCGCAACGACTTGAGAATGTCGAAACCGACTTTGATCTCTTCAATAGGATCCGCAGCCAACGAGATACGCAGCGTATCGCCGATCCCTTCTGACAGCAGTAAACCCAAACCGATCGCAGATTTCACTGCGCCAGCACGAGCACCACCCGCTTCGGTGATCCCCAGATGCAGAGGCTGATCGATTTGCTTCGCCAGAAGGCGGTAAGATTCCACAGCGAGGAACACATCAGACGCTTTCACGCTGATTTTGAATTGATCGAAGTTCAGACGATCCAGATGATCCACATGACGCATGGCAGATTCGAGCAGCGCCTGAGGCGTTGGCTCGCCATATTTTTCTTGCAGATCTTTTTCGAGCGATCCGGCGTTCACGCCGATGCGGATAGGAATATTTTTGTCGCGCGCGCAGTCAACAACCATGCGAATACGCTCTTCGTTGCCGATATTGCCCGGATTGATACGTAAACAGTCAACGCCGTATTCAGCCACTTTCAACGCAATGCGGTAGTCAAAGTGGATATCAGCCACCAGCGGGACAGTAACCTGCTGCTTGATGAGCTTGAAAGCTTCCGCCGCGTCCATCGTTGGAACGGAAACACGAACGATGTCGGCACCGACACGTTCAAGCGCTTTGATCTGGTTAACCGTTGCTTCCACATCGGTGGTGCGCGTGTTGGTCATGGACTGTACGGCGATAGGAGCTCCATCGCCAACAGGCACGTTCCCAACGTAAATACGCGTTGATTTTCTACGTTGAATTGGAGCCTGGTTATGCATGAAAAATCTCCCGCAGTACGCGTTTATTACTGAGCCTGAGCCGGCGATTGTTCGGCATTAAGGGTCAAACGTGCAACCTGGTTTGCTCTGATAAAACGGCTCAGATCAACCGGCTTACCCTGGAACTGGATCTGAACGGCCGCTGGTGCGCCAATTTTGAGTTTGTACGGAGCCTGGCCAGCTAGATTGAGCGTACCGTCTTTACGTTGCAACCCGCTGAACAACTTTTTGCCCGTAGAGTCGGTGACTTCCAGCCAGCAGTCAGCGTTGAAATTCATCACCAGCGCGCTAGCGTCTGCCGTTGCGCCAGCCTGATCGGTCGGCAGCGGATCTGCGGGGTTGACTGCTGGAGTTTCTGCGTTGGCTGCTGGAGCTGCCGTATTTGCTGTTGCGGCGTTGTCGACGTTTGCCTGAGAAGGCGGGACAACGGCATTGTTCTGCACATCCGGTGCAGGTGCTGTGGTTTCTGGTGCCGCCGTCTGAGCATTATCAGCCGTCGCATCTGGCGCCTGAGTTTGCGTACCGCTGGTGTCCAGCGGTACATTTTGACCGCTGTTGCTGTCGTTCGCATTCAGCTCAGCGCTGGATTGATCGGCCATGGTGGTGATCTCTTCCTGCTGGGCCTTGTGGTTCTGCCACCACCACGCGCCCGTCAGGCCAATCACCACAAACAGCACCAGCCAGGTGAAGCTCATTAACCAACCGTCACGTTTTTTGCGACGTTTGCCCAGAGACATATTCTGCCCCATGGTCACTTTCGCGGCGTGCGCTGGCATCTCTTTTGCCATCATCGGCAGCAGTTCTTCTTCAGGAATATGGACAAAACGGGCGTAGGAACGGATATAGCCTCGCAGGAACGTTGAAGCAAGCTCGGCGGGTGCCTTGTCGTCCTCAATGTCACGCACGGTGGAAACCTTCAGGCATAAGCGTTCGGCGACAGCTTGCTGGCTGAGTCCGAGTTGTTCACGGGCATTACGCAGACGCGTACCCGTAGTTTGTGCTGCTTGTTGATCTTGAGTGGCTTCAGTATTCATTCGCTACAGTTGCTGGTACGTAAATTTAAGGTTCTGGTGCGGGGTGAACCTGCACCGCGAAACATCTGATTGCCCGTCATCAGACAGGCAGTATAAAAACGCATGGCTAACCTGTTGTTGCCCGCTACATACTGCCTCAATCCTTGCAGAAACGCACCGTAATTATTAACTGGATCAGTGCGTTTCGGTTATTCCTTAAACATTTCAGTCCCTGCGCACAAAAACGTGCATTAGAGACTATTTATCAGACCGCTTTAACGTCGATCGGTTCACCCTGCATGCGTTTGCGCATCGTACGCTTAGTTCGATCGATAACATCGCCTGCCAGCTGACCACACGCGGCATCGATATCATCACCACGCGTTTTACGCACGATAGTGGTGAAACCATAGCCCATCAACACTTTGGAGAAACGGTCGATTCGGCTGTTAGAACTGCGACCATATGGCGCCCCTGGGAACGGGTTCCATGGAATCAGGTTTATCTTGCAAGGCGTGTCTTTCAGCAGCTCAGCCAACTGATGAGCGTGCTCGGTGCCATCGTTGACGTGATCCAGCATAACGTACTCAATGGTGACACGGCCCTGATTAGCGTTAGATTTTTCCAGATAACGGCGAACCGCGGCGAGGAACGTTTCGATATTGTACTTCTTATTAATCGGTACGATTTCGTTACGAATTCCATCGTTCGGCGCGTGCAGGGAAATGGCCAGCGCGACGTCAATCATATCACCCAGTTTATCCAGCGCAGGAACCACGCCTGAAGTAGACAGGGTTACACGGCGCTTGGACAGGCCGAATCCGAAATCATCGAGCATGATTTCCATCGCTGGCACGACGTTGGTCAGGTTGAGCAGCGGCTCACCCATGCCCATCATCACCACGTTGGTGATGGGACGCACGCCCGTTTTCTTCTGCGCGCCGATAATTTTCGCCGCACGCCAGACCTGGCCGATAATTTCTGAAACGCGCAGGTTACGGTTAAAGCCCTGCTGCGCCGTGGAACAGAATTTACACTCCAGCGCACAACCCACCTGTGAAGAGACGCACAATGTGGCGCGATCGTCTTCCGGGATGTACACGGTTTCAACGCGCTGATCGCCTACGGCAATCGCCCATTTGATGGTGCCATCAGAAGAACGCTGCTCTTCCACGACTTCCGGAGCGCGGATTTCAGCCAGTTCTTTGAGTTTGGTGCGCAGGACTTTGTTGATGTCAGTCATCTCATCAAAGTCGTCACAGCAGTAGTGATACAACCACTTCATCACCTGATCGGCGCGGAAAGGCTTCTCGCCTAAGTTCTGGAAAAACTCACGCATCTGCTGACGGTTTAAATCCAGCAGGTTAATTTTTCCGTTTTTTTCAGGAATGGCAGGCGTGACGACTTCAGTGGTGTTAACTAAATCAGACATAATGTTTTCCGGCCTCGTTGTTACACGTTATGGCCCCTGGAGGGTTGAAAAAGAAACGCCCCGGTGAGCGGTTTGCTCGTCCGGGGGCGTGACATTGTACAAATTCTGGCGCACGGATGCCACGTTTGCACGCGACATCAGTGAAATAAAGTGTAATACCCGATTAACGGGTACGAGCGCACACTTCGCCTTCACCGAAGAAGTAGGCGATTTCACGTTTTGCAGACTCAACGGAGTCAGAGCCGTGGGTGCCGTTCTCGGTGAAGCTGTCAGCGTAGTCTGCACGCAGGGTGCCAGCCAGCGCGTTCGCCGGGTTGGTTGCGCCCAGCAGGTCACGGTGACGCTGCACAGCATTTTCGCTTTCCAGCACGGACACCACGATTGGGCCAGAAGTCATGAACTCAACCAGACCATCGAAGAAGGGCTTACCGTCGTGTTCAGCGTAAAAGCCACGAGCCTGCTCAACGGTCAGGTGCAGCATTTTGGTACCGACAATCTTGAACCCTGCTGCTTCAAAGCGCGCAAAGATGTTGCCAATAACGTTTTTTGCCACCGCGTTCGGCTTAATGATGGAAAAAGTACGTTCAATAGCCATGATAACCTCTAAATATTGTGTTGTTGTGCATACGGACGTATGACCTGGCGCGCATTATAATGAGCAATAATCCTGCTGCCTATGGCTTAAGGTAACATTTTTTTAAAATAAGACGACTTTGAGCAACACTCACGACCAAGGCGCAAGAATCCTCTTATTGCAGGCTGAAACTCGCCGTCGCCGTTTGTCCCGCCTCGTCCATCACCACCAACTGATACTCTCCGGCATGGTCAAGCACCAGCGTGGCAGTATTCCCTGCCGACTCCAGTGGTTCACCGTTGAAATACCACCAGCGCCGCCCTTCTCCCCCGCTCGTTTGTAATGCCAGTGAAGCTTGCTTTGCCCCCGGAAGGCGCTTGATCACCATGCCATCACGCACGCCCGACAGCGTCAGGGGGATCAAATCCTGCTGATGTAATGGCGGGCAGGTTTTAGACGCCACAGGTAAACGCGCCGCACGACGTTCGCCCACAGGCAGCCACGGTTCCAGCGGGAGCGGCCAGACATCCAGGTTTTGCTGCTGTGCGCCCGGACAGTCCGCCGCCACGCGTTCGCCTTGCTGATTCAACCAGACGGGGAAACGAATCCCTCGCAAGCCTTCCTGCCCCGGCAACAGCAACGTCGGCGGCTGGCTGTTGTCCAGCAACCAGGTGGATAACCGGCGACGGCAGTTGGTGTCCCCGGCATCAAGTGACTGCCCGCTTGGCCAGCAAACAGTGCCAGCACTCACCGAAGCCGGACGAGGATCGACAGGCAGACCATTTTTAACCGAAGCGCTACGCGAGAGCAGCATATTGCTGACCTGGTTTAGCAGCGGCACGGCGCTGATAAAGCCGAATTGCCCGACAACAGGCGTTCCGTCCGGGCGGCCTGTCCAGATACCAATCACATAACGAGCATTGATCCCCATCGCCCACGCGTCGCGATAGCCGTAGCTGGTGCCCGTTTTCCAGGCCAAAGGAACGACCGACGGCAGAGAGCCATCCGGTAGCGGCTGATCTTCCCCGGCCAGAATGCGGCGGATGATCCACGCCGATCCCGGTGAAAGCAGCAGGCGTTCGATCAGCGGATCGCCCTCTAACATGCGCAACCGTCCGGCCTGCCCATGACGTGCGAAGGCGCTGTAGGCGGCGGTGATATCAGCCAGCCTCGCCCCTGCACCGCCCAGGATCAGCGAAAGATTTGGCTCCGCGCCGTTAGGTAAGATGAGAGGCAGACCAGCGTTTCGTAAACGGGCGGCAAATTGCTTTGGCCCATAAGCCTCCAGCACTTGTACCGCAGGAAGATTCAGCGATCGCACCAGCGCATCACTCATGCTGACTGGCCCGTGGAAGCCGCTGTCAAAATTGCCGGGCCGGTAATCACTGAAGCGCCTCGGCACATCCTGAAGCAAAGAGGCCGGATGAATGAGCCCGTCATCCATTGCCAGGCCGTAGATAAACGGTTTTAGCACCGATCCCGGCGAACGAATGGCGCTAACCATATCAACGTGCCCGAAGCGGCTGTCGTCATTGATATCGACCGACCCCACCCAGCCACGCACTTTCATATTGGTATGATCGACGACGATCATCGCCAGCGAACTGCGTGGCGGCAAACGTGATTTCCAGTTCAGTGCCAGTTCTTCCAGCTGACGCTGCAATGACGCATCCAGCGTGGTGACGACTTTCTCATTGCGGCTACTGGCAAGCACGCGTCGGGAAAAAAGCGGTGCCAGTTGGGGCATTTGCCTTGGGAACAGCCAGACAGGTTCCTGCCGAGCCTCTTTCACCACCTGCGCGGACCACACTTTTTGCGTGAGCATACGTTGCAGAACTTTGTCACGCGCTGCCTGAGCACGTTCAGGCCAGCGATCCGGGCGCAAACGACTGGGTGCCTGAGGCAGCACAGCGAGCAACGCAGCCTCAGAGTAACTCAGCTGTTGCGGGGGTTTTCCAAGATAGGCCCAGCTTGCGGCGCCAATCCCCTGAAGCGTGCCGCCAAAAGGCGCACGATTAAGGTAAAGCGTCAGGATCTGCCGTTTATCAAGATGCCACTCAAGTTGGAAGGCACGCCAGAGCTGGCGGATTTTGCCCCCAAGCGTTCGTGAATGAGGATCGAGCAGACGCGCAACCTGCATCGTGAGCGTGCTGCCACCGGAGATAACTCGTCCTGCACGAAGATCCTGCCATGCAGCACGCAGCACCGAGAATGGATTTACACCGGGATGATCCCAGAACCAGCGATCTTCATACTGGATCAACGCCTGTAAATAACGCGGCGAGACATCTTCGATGGTGACTGGATAGCGCCAGATCCCTTCTGCATCAGCGAAGCGCCACAGCGGTGTACCGTCTTCTGCCACCACCACTCGCGCGGGTGCGACTTCTTTCAACGGCAACGGCCAGATCCTGTCTGCCAGCCAGACGGCCAGACACAGTGAAATGAAAAATCCCGCCAGCCACCGCCAACGGGATTTTTTGAGCAGGGTTAATCGCATCTTACGGAACGATGATCAGCGGCCCGTCTGCTGTTCCGGTTGCCCGCCATTGTGGAACGTACATCGATTCCACCTGCGACACAGGAACATCATAGGTGCCCGGCGTGACGGCACGCGCAAGGTACACCAACGTGACAGGCTGCCCCTGATTCACCGCCACCGCCGCAACAAACCGATCGTCACGGAATTCGATATGCTGAATATCGGCCTGCTGCATCTGGTTCAGCAAGTTCTGCACTTCCGCCCCGTTGTCCTGCAGGCTGGCACTGCTGTTCGCCAGATTCTGGTTTTCCAGCTCCAGCCCGGCAGGCAGCAGATCAACCACCAGCGCATCCGGCACATTCTGGTTGGCTTTGATTTGCAGCTGCACCAGCACCAGATCGCCGCTACGCAGGGAAGAGAGCGACTTCAACTGCCCCTCCGTGCCAAAGAACTGACGTTCAATCTGCAGCACATTGCTGGAAGGCTGTGGGGCATATTCCGGGTAACCGCTGCTGTCCAGACGCAGCCACAGTGGCTGAGTTCCGGTGTTTTTCACGCTGAGCGAAGTCAGTTGATCGGCGGTCAGGTTACGCGACAGCGCTTTATCACCGCTCAGGGCTTCCGGCTGCAGCGACGTTTGTGCCTGCCAGTTGCCCGGCAAGTCCTGCAAGCCTTTCGCCGCCAGGAACAGCGCGTTCATTTCCTGAGTCGACAACCAGCGCTCGCCGAACGCCTGCTGAGACAGGGTGTTGAGCAACGTGTTCTGTGCCTCTGGCAGCAGCTTGTTCTCTTCCAGCAGACTCAGCATCAGCGCATTGTCGCGCAGCACGCTGCCGTAATCCGCCATCCAGCGAGTGTTATCCTGTCTTGGGGTTTTCAGCCCTTGCTGGATAGCCAGTTCGCCGCGTGGCGCATCGCCCATCGCTTTCAACGCCAGGCCCAGTTGCACTAACGGCAAGCCTGCTTTGGCCTGAGCATTACGCTCCCAGATTTCGCGCAGTGCACCCAATGGCGCTTTTTGCTGACGAGCCAACACCAGTGCCGCATAAGACTGCACCGCGAAGCGGCTTGCCTGTGAATCATCGGTGTAGCGAATGGTCATCAGGCCCGGTTCCTGCAGATAACGCAGCAGACGGTTATTACCTTTGGTAAGGGCATCCGCTGGGACGCTGTAGCCTTGTTCGCTGGCGCGAGTGAGGAAATCCATCACATACGCCGTCAGCCAGTACTCTTCCGCGCCTTCCTTATCCCACAACGCAAAACCGCCGTCGTCACGCTGCATTTGCAACAGGCGAGAGATACCGATATCAACGGCAGCACGACGTTTATCGTCGCTGTCTCCGGCAATGCCCAGCGCTTTGAGCTGCGCTGCATTGGTATAAAGCTGCGGGAACAGGCCACTGGTCGTTTGTTCCAGACAACCGTAAGGATAAGCTTTCAGTTCGCGAATATAGCGCCCCAGATTCAGTGGCGGCTTGCCGCTGAACAACAGTTGCCCTTCCAGCGTGGCTGGGGAGAATCCTTCAACGTGCGCGGCTGGCGCTGTCCAGCTTTCACCCGGTTGCAGGGCAATCCCGGTATTCACCGTTTGCGCCGGGAAGGCAGGACGCACACCAATTTTCCACTCTTTCTGCAATGGCGCGAAGGTTTCGCCCGGCAGCGTCAGGCCGGTGACGGTCGCCTGAACGGCACCTTCACCAAAACCATCACCCGCACTGACAGGAATAAACAGCGTCATGCGAGCGCCAGGCTCAAGCTTCATCGGCTGCGGCTGAGCACCCTGCAGTTGCAACAACCCGCTGGTCGTCAACTGGACATTCAGCGCCTGCGGTTGGTCCGTCAGGTTAGTGACATCCAGCGTCAGACGGCTGTTGTCGCCACTCGCCATAAAGCGTGGCGTGTTGAGTTCTGCAATCACTGGCGCGGCAACAACTACTTTACTGTCGCTGCTGCCGAAATCCTCTGCGGTCCAGGCTTGAGCCATCACGCGCAGTTCGCCGTTGAAATCACCAATCGGCAGCGTAACGGTGCCTTCACCTTTGTCGTCCAGTGTGACAGGCTGAGCCTGCTGGGCAACAATCGTCACGTGATTGACCGGCGGTTTGCCGCCACGTTTCAGTTCATCACCATCGCCACCAAATTTCAGGCTGGCAAGACGGCCCTGACCTTCAATCACCTGGCCGTAAATATCATAGATATCTGCGCCATAGCGTTTCTGTCCAAAGAAGGCATTCCACGGATCGGGCGTCGCATAATCCGTAATATTCAGCACACCGCTGTCCACCGCGGAGACCAGCACGTTCACCTGTTTTGGCAAAGCACCGTCTTTCACGCTGGCTTTGATTTTCACCGTTAATGGCTGATTCGGACGCATCTTCTGCGGCGTATCAAGGGCCACATTCAGGCGGCGATTTTCATCCCCAAGCGGCAGATGCAGTAAGCCAACAGCACGTTTCGGCGTGGCAGATTTTGATTTATCGCCAGGGCGAATCACCAGCGTGCTGAGATAGAGGTCGTGGCGGTTCCACTTCTGATCGACCGGAATCGACAGATCCATGCCTTGTTCAGGCACGTCAATTTCCTGCCACCACAGCGGGCCTTCACTGGATTCCACCATCGCATAGCCTTTCCCTGCGGCAGGTGCCGAGATATGCAGCTTAATGGTGTCACCTGCGGTGTAGGCTGGTTTGTCGAGTTTCATGGTCACACGATCAGGACGCGCCGCCCCGGTGCCATCACTGTTATCCTGCCAGCTGTAGCCCGCCCAGAAGCGAACGCTGCTGACGGTTTCATCTGGCGCTTTTACTTCCAGGCGGTATGAGCCCCACTCTACCGGGAAGCTGACTTTGCCCGTTTCATCGGCTTTCAAATCCAGAGTTTGCTCGCCTTCGACCAGATCCTTTTGATCATACTGTGACTGCCAGCCTTCGCTGTCAGACCAGTTCCACGAGTAGTCACGGCGTTCGCGAATCAGGCGAACCTGCAAGCCTGATACGGCTTTTTTCTCGCCCTGAGCGTTGGCGTAAACAATGTCGAAAGCCGCATTGCTGTCTTCATCGACAATGGGCTGATTGGTGGTGCTGTCGGTGCGATAGTCATACACCGCTTTGCTGGCAAATTCAGGGCGAATCCCCGCCAACGCTTCAGCAGGCCAGATCGCCTGTTCAGCACGACGCGTCACAGGACGGCCGCCAGACTCAAGCAGGCTTGCCTGCAAGATAACCTGTAAAGGCGAGTGCGTTTCCTGCCACTGGCTTTCGGTCGTGACTTCACCGCGCCCTTTATCATCCAGCTTCATCTGCACTTCATCGAGCGTGCGGGACAGGTTTTCTTCGGCGATATCGCCAAACTGGTAGCCCGGCAGTGCAGCAACGGCTTCACGCAGCGGGCGCAGGAAAAGTTTGCCCTGCAAGGCATTGCCGTTGGCTGGTGCGCCATACAGGTAATAGCCCGTCACGCCGAACTTCACTTCGTCCGACGAGTCGATGGGCGCTTTTTCAGGTGTCAGATTTAAGGCCATGCGCTCGGGCATGAAATCTTCTACGTGGAAATCCCACTCGCGTTTCTGGTTGTCACCGGCACTGGCGCGGACATGCCACATGCCTGTCGCCGCGCTGGCATCCAGTTTCCAGTTGAACTGATACAGGCCATTCACCGCTTTACTCATCACGGTGCGAACCACCTGCCCGTCCGGCTGAACCACTTCCAGCTTCACGGGTTGATCCGCCAGCGGTTTGCCATCGCTGTCGCGCAGCAGCCCGTTCACAATCACGGTTTCACCAGGGCGATAGAGGTCGCGCGGGCCGAACATAAAGAACTGCTTGCTGTACCCCGGCGCACCGGCGATATCAAACTCCGACAGATCCAGCGCCGGGAGCTTCAAATCCAGCAGTGTGGTTTGCCCGTCTTTGCGTGCCAGCAGCAGCGCGGCTTCCTTGTCGGTTTGCAAGGTGACATGGCCTTTACCATCGCTGTTGGCCTGAGCCAGCGTCTGGCCTTTGTCATTCAGCAACTGCACGTCGATGCCGCTTTGCGCCGCGCCGTTTTCCAGACTCTGGGTGAAGATATCGAGGCGGTTATGATAACGGTGTACGGACACGCCAATATCGCTGAGGGTAAACAGCGTGGCGGCATTGCTGTAGGTGTAATGCCCGGCCTGATTCATCACCGCCACGTACACCCCCGCCTGCTGCAACGGCTTGATGTCGCTTAAAGGCAGCAGAAGTTTTTCGCGGGTATTGCGTTCAGGATTCAGGTCAAAACGGCCGGTGTACACCAGATCGGCCATTTTCAGCAGCTCATCGGACTCCCAGTTGCTGAGCGAGCTGCGGTATTCCCACTGGCTGACAAAAGCGGCCAGTGATTCAGGTTTGATACGGAAGAAGTTAACGTCAACGTTATTGACGTTAAGCGCCATCACTGGCAGCCCGGCCACCACTTTGCCCGGCAGCAACGAGCCACGGCTGGCGAAACCGACGCTTGGCGCGATATCACGCGTCTCGATGGCTTTTTCGTAAGTCTTGTCAAAGCTGGCTTTATTCACCGCCACCAGATCAGGATCAACGGTCAGCACCAGATTGCGCTTCGGCTCAAGGTGGCGCATGCGCAGTTCTTTGAGATTCGGGGCCAGTTCCCAGGCACCGTCCACCTTGCCGCTTTTTTTATCGACCAGATGCACCCGGCTGGAAAAATCCTGCACCGGGTCAAGGGGAATGGAGAAAGTCAGGACCAGCGTCGCGGCGCCGTCAAGCTGCACTTCAGATGCATCAATCAAGGTAAGTGCTTTGCCCTGGCTTTGTGCAGCGAGCTTTTCGAGCGCGGCGGCATCAGGCTTAGCGGAAATCGCCTTAGGCTGGGTGTCCGACGTTGATGCAGCAGGTTTTGCGACCTGCGGCGTGTCCTTATCATCACAACCACTTAGCGACACGGCGGTGAGCAGCGCGAGCGACAGCGCAGCGATTCGATACGGTTTCATCCATTAACCTCTGGCCCGAAAGCCTCAAATTTTCGTCAACACAGTATTATGCGGAATTAACACTTTTACCAACAGCAAAAAAATTCTGATAAATGCAGTATTTGGGAAAATCGCGGATCCTTTCGCCCACCGCCTCGCCGCCTGCTGATAGTCCGATCACAGCGCAGAAGGTTACCTGTTACCTTCCGCGTCATTTGTTTTTAAAACAATCAGATAAATAGATTTACCTGCCTCACGCCTGCTAACGTTATCCCTCAGACGCACCCTGAGTGCGCGGTTCACCTAAGAGAGAACGTGATGAAACGAGCCGTGAACGCCCTACAAAACTTCGGAAAGTCATTATACGGACCGGTGCTTATCTTACCGATTGTCGGTCTGTTTATCGCCCTCGGGAACGTGCTGGGTAACGGCAGTCTCGCCGGGTATCTGCCCTTTCTGGCGAACCCACTGGTGCAAAACCTTGGTCAGTTGATCGCCAAATCTGCCGTTTCGGTGCTGGTGAATCTGGCATTAGTGTTTGCGGTTGGCATCCCGATTGGGCTGGCGGCACGCGATAAGGGCTACGCGGCGCTGATTGGGCTGGTGACTTTTGTGGTGTTTATCAATGCCATGAATGTCACCCTTCAGCTTCAGGGGCAACTCGCTCCGGTCGAACAGATGAAAGCCGCTGGACAAAGTATGGTGCTGGGCGTGCAGGTACTGGAGATGGGCGTCTTCGCTGGGATCCTGACGGGCGCGCTGTCCGGTTATCTGTACAACAAATATTCCGGCGTACAGTTTAACGGGGCGATGGCCGTCTATTCCGGGCACTGCTTTGTTGCCATCGTAATGCTGCCGGTTGCCATGCTGCTTGGCGTGCTCATGAGCGAGCTGTGGCCCTTTGCTCAACACGGCATCAGCGCCGTGGCGCTGGGCATCAAAGGCTCCGGGGCGGTTGGCGTGCTGGTTTATGGTTTCCTTGAGCGCATTCTGGTGCCCACCGGCCTGCATCATCTGGTTTATACACCGTTCCTTTATACCGAGTTGGGCGGCACGAAGGAGGTCTGCGGCTCGCTGTATCAGGGGGCGCGCAATATCTATTTCGCTGAGATTGCCTGCCCACAGGTGAAACAACTGAGCAGCACTGTGGTGTGGGATGCCCGCGGGATCAGCAAAATGTTTGGCCTGCCCGCCGCAGCGCTGGCGATGTACGTCACGGCCAAACCCGAGCGCAAGGCCGCAGCCAAAGCGATCCTCATTCCTGCGGCACTGACGTCGCTACTGGTGGGCGTCACCGAGCCCATCGAGTTTTCCTTCCTGTTTGTCGCCCCGCTGCTGTTCGTGGTGCATGCAGTGCTGACCGGCATCGGCATGATGCTGTTCTCACTGTTCGGCGTACATGCCATCGGCGCGAACGGCATCATCGATTTCATCCTCTATAACCTGCCGCTGGGCACCACGAAATCTAACTGGCCGCTGTATATCGTGGTCGGTACCATCATGTTCGCCCTCTACTTTGTTTTGTTCCGTTTCCTGATCCTGCGCTTCGACATGAAAACGCCGGGCCGCGAAGATGACGCCCAGCAAACCCGGCTCTACAGCAAACAGGACTATCAGGCCAAAGGCGGCCAGGACGGGGTGGGTGAAAGCATCATCAAGGGCCTCGGCGGCCGCGAAAATATTGAAGTGGTGGACAACTGCTACACCCGCCTGCGCGTCACGGTGAAAGATGTCGCCCTGATTGACGAACCGGGACTGAAGGCGACGGGTGCGAAAGGCATTATCAAGCAAGGCAACAACGTTCAGGTGGTCTACGGGCTGCACGTCAAAAAAATGCGAGAAGCCGTTGAGACGTTTCTCTGAAGGAGCAATACATGGTTAATCCTCCCTTTATTCTGTCTATTGCCGGGGGCGGCAGCACCTATACCCCAGGGATTGTCAAAAGCCTGATGGTACAGCTGGAAGCCTTCCCGCTGGCGGAAATTCGGCTGTATGACATTGATGCCGCGCGCCAGGATACGATTGCGCCGGTGGTTGAAAAGGTCATTCGCGATCACAGCCAGACGGTAAAATTCACCGTCACCAGCGACCCGGAAGTGGCGTTTAGCGGGGCACATTTTGTTTTCGCCCAGATGCGCGTCGGCCAGTATAAAATGCGCGAGCAGGATGAGAAGATCCCACTGCGTCACGGCGTTGTCGGTCAGGAAACATGTGGTCCGGGTGGGCTGGCGTATGGGCTGCGGACTATTATCCCGATGGTGGAGCTTATCGATTTGGTCAGCCGCTATGCCGATGAAAAAGCGTGGATCGTCAACTACTCCAACCCGGCGGCCATCGTGGCTGAAGGCGTGCGCCGTCTGCGTCCAAACGCCCGGGTCCTTAACATTTGCGATATGCCAGTGGCGGCAATGCGCAACATGGGGGCTGTCCTTGGCGTCGATCGTCACCGTCTGGAGGTGGACTATTTTGGGCTGAACCACTTCGGCTGGTTTACCCGGGTGCTGGTCGATGGCGAGGATAAACTGCCGGAATTGCGTCGCCACATCGCCCGCTTCGGCTTGCTGACCGAAGACGCGGCCAAAACTGATCCGCAGCATTCCGATCCGTCGTGGGTGAAAACCTGGCGCAACATCAAACCCATTATGGATAACTTCCCGGACTACTTGCCCAATCCGTACCTGCAATATTACCTGATGCCCAACCAGATTGTGGCACAGCAAAACCCGGACTATACCCGCGCCAACGAAGTGATGAACGGACGCGAGAAAAAACTGTTTGCCGCCGCGCAAGAGTACAAGCGCACCGGCATTCTGTCTGATGCCTTTCACGTCGGCGTCCACGGGGAGTTTATTGTCGATGTGGCCCGTTCACTGGCCTTCAACCTGCGCCAGCGCCATCTGGTGATGGTGGAAAACCGCGGGGCGATTACCAACCTGCCCTACGATGCCGTGGTGGAAGTCCCCGCCTATATCACTTCGGAAGGGCCGGAGCCGGTGCGTATCGGTCAGGTGCCCCTGTTCCACCAGACGTTGTTGCAACAGCAGCTCGCCTCTGAGCAACTGCTGGTTGAGGCTACCCTTGAAGGGAGCTATGAAAAAGCGTTGCAGGCTTTTACCCTCAACCGCACCGTGCCGACGATGGAGCATGCCAAAGCCATCCTCGATGAGATGATTGCCGCCAATCATGACTACTGGCCGGAGCTGCAAAAAGCCTGGCAGGATGGCGAAGCGGTGAAAAAATAAGGGGTTGCTCGCGAGTTGAACGTGGTTTGCTTGTCGGTATCGGAGAAAACACCGACAATCCATGACAGGAAAAGAAAAATGGAGGCAACCCATGTCCACCTCATATTTTGTTGCAGCCGACTGGCTGATTGAACACCGTAACGACCCGCAAATCCAGGTCATCGACGCGCGAATGGCTCCGGCAGGCCAGGAAAACCTGCGTGATATGGCCGCCGAATACCGCGCCGGGCACCTGCCTGGGGCGGTCTTTTTTGATATCGAAGCCCTGTCGGACCACACTACCCCGCTGCCGCACATGCTGCCGCGCCCGGAAGCCTTTGCGGTCGCGATGCGTGAGCTGGGCGTCAGTCGCGATAAGCACCTGGTCATCTACGACGAAGGCAACCTTTTTTCCGCCCCGCGCGCGTGGTGGATGCTAAAAAACTTCGGCGTTGAACAGGTCTCGATTCTCGCGGGTGGCCTGGCAGGCTGGAAACGCGATGAGCTGCCACTTCAGCAGGGCGGTGTCTCTCTGCCGGAAGGGGATTTTGAGGCCACCTTCGATGCCAGCGTGGTGAAGCGGCTGACCGACGTGCTGCTGGCCAGCCATGAAAAAACGGCCCAAATCGTCGATGCTCGTCCAGCCCCGCGCTTTAACGGCCAGGCGGATGAACCGCGTCCCGGCCTGAAGCGCGGCCACATTCCCGGCGCGTTAAATGTACCGTGGGGCGATTTGGTCTTTGAGGGCGAACTGAAAACCACCGATGAGCTGCAGGCCATTTTTGAGCGTCAGGGCGTGGACCTCAACCAGCCGATTATCACCAGTTGCGGCTCCGGCGTGACGGCGTGCGTGGTTATCCTGGCGCTGGCGACGCTGGGCGTCACTGGCATAACCCTGTACGACGGAGCCTGGAGCGAATGGGGCGCAAGGGAAGATTTACCGATTGACCCAGCGCAATAATGGATAACCGTCTGGCAACGCTGTTAACGCGCGGGGATTCCCTGACCCGCGCGGAATATCGCGTATTAGCTCACCTCACCCAGCATCCTTTGCTGGTCGGCAACATCACGGTGCGCGAGCTGGCGCAGGCGACGTTCGTCTCCACCGCCACTATTATGCGCCTGTGTCAGAAGCTAGGATTCAGTGGCTTTAGCGAATTTATCTGGCACAGCAAACAGCTGCTTGCCGACACTCCGCACATTGCCTCCCAGGCCGAAAGCCGGCCGCAGCTGCCAGCGCTGTTTAATCAGTTTATCGCCAATTATCAGCAGACATTTCAGTGGGCGACACCAGAGAAGCGTCAGCAGTTTTCGGCCTTATTACGCCACAATGAGAGCTTTTTTCTGTACGGTGCCGGGTTTTCCTATCTGTTCGCCGAATACCTGACCAAGAAATTGCAGGTGCTGGGAAAAACGGCCTTTATCTCAGGGCCGGGCGACAGCCGTAATATCTTTCTCAGCAACGCCGCCCGTTATCAGGTTTTTATCGCGGTATCGCGCAGCGGTGAAACGGAACAGGTCCTGGATAAAGCAAGGATTGCCGGAAACATCGGCATGACGGTGGTGGCCTTCACCCGCGCCTCGGCTAACACCCTGGCGGGGATGGCGGATCTGCATTTTGCTTTGTATGACGAAGCGGTACATTACGCCGCCGAAGCCGCAGGCGTCACGTCGTTTGAGTCGAATCTGGTGCTACTGATGGATTTGTTGCTGCTGGAAGCTACGGGGTGAGACAAAATAAACAGTAAAGCCTTCTCCAGGAGAAGGCTGAGAGTGATGACAAACCTCTAACGAATGAGATTTACCATAGGGCACCGAATAAAAAACAAGGAAAATCAATTTATTGATTTTCGGCTGATAACCACAAAGAAGGAAAAACCACGCTTTTTCCTTCTTTGTCAGCAGTCTGAGCCTTCTCCAGGAGAAGGCTTTGAATGTGAACGCCCTCTCCACGTGGGAGAGGGCATCAGACCGCACTCAAATAATCCGGTTCTGCTTAAAATCGCGCAGGAAGCTGCCCCAGCGGCGTTCATAGAACGGGGTGATGTGCGCCAGCATAAAGTGGCTGATACCCTTCTCGCCCTCAACAACCTGACAAATATCAATCGGCTCGTCGCCCGGCAACGTATCGGTCGCCACGCTGCCTGTCGTCTGAATAATCGCCTCGATATCGCCGTCTGCTTCAATCCCAATTAGCAGGTTTGGCTGCTCGTCGGCGCTCTCTTTGATGGAGCACAGAAAAGCACGTTTGACCGTTTTCAGGGATTTGAACAGCGTGGTCAGCGAATCGACCATTTGCGCAGGCGGTTCCGCCACTTCAGACAGCAGCAATGAAGCGCCGCCTTCCAGTACCGTTTGCGTGCTGAGCGGGTTGCCTTCTTCACCAATCAGATGGCTGATTTCACGCGGAGTGAACTCTTTCCCGGTCGGCAGTTTGGCATTCAGAAACAGCGCTTCGCCGAGCGTCATTTCAAACAACGTGCGCACCGGCATAACCACAAATGCCTGTTCGACATCTACAGCCTGCTGCATCGCTTCCAGTGAAGAGAAGAAAGGGATAACCGTGGTGCCGTCATCTTTCTCCCAGTGCTGCAAATCCAGCGCGCTGTCTTCAACAACCTGCTCGCCTTCCGCCGCCGTGCCTGGTACCCAGACGGTGGCTTCAAGCAGTGCGCGGAAGAAAGCCGGACGGTGCGCGGGTTCAGTCGCTGCCTGTTCCAGTAAAGTTTCGAGTTCGTTTTTTTGTTCGGACATAGTTTCACTACTTCAAAATCGCCCGGCGGCGCAGCGCTTGCACGGGCCTACAGGTTTTGTAAGCCGGGTAAGCGCAGCGCTTGCACGGGCCTACAGGTTTTGTAGGCCGGGTAAGCGCAGCGCCACCCGGCAAGACAATTATTCAGCGGTCAACAGATTGGCAATGGTACGTACACCCAGACCGGTCGCACCGGCCGCCCACTGCTCAACGGCAGATTTGCGGTAGGTTGCAGAGCAGTCGATGTGCAGCCAGCCTTCGTGATAGTTCTCAACGAAGTGCGACAGGAAACCTGCTGCGGTGCTGGCACCCGCCGGGTAAGCGGCGCTGGCGGTGTTGTTGAGCTCAGCAAAGTTAGACGGCAGCTGGTTGCGATGGAACTCCGCCAGCGGCAGACGCCAGAACGGTTCGTTTTCCGCCGCAGCGCTCGCCATCAGGCGGGCAGCCAGTTTGTCGTCAAAGCTGAACAGCGCGTGGTAATCGTTACCCAGCGCCGTTTTCGCCGCACCAGTCAGGGTGGCAGCATCGATAATCAGCTCTGGTTTCTGCGCACAGGCGTCAATCAGGCCATCGGCCAGTACCAGACGGCCTTCAGCGTCAGTGTTCATCACCTCAACGTTTTTGCCGTTGCGATAGCGGATGATGTCGCCCAGCTTGAACGCATTGCCGCTAACCATGTTGTCTGCACAGCACAGATACAGCTTCACACGCTTGTTCAGACCGCGAGTGATAGCGAAAGCCAGTGCACCAGTCACCAGCGCCGCGCCGCCCATGTCGGACTTCATGGAGTCCATGAACGCGCTCTGCTTGATGCTGTAACCGCCGGAATCGAAGGTGATCCCTTTGCCCACGAGGCACGCGTAAACCGGCGCATTGTCATCGCCAGTTGGGTTGTAATCCAGCGCCAGCAGCACAGGAGGACGCTCAGAGCCACGGCCCACGGTGTGGATGCCCATGTAGTTTTGCTCGCGCAGGTCTTCGCCTTTGGTGATGCGATAATGCACATTGTCACAGCCAAAGCGGCACAGTAAATCAACGGCACGCGCGGCAAGCTGCTCCGGGCCCAGTTCTTCTGCCGGAGCATTGATGGTGTCGCGAACCCAGTCGATGATCGCCAGACGGTTTTTCAGCTCGTCGTCCTGGTTCGCCCACTCGACGTTACGGGTGCCTTTCGGCCCCTTGTAGCCAGCCCAAAACGCCCAGCTACGGTCGGTGTCCCAGCCTTCGCCGGTCAGGGAGACATTCTTGATGCCCATGCCGTCGATTTTACGGGCAGCGCGCTGGATCAGGCCCAGATCGTCTTTGCCGTTCAGATGCAGGGTAATGCCGTCGTTGTTAATGCTGTAGCTGGCTTTCTCACCCCAGCGCGCGTCGGCTGGCTGAGTGGAGAGCGTAATCTTCATCGCTTCGGTCATTGTCTTTATCCTTATTGAGCAAACGGGCCGCCTGAGGCAGCCCGTTTCGCGAAAATCATTCTGCTTCGTCTAACCAGACTAACAGAATCGCCTCGAGAATTTTTTCATTGGATGCGTTGGGATCATCCTCAAAATCTTCCAGCTCGCAAATCCACTGATGCATATCTGTGAAGCGAACCGTTTTTGGATCGGTGTCGGGCCAGGCATCGTATAATGCTTCGCCGATTTCACGGCTGTCAGTCCATTTCAGGGCCATATTAGTGCTCACGTGCGTGGTTGATGGTGTAACGCGGCATCTCAACGACCAGGTCTTCATCGGTGACGCGAGCCTGGCAGCTTAAGCGGCTTTCCGGCTCCAGACCCCAGGCTTTGTCGAGCATGTCATCTTCGTCTTCGGTGCTTTCAGGCAGCGAGTCAAACCCTTCACGTATGATGCAGTGACAGGTGGTGCAGGCGCAGGATTTCTCACAAGCGTGCTCAATCTCAATGCCGTTGCGCAGCGCAACGTCAAGGATGGTTTCACCGCGTTCAGCTTCCAGAACTGCGCCATCCGGACAGAGATCCTGATGAGGCAAAAAAACAATCTTTGGCATATTAAACCTCGTCCACGGACTGGCCTTTCAACGCTTTACGGACCGACTGGTCCATGCGGCGAGCGGCAAATTCCTGGGTTTGTGTGTCGATATTTTTAATGGCTTCTTTTATGGCTTCGGCATCACTGCCCTCGGCCGCGGTCTGCAGAGCGACCACGCCGTCATCAATCGCCTGACGCTCTTGCGCGCTCAGCAGAGCGGCATCCGCGGCCAGGGCGCTGTTCAGGCTTTCCAGCACGCGCGCGGCTTCTACTTTCTGTTCTGCCAGCATGCGCGCCTGCACGTCCTGTTCGGCGTAACTCATCGAGTCTTTAATCATCGACGCGATCTCGTTGTCGCTCAGGCCGTAAGACGGTTTCACCTGGATGGACGCTTCCACACCGGTGGATTTCTCCATCGCCGTGACGCTCAACAGGCCGTCAGCATCCACCTGGAAGGTGACGCGAATGTGTGCTCCGCCCGCAGGCAGCGCCGGAATACCGCGCAGCGCGAAACGCGCCAGTGAACGGCAATCCTGAACCAGCTCGCGCTCGCCTTGCATCACGTGGATGGACATCGCGGTCTGGCCGTCTTTGAAGGTGGTGAACTCCTGAGCACGCGCCACCGGAATGGTGGTGTTACGTGGGATGACTTTCTCCACCAGGCCGCCCATCGTTTCAAGACCAAGCGACAGCGGGATCACATCCAGCAGCAGCATTTCGCTGTCCGGCTTGTTGCCAACCAGAATGTCTGCCTGAATGGCCGCACCGATAGCGACCACTTTATCTGGGTCGATGGAAGTCAGCGGCGTGCGGCCAAAGAACTCGCCTACTCGCTCACGCACCAGTGGCACACGAGTGGAGCCGCCAACCATCACCACATCTTTCACTTCTTCGGCTTCGACGCCAGCGTCTTTGAGTGCGCGACGGCAAGCCAGCAGCGTGCGTTTTACCAGCGCCGCGATCAGCTCGTTGAACTGTTCGCGAGTAATCTCGCCCTGCCAGCCAGCGACGTTTACGCTCACGCGATCTGCATCGCTAAGCGCAATTTTGGCCGCAATCGCCGCGTCCAATAGCTCGCGCTGCAGGCGGTTGTCGGAACGATCCGCAATGCCTGCTTGCTCACGAATGAAATCCGCCAGCAGATGGTCGAAATCGTCACCGCCGAGTGCAGAATCACCGCCGGTCGCCAGCACTTCAAACACTCCACGGCTGAGGCGCAGAATCGAAATATCAAAGGTGCCGCCGCCAAGATCGTACACGGCAATCACGCCTTCCTGCCCGGAATCCAGGCCGTAGGCAATCGCTGCCGCCGTCGGTTCGTTGAGCAGACGTAAGACGTGCAGGCCCGCCAGACGCGCTGCGTCTTTGGTGCCCTGACGCTGTGCATCATCAAAGTACGCGGGAACGGTGATCACCACGCCATCCAGAGAGCCTTCAAGGGCTTCTGTTGCGCGGGCTGCCAGCGCTTTGAGGATATCGGCGGAGATACGAATAGGGTTCAGCACACCGCTTGCGGTAGCCAGCATCGGCAAGCCGTTTTCGCTGGCCTGTAGCTGATAAGGCAAATGCGGGTAACGTGCCTGGACATCGGCAAGGGAACGGCCCATCAGGCGTTTGACTGAGCTGATGGTATTCACAGGATCAAGTGCGGCGTTGGCGCGCGCATCAAAGCCCACGTCATACCCTTGTGCCTGATAGTGCACAACGGAAGGCAGAAGATGACGCCCCTGATGGTCAGCCAGCGTTTCTGCCTGGCCGCTTCGCACGGTCGCCACCAGTGAGTTGGTGGTGCCTAAGTCAATGCCCGCCGCCAGTCGACGCTGGTGCGGCGCAGCACTCATCCCAGGCTCGCTAATTTGTAATAAGGCCATGTTGAGCTTCCAGAATCAAAAATCGAGCAGCTTTTCTTCGAGTTGTTCTGCTGAGCTGCGCAGTTTATCGAGAAAACGCAGTTTACGCACGGTATCTGCCGCCGCGTCCCACGTTTCATTATCGAGTTCCGCTACCATCTGCTGATGGCGCGTATCGAACATGCCTTTCACGCGTTTCATGAAAGCTTCCAGCTTGTCGCTGTCTTTGGCGCGATCAATCTCATCCAGCTCTTCACGCAGTTCAAGCTGTTCCATCAAAAAGGCTGTGTCGCGAACCGTGTGCTGTTCACTCGCCAAATCGAAACCCTGCAGGGAAAGCAGATATTCCGCGCGAGTCAGCGGATTACGCAGCGTCTGCCAGGCCTGATTAATGGTCGCAGACTGCTGAACCGCAGCAAGCTGATCGGCAGAGGAGTGGCTGGCAAATTTGTCCGGATGATTCTCGCGCTGAAGATCCTGAAAGCGCGTCGCAAGCTGCTGGCTATCGAGGTGATAAGAAGCAGGCAGACCGAAGAGAGTGAAGTAATCCATAGCTATCTCTGAAAAAGCAAACCCCACAGGCAGCCAGGCTACCGTGGGGTTATCTTACGCGTGTTTAAACGTGGAAGCTTTCGCCACAACCACACTCGTCTTTCACGTTCGGGTTGGTGAATTTAAACCCTTCGTTCAGGCCTTCTTTGACGAAGTCCAGTTCGGTGCCGTTGAGGAATTGCAGGCTTTTGCCATCGACCACTACCTTCACGCCTTTGTCTTCAAACACGGTGTCTTCCGCGTTCGGTGCATCGACAAATTCCAGCACGTAGGCCATACCAGAGCAACCGGAAGTCCGCACGCCCAGGCGCAGACCGAAGCCTTTGCCACGGTTGGCCAGGAAGGAGCTTACTCGCGCGGCAGCGCTGTCGCTAAGGGTAATCGACATAACAACCTCAATTATTTTGCTTCACGTTTGCTTTTGTAATCCGCAATGGCGGCTTTGATCGCGTCTTCTGCCAGGATGGAGCAGTGGATTTTCACCGGCGGCAGTTCGAGTTCTTCTGCAATATCGGTGTTTTTAATCGCCTGAGCTTCGTCCAGGGATTTGCCTTTCACCCACTCGGTCACGAGAGAGCTGGAGGCAATCGCAGAACCGCAGCCATAGGTCTTGAAGCGCGCGTCTTCAATGATACCTTCATTGTTGACTTTGATCTGCAACTTCATCACATCGCCGCAGGCTGGTGCACCGACCATGCCGCTGCCGACGCTGTCGTCGCTGTTGTCAAAAGACCCGACGTTGCGCGGATTCTCGTAATGATCGATAACTTTTTCGCTGTAAGCCATGATGAATTCTCCTTATTGGGTACCGATTAGTGATGCGACCATTCGATGGTGTTCAGATCCACGCCCTGCTTGAACATTTCCCACAGCGGAGAAAGGTCACGCAGACGACCGATAGATTTCTGTACCAGAGCGATGGTGTAGTCGATCTCTTCTTCGGTAGTAAAACGACCTAAAGAGAAACGGATGGAGCTGTGTGCCAGCTCGTCAGTCATGCCCAGTGCACGCAGCACGTAGGATGGCTCAAGGCTTGCAGACGTACAGGCAGAACCGGAAGAAACGGCCAGGTCTTTCAGCGCCATGATCAGCGACTCGCCTTCAACGTAGTTAAAGCTGACGTTGAGGATGTTCGGTGCGCCCTGCTCGAGATCGCCGTTCAGATACACTTCTTCCATATCTTTCACGCCTTCCCACAGACGGTTACGCAGCTTGCGCAGGCGTGCCATCTCGGTGTCCATCTCTTCTTTGGCGATGCGGTAAGCTTCGCCCATGCCCACGATCTGGTGGACAGGCAGTGTGCCGGAACGCATGCCACGCTCGTGACCGCCGCCATGCATCTGTGCTTCGATACGAATACGCGGTTTACGACGCACGTACAGCGCACCAATACCTTTCGGGCCATAGATTTTGTGGCCAGAGAAGGACATCAGGTCCACTTTCAGCTGGCTCAGGTCGATAGGCAGTTTGCCCACGCTCTGGGTCGCATCAACGTGATAGATGATGCCGCGCGCACGGCACAGTTCGCCGATAGTCGCGATATCCTGCACCACGCCGATTTCGTTGTTCACGTGCATGATGGACACGAGGATGGTGTCGTCACGCATCGCCGCTTCGAGCTCTTTCAGGTCGATGATGCCGTTGCTCTGAGGGGCGAGGTAGGTCACTTCAAACCCTTCACGCTCCAGCTGACGACAGGTGTCGAGCACCGCTTTGTGCTCGGTTTTGCAGGTGATGATGTGCTTGCCTTTTTTCTGATAGAAGTTGGCCGCACCTTTGATCGCCAGGTTGTCAGATTCAGTCGCACCAGAGGTAAAGACGATTTCACGCGGGTCAGCGCCCACCAGCTCTGCAATCTGATTGCGGGCGATATCTACCGCCTCTTCAGCATGCCAGCCAAAACGGTGTGAACGGGAAGCCGGGTTACCAAAGTTTCCGTCCAGGGTCAGGCACTGCATCATTTTCTCGGCAACACGCGGGTCCACCGGCGTGGTTGCGGAGTAGTCGAGATAAATCGGTAATTTCATTGCTCTTAAACTCCGTACATCGCTCTAATGCAAGGAATCAGGCTAAACGGCTGGATGTACGACCGTGTAAACGGGGCATGCTGCCCCGGCCTGATTCTGAAATCTTTTTATTACGCGCGTAATTTGACGTCGATCGCGTCTTTCGCGCGGGTATTGCGATGAGATTCGTGCGTGTGCTGACGGTCAGACACGTCCAGCACTTCCTGGTTATTCACCAGTTCACCCAGGGTGATGTTATTCAGGAAACCGGTGAGACGGTCGCTCAGATCGCGCCACAACGCGTGGGTCAGGCATTTATCGCCGCCCTGGCAGCCGCCTTTACCCTGGCAACGGGTGGCGTCGACGGATTCGTCTACTGCGCTGATCACTTCGCCAACGGCGATGCTACCGGCTTCTTTGCCCAGCAGGTAACCCCCGCCAGGACCACGAACGCTGGAAACCAGGCCATTTTTACGCAGGCGGGAGAACAACTGTTCCAGGTAGGAAAGTGAAATTCCCTGACGTTCAGAAATATCAGCCAACGGAACCGGGCCCGCTTCGGAGTTGAGCGCAACGTCCAGCATCGCGGTCACGGCATAACGCCCTTTAGATGTCAGTCTCATGTCTTACTTAACCTCAAACTCGCCCCTGCCCGGGGTTGTTATTAAAATGTGTGAATTGCATAGCAGGGCCAAGTCTGACATTCCCGACTAAAATGGTCAACTATTTACTTGACTGTTTTAGTCAGGTATTTAACGTTCCGTGCGCTCTTTATTTGCCCGGCGGCGCTTCGCTTGCGCGGGCCTACGTTTTTGTAGGCCGGGTTAGCGAAGCGCCACCCGGCGATACCGCATTACTTGTCTTTCTTTAACTGATCAATAGACGCCAACATGCCACGCAGGATGTTCAGCTCCTGGCTTTCCGGGCGTGCGCGAGTGAACATACGACGCAGCTTGTTCATCACCTGACCGGGATGGTTTTCACGAATAAAACCGGTCATCAGCAGCGTCTGCTCAAGGTGGCCGTAGAAACGCTCCAGGTCATCCACCAGCGGGTACGGTGTCTCTTCTTGTTCAACTTTCTCGCCTTTCTCTTCTGCCGCCAGCCACGCCATGCGTACTTCGTAGGCAATAACCTGCACCGCCATCGCGAGGTTCAGCGAGCTGTATTCCGGGTTCGCGGCTATCGCCACGTGGTAGTGACACTTCTGCAATTCGTCGTTGGTCAGGCCCACACGTTCGCGGCCAAACACCAGCGCGACGGGCGCATGTGCACCTTCACTCACGCTTTTCAGCCCACATTCACGCGGGTCGAGCATCGGCCATGGCAGCGTACGGGAACGTGCGCTGGTGCCGACAACAAGGCTACACCCAGCCAACGCTTCGTCGAGGGTATCGACAATGTGCGCATTGCCAATCACATCGCTGGCACCGGCGGCCAGGGCAATGGCCTGAGAGTCAGGTTTCACCAGCGGGTTCACCAGCCACAGATTCGTTAAGCCCATGGTTTTCATGGCGCGAGCGACAGAACCCATGTTGCCGGTGTGGGACGTTTCTACCAGTACGATTCGGATATTTTGCAGCATTGTCTTTCTTCGGCTAAAGATTATTCGCCGCATATTACCATAAAGCGAAGACAGAATCCGAATTCGCTGCTATTATATGCGCCGTTTTTCCCGTTCTTTAACATCCAGTGAGAGTGACCGATGCAACATCCTATGTTGACCATCGCCGTGCGCGCAGCGCGCAAGGCGGGTAATGTTATTGCCAAGCACTACGAGATGCCAGATTCCGTAGAAACCAGCCAGAAAGGCAGCAATGATTTCGTGACGAACGTCGATAAAGCCGCAGAAGCGATCATTATCGAAACGATTCGTAAGTCTTACCCGCAGCACACCATCATCACCGAAGAAAGCGGTGAGCATGTCGGCGAAGATCTGGATGTTCAATGGGTTATCGATCCACTGGATGGCACCACCAACTTCGTTAAACGCCTCCCACATTTCGCTGTTTCCATCGCCGTACGCATCAAAGGCCGTACAGAAGTGGCTGTGGTTTACGATCCGATGCGTAACGAACTGTTCACCTCTACCCGTGGTCAGGGCGCACAGCTGAACGGCTACCGTCTGCGCGGCAGCACGGCTCGCGACCTCGACGGTACCATTCTGGCAACCGGTTTCCCGTTCAAAGCCAAACAGCACGCACCAGCGTACATGAACATCCTCGGTAAACTCTTCACCGAATGCGCGGACTTCCGTCGCACCGGTTCTGCCGCACTGGATCTTTGCTACGTTGCCGCTGGCCGTGTTGACGGTTACTTCGAACTGGGCCTGAAGCCGTGGGATTTTGCAGCAGGTGAGTTGATTGCTCGTGAAGCCGGCGCCCTGGTCTGCGATTTCACTGGCGGTCACAACTTCCTGACCACTGGTAATATCGTCGCGGGCAACCCACGCGTCGTGAAATCGATGCTGGCTAGCATGCGTGATGAACTGAGCGAAGCGCTGAAGCGTTAATCGCTTTCCCCTCACCCCGGCCCTCTCCCCAAAGGGGCGAGGGGGAAAATCGCACCAAGCGGTTCCCACCCAAAGTGGTAGAAATGAAAATCGCACCATACGGTTCCCTCTCCCCTCGCGGGAGAGGGCTAGGGTGAGGGGTTGTTTTAAGAACAAAATTAAAAAGGTCGTAACCCCCGTCCCACCGGCACCGCACTCATCCACATCACCACCGCTGCGACGATTAAAATAGCTCCGCCTGCAAACGCTAATGTTGTCCAGCCTACCTGTCTCCACAGCACGGGTGCCTTATTTTTACTCAGCCTGACCGCCAACTGGCGAAAGCTGTGCACCAATAACGCCAGCGATGAAATCGTTATCGATGTGCCTGCCGCCATTGCCAGTGCCGAAACCACACCCCAACTGAACACGCCGATCACTTTGCTGAACAGCAGCACCATGATCGCTCCCGAACAGGGCCGCATGCCCATTGAGAGAATAATCATCAGCCTTGCGCGCCAGTCATTGCCGCTTTCAAGCTGCTGAGGATCGGGCAAATGTTGATGCCCGCAGCCACAATTCGCGTCATGAACATGGTGCGGTACAAAGGATTTGTAGGTCGGTTTACGCAGCAACTGACGCAGTTTTTTCAGCGCACGCCAACACAGCAAGACGCCAAGAACGCCCACCAGCGCATAGCTGCCCTTCTCCAGCCAGAAGCTGCTCAAATGGAGCTGGCGTGCGGGAAGCGCTAACAGCGTGAGCACCACCACAACCAATCCTATCGCCACTACCCCTTGCAACAATGAAGCCGCAAGCGTCAGGCCGATGCTCGATTTCAGTTTTGAAGGGTGCGTGGCAAGCCAGGTGGTGATGACGATTTTGCCGTGGCCCGGCCCGAGTGCGTGAAGCACGCCATAGATAAAACTAAACGCCAGAAGAGACCCGCCTGCTTTAGCCGGGTTCTCTGCCACGGCCTGTAATAAGCCGCTCATCTGCTGATTAACATCCCGCTGCCAGAGGATGCTTTTCATCATCACCTGCAGCCATGCACTCCACAGCCAGATGCCACCGACAACCGCCAGCAGCAAAAAAACAGCCAGTGGCCAGAGTTGCAGCCAACTGCGGGAACGCGTCGAGGGGGGAAAAATTACGGACATGTGAGCGTCACCTGTTGAGCAAACTGTTTACCTAAATCCATGCTTTCGGGCGGCGCGTCAGCCTTATCGAGCGACAGCGCATAAGCGGTCAAATCTTCACTGGGTTTGGGCGTATGCACGCTAAGTTTACAGCCCTTTGGCAGACTCGCAGGCGGCGTGACATCTGCATCTTTATCGTAATGCATATCAACAAAATAAGTCGGATCAAAGGTAGCAAACTGGTAGCTCTGCCCGGCAAGCGGCTGCGGTTGCGCCAGTGGCAAGGTGAACGTCAGCACCGCCTTATGCCCTTCGCGGGCGAGGCCATAGGCCGTGGGAAGATTATCGAATTTCACCTTCTGCTTACCGTGCCAGAATTCGGTGAAGTAGTGCTGCCCGAGCACGTTGGCCATCACTTCCGCCGCCAGCTTTTTCCAGACCTCATCGCCCGGTTTGGCCTTTCCCGCATCATAAAGCAGATCCGCAGAAGTGATTTCGTCCATCGTCCAGCGCATTTCGATGGCGGTTAGCTTGCCCTCTTTCGCCACCAGTTGGCTTTGCAGGGTGATAAAACTGTGTGGGTGCGCCAGCGCCTGCCACGATAAAAGCGCGCTAAACGCCAAAACTGTGCCCTGTTTCACTCTTGTCATCGCAAACTCCGTGAAAAATTCTGTGACCGACTCCTGCATTCCTTGCGCAAAGGCCTTTCTGCGGCTCTCATGTGTTAAACATTTAACTATTCTTATCAAAAACCCTTACTGGAACCTGACAGATGATGACCGTGCAAGAACTGCCATCTGTGCTTTCCAGTCCACAGCGCCGCTGCCAGATAATGTTGATGCTCTATCTGCCAGGGCAGTCCGTGACGCCGGAAGCGATAAGCCGGGTTAACCGTGTTGATGACACGGTGGCTCGCGACGATATCGCCGAAATTCGTCATGTTATCCAGCGCTATCATCGACTGAACATCGTGACGCTTGCAGACGGCAGCTACCGGATTGAAGGCACCACACTTGACCAACGCTTATGCCTGATTCACTGGCTGCGTCGCGCGCTGCGGTTATGCCCCAGTTTTATCAGCGGGCAGTTTACCCCATGGCTAAAAACCCAGCTTAAACAATCCGGCATTTCGCGCATTCTGTATGACGATACCAACCTGCGGGCGCTGGTCAATCGCTGCGGGCAGAACTTACAGCGGCAATTCGACAGCCGTGACGCAGCGTTTTTGGGGCTGTATCTGCAATATTGCCTGCTCAAGCAACAGCCGCAACAGGCTCCTGAATTTAACGACGGCCAGCGAAAATGGGCGCAGGCCAGCGCGGAGTATCAGGTTGCGGCGGAAATTGCTCGCCACTGGCAGCGGCGCACGTTGAAAGAAGCCCATCCGGATGAGCATCTGTTTCTGGCCTTGCTGTTTATGATGCTGAAAGTGCCTGATCCGAAACGCGATCATCACACTCAGGAAGTGCGGCTGTATCGCAGCATCAACCAGCTTATCGACCACTTCCAGCAGCTCTCCGATCACCGTTTTACTGACCGTCGCGGCCTGCGCGATCAGCTGTATGTTCATCTGGCTCAGGCCATTAATCGCAGCCTGTATGGCGTGGGGATTGACAGCAGCCTGCCGGAAGAAGTCCAGCGGCTTTATCCACGCCTGATGCGCACTACTCAGCAGGCGTTGATCCCCTTTGAAGACCATTACGGCGTGCGTTTTTCTGATGAAGAGATGGGGCTGATTGCGGTTATTTTTGGCGCGTGGTTGATGCAGGAGAGCGATCTGCAGGAAAAACAGGTGCTGTTGCTGACGGGCGATAACCCGCAACTGGAACAAGATATTGAGCAACAGCTGCGTGAGCTGACGTTGCTGCCGCTCAATATCAAATATCAGACGCTGCATGCCTTCCAGCAGGAAGGGGCACCGAAAGGCATCGCGCTGGTCGTCACGCCTTATACCATCGCGCTACCGCTGTTTTCTCCGCCGCTGATCCATGCCGGAGAGCCACTCAATGAGCGGCAGCGGCGGCATATCAGTCAGATGCTGGAAGGATCAGGTTGAGGTGTGATTTTCGGGCGCACAAACATGGCTGGGATCGCCAGCAAAGCCATTACCCAGAACACGCCCTGATGTAAGTGCTGATAGAGGAAACCCGCAAAGACCGTCATGATGGCGATACTGCCGCCCATCGCTACCGCGGAATAAACGGCCTGCAGGCGAATCACTTCGCTGCCCTGACGCGCCGCGATGTAACGCATGGCCGCCAGATGACAAACGGTGAACGTCCCGCAGTGAAGGATTTGCGCCACAATCAGCCACGGCAACTCCGTGGTCCAGCCCATGATGCCCCAACGCGCCAGCCCGCAGAACGCCGAAAGCAGCAGCAAATCACGCGCGCCGAAGCGACGGAATACTTTCTTGCTCACCGCGAAGATGATCACTTCGGCGACCACACCCAGCGACCAGAGATAGCCGACAGCCGATGCTGAGTAACCGGCTTCTTGCCAGTAAATCGCACTGAAGCCGTAATACGCGGCATGCGCGCCTTGCAGCAGGCACACACAGGCCAGGAAGCGCCAGCTCTGTGTGACGAGTGATTTCCACGCAGGCCAACCAGCCGATTCCTGTTGGCGCGATGCGCCTTGCGGCATGATTGACGGCGTAATCATCATGCCGATGAGCATCGAAGCTATGCCAATGCTGAGCAGTGCCAGAATGGCGTGATAGTCAAACAGGCTGACCAGTTTGCCCGTCAGCGCCGAGCCAATCACAAACGCGACAGAGCCCCACAGACGCACTCGCCCGTAATCCATGGTTATCTGTTTTTGCCAGGTGTTGGCCAGCGCATCGGTTAACGGCACCAGCGGAGAGAAAAACAGGTTGAAGCCCACCATCATCGCCATTATCCAGGCGACATTCGTCCCAGCCCAAAAAGCGAGAATAAACAGCAGCGTTAAGAGTGCGAGGATGCGAACGGCGCTGATCAGGCGTGACGGATCGGTGACGCGCGGCGCAATCAGCAGGCTGCCCAGAAAACGAGCCACCAGCCCAGCTCCCAGCAATACGCCGATGGTTTCCGGTGTCAGGCCAGTGCCTGCCAGCCAGACGCTCCAGAAAGGTAAAAAGATGCCGTAGCTAAAAAAGTAGGTGAAGTAACTGAGCGCCAGCCAGCGCGTGGAATGCAAGACCATGATTCCCTCCTAAATGGTGGCGTTAGTCTGGCGACAAACGCCCCGGCTGGCAAGTCACTCCAACAATCTAATAACATCATTCGACAAATGCGCTTTCAGGCACGATGTTCCGTCGCCGCCGAAGAGGGAGCCTGATGGCGTGCCGCCAGTTGTTCTTCCAGCGCTTCCAGCGTAATCCCTTTGGTTTCCGGCACATTACGCTGAATGTAAATCCAGCCCAGCGCACAGATAATACCGTACAGCGAGAAGCTGCCTGCCGCGCCCAATCCGGCATTCAGTAAGGGGAAGGTGTAAGTCAGCACGAAGCAGGCAATCCATAACGCCAGCGTGCCTAACGACATTGCCAGGCCACGAACGCGGTTCGGGAAAATCTCTGCCAGCAGCACCCAGGTCACCGGGGCCAGCGTCAGCGCATAAATGGCAATCGCCGCCAGCACCAACAGCAACACCGGCCAGCCCATAATACCCAGCGCATACGCCCCGGCAATTAGCGCATAAATCACGGTCAGCCCGCTGGCACCGAGCAACATCAGCTTGCGGCGACCGATTTTGTCCACCAGCGGCAAGGCGGCGAGCGTGAAGATGAGATTGATAATGCCGGTGGCAACAATCGATTTCAGCGTGCCGTTGATATCAAACCCGGCGGAGGCAAAAATCTCCTGCGCATAGTTGAAGATGACGTTGATACCGCACCACTGCTGAAAGACCGCGAGCACCATGCCGATGATCACCACCGGGCGTACCTGCGGTTGCAGGAGCGTAGCAAACGAGACGCGATGCGTGTCTTTCGCCAGCGTGTGGGCGATATCGTTCAGGGTTTGTGTGGCATAGGAAGAAGAACCGATCTTTTCCAGCGTCTTGCGTGCCAGGGCTTCTTTCCCGGCTTTCATTAACCAGCGTGGGGATTCCGGCACCACAAACAGCAGCAGTAAAAACGCCAGCGCAGGCACCAGTTCCGCACCAAACATCCAGCGCCAGCCCGTTTGCCCGTTCCAGGTTTCAACAATCGCTTGCTGTGTCGCCCCTGCGGCGACTGGTTCTGCAATCAGCAGATTAATTAACTGCGCGGCCAGCACGCCAATCACAATAGTGAGCTGGTTGACCGCCACAAAACGGCCCCGCTTCTCAGCTGGGCTGACTTCAGCGATGTACATTGGGCTGAGCGCGGAAGCGAGCCCTATTCCCACGCCGCCGACGATGCGATACACCACAAACATATCGAAATTGCTGGCCATCGCGGTGCCCCACGCCGAGGCCGTGAACAAAATCGCCGAAGCGATAAGCGGCAGGCGACGGCCAAACTTATCCGCACACCAGCCGGACACCAGCGCACCTGCGACACAACCGGCCAGCGCAGAACTCATCGCCCAGCCGGACTGTACCGGATCGGTAATAGAGAAATAAGCTTCGTAGAAAGGCTTCGCACCACCAATCACCACCCAGTCATAGCCAAACAACAAACCGCCGCAGGCGGCGACCAGGCAGATGGTCCAGACGTACCCCATTTTTAATTCTGTTTGCGTATGACTCATGGACTCTGTTCCTTTGTCAGTCGGGCTTCGTGGGCCCGTTACCGGCTAAAAAAATGAGTCTAATGAGAAGATTAGGCGCAAAAAGATGCGCCCGGCACGCAATAAACTTAAGGCGGTTCACTGAACGTGACACCCTGCTGGCACAAGATGTCGACAGCGTCAGGACAGCGATGCCACATGCAGTATCATCAACATCGTCATCGAGCCACCTGGCGCCAGTAGCGTCAACTCGCCAGCACCCGGCCGATGGTGATCGTCGGGAGCGTGGCTCATCGGTTCAAGACAGAAGAACTCGAACTGATAACCCGCGTCAAAAGCAGGATCGGAGACAAACAGGAAGTAGCACGGCGCAGGAGGCGTGGTCTCCATCGTCAGCTGATAGCCTGCCTGTGGCTGGAAAATATGCGCCACACCATCCCAGTGAGCAAAGCCATTATTCAACCAACGACGCGGCAGCGCTGAAGGCTGGCTGAAATCCAGTTCCGGAGGCAAGCGTTCGCTGAACTCGCCTGCCAGCCACTGCTCACGCTCCAGCCAGTATCCCTGCGCTTTAGCCTGAATCAGCGTCTCGGGCGTTAGCGGAAAGAAAGGATGCCAGCCCAGACCAAAAGGCTGCGTCTCTTCGCCTTCATTGGTGACAGAAAGCGTCACCGTCAGCGTGTCTGCCTGTAAGTGGAAAGCCTGCCGCGCCAGATAACGGTACACGCCGTGGCGATGCTGATACACCAGCGTCAGAGCGTCGGCGCTCTGCGATTCAGACTGCCATTCGCCGAGCCAGCCGTCGCCGTGAAGATAGTGTGAGTCCCAGTCAACATTGGCTTCAAACTGGTGCGTTTTTCCCTGCCATTCAAAGCGATTGCCGCTGACTCGATTGCCAAAGGGCACAAGGGGAAAACAGGATGAATCCGTTGCAACACCATTGTTCTTCCCTTCCCGCAGCAGCGGCACATCCTGCCACCACAAGCCCTCAATCACACCGCCCGTTGAGGAAACCGCCAGGCGGAGGTCGCCGTTTTGTAAGCTGTAGAGCGCCATGCTTTGCCTCCTTATTCCGGAAAGTTAATCACCACTTTTCCGCACTTACCGCTGGCCATCAGCGCATATGCCTCGCTCGCCTGCTCCAGTGAAAAGCGGTGGGTGATGGCGTTACGCGGCCAGAGTTTCCAGTCGGTAAGGTCATGAGCGCACTTTTCCATGTGGAACAGGCTGGTGACCCAGGAACCGATGATCCGGCGCTGGTGATGCATAAGATCGGCGCTGACTTCAAACTCAACTTTGCCTGTTTCACCGATATACACCACCCGCCCCCAGTCCGCCGTGGACTGCAACGCCAGCAGACGCCCCGCCGCATTCCCTGAGCAATCCAGCGCCACGTCTGCGCCGCCACGGGTGATGTCAGCGATAATTTCAGGCAGGTTTACCGTCGTCGCCAGATAACCGTTGTCCATTACGCCAAGCTGTTTCGCCATCGCCAGACGCTCCGGTAGCATATCGACGCCGATAACCCGCTTGGCTCCGCGTCCACGCGCCAGCATCATCGCCATCATGCCCACCGGGCCAAGGCCAACCACCAGCACGTTGTCACTCCCCGACACTTCACCACGCAAAATGCCTTCGTAAGCCGTGCCCACGCCGCAGCTGATAAACGCGCCATCCTCATAGCTCAATGCTTCCGGCAGCATAATCAGGTCTTTTTCTTCCGCCAGCAGATACTCCGCATGGCCGCCATCACGCTGCCAGCCGTACGCCGCTTTGCCTTTTCCGGTACAGGAGATAGGAAAGCCGCGACGGCAGTTGGCGCAGAAACCACAGCCGGAAATGTGATACACCAGCACCCGGTCGCCTTCTTTAAAATGACGGCATCCCTGTCCCGTGGCGACAATCTGCCCGCAGGGTTCATGCCCATTGATGAATCCCTGATACAGCGGTTTGTCCGGAGCCGCCGCCGTCGCACGGTGTTGATGATAGATGTAGTGCACGTCACTGCCACAAATCCCGGAGGATTTCATTTTGAGCAGCACCTGATTAATACCCGGCGTCGGCACGGGCACTTCCCGCAGGTCGACCGTTGAATTCCCGGGTAAGTAGGCAGCCAGCATCTTATTCATAGTTCCCTCATCGCTCTTAATTGAAAATTCAGGCCTGCCGCAGGTGCGCCAGGCTCATCGTTCTTCAGCGCTTTGCTTTTTGGCTGCGCTGGGTCAGCAGGATGTTGGCCAGCACGGCGGCCACAATGATCACGCCGCGTACCACCTGCTGGAAAAAGGAGTTGATGCCCAACAGCACCAGGCCATTGCCGATAAGCGTGATAACCAGCACGCCAAGCAGCGTGCCAAACAATGAGCCACGGCCACCGGAAAGTGCGGTGCCCCCGACCACCACAGCGGCAATCACGTCAAATTCCAGCCCGTTGGCTGCACCCGCATTTCCTGAGCCAAGGCGTGCGGCGAGCAGGATCCCGGTGATGGCCGCCAGCAAACCGGAAAGTGTAAAGATAAGAATGCGCACCCGGCGGACGTTGATACCGCAGAGCTGAGCCGCCGTCGCGTTACCGCCGACCGCAAACACCGAGCGCCCAAAAGCTGTTTTTCGGCTGATAAACACGAACGCCACAAACAGGATCATCATGACGATGGCGGAAACCGGCAGGCCGAGAAACTGGCCGCCGAGCCAGTCCAGCACGTCGTTTTCATCGATGGGTACCGGCAGCGCGTTGGTCATAAACAGGCCCATGCCGCGCAGGGCGCTCCACAAACCCAGCGTGGCAACAAAGCTCGGCACGTTAAAGACACCACGCAACACCCCGGCGAGCGTGCCCATCAGCGCGCCGAGCAGCAGCACCAGCAGGCAGGCAACGCTCAGCGGCACCTGGTATTGCAATAAAAACGCCAGACACACCGACACGAACGCCACCATCGGCCCGACGCTGACGTCGATTTCCCCGGCGATGATAATCAGCGTCATCGCCCACGCCGCAATGCCGATGGTGGCGGCATCGCGCAGGATGTTCATCTGATTATTCAATGAGATAAAACCGGGTGCATTCAGGGAGAACACCAGGTAAAGCAGGGCAATAACCACCAGCAGGCCGATTTCGTTGATATGGCGGCTGACGATAGTTTTGAGTGAGACACCTTTGCCTTGCGTCAGCAGGATTGGCGATGCAGACATGTTCAGTTTCCTCGTGATGAGCCCATCAGTGGACGGACAAAATGGCGGACATCAGCGCATCCACACTGACGGGTGAACGAAATTCCTCGGTAAACGTGCCGTGCTGAAGCAGCAAAATGCGATCGCACACCAGCGGCAGCTCTTCCACTTCACTGGAGATAAAGACCACGCTTTTTCCCTCGGCGGCCAGTTCGCGTACGATGCGGTAAATCTGCTGCTTGGCTTCAATGTCAACGCCGCGGGTGGGCTCGTCCAGCAGCAGGATTTGGCTGGCGGCATACACCCAACGGCCAATCACCACTTTTTGCTGATTGCCACCGGACAGCGTGCCAATCGGCGTCGTGCTGCTGGCGGCTTTCACGGTCATCCTTTGCATCACCTGCTCCGTGAGGCGACGTATCACCGGCCATTGCAGAACACCGCGAACACTGACTTTGCCTTGATGAGTGATAACGGTGTTTTCATCGACCCCGAGCCAGGGAATGATCCCCGCTTCCTTGCGATTTTCCGGGGTGTAACCGATGCCCCGGCGCAGCATGCCCTGATAGTCAGGCCGCGTGATGCTTTCGCCATTGACGACTAACTCGCCAATCTCTGCCTCTTCCAGCCCAAGCAACGCTTTCAGCAATTCGCTGCGCCCCGCGCCAAGCAGCCCGGCAATCCCCAATACTTCGCCACGGTGCAGGGTGAAACTGATGCTGTTCAGTTTTGGGGCCTGACGCAGCTCGCGCACTTCCAGCACGGCGTCTTGCTCACTGTTAAGCGAAACAATCGGATCGCTTTCGATGTGATCGCGCCCAAGCATCAGCGACACAATCTCGCGAGTAGAGGTGCTTTCAAGGTCGACATCCCCGGCCACTCGCCCGTCGCGCATGATGGTGGCGCAGGAAGCAATCCGGCGGATCTCCTCCATACGGTGGCTGACATACACCACCGCCACGCCCAGCGCGGACATCTTTTTAACCGCATGGATAACCAGCTCCACTTCCGCACTGGCAAGCGAACTGGTCGGTTCATCGAGGATCACCACTTTCGGCTGGCCCTTCATCACCCGCGCTATCTCCACCAGCTGTTTTTGCGCCGGGCTAAGTGAGGAAACCAGCTGAAGCGGATCGACCTCTACGCCCAGCGCCAACAGGCTTTGACTGGCCTCGTCTTTCATCTGCTGGTAGTCAATCATGCCGTTGCGTTGCGGCCAGTGCCCAAGACACAGGTTCTCTGCCACGGTCAGCCCTTCCACCAGGCTGAGCTCCTGATACACCGCGCGAACGCCCAGTTCAGCCGCCCGACGGGTGAGCGTAGCTTCATCTCCCTCAAGCCGTATTTCGCCTAGCCAAATCTCGCCGCTGTCGGGCTTTTCGCTGCCGGTCAGTAAACGAATCAACGTGGATTTCCCCGCGCCGTTCTTACCGAGTAGCGCGCGTACTTCCCCTTTTTTCAGCGTGAAGCTGACATCTTCCAGTGCCACCACGCCGGGATAGCGCTTGTTGCCGCCGATAACCTTCGCGACAGGCAGCGAGATGCATTGCGTTGCCGTCATCATGATCCCCTCAGCTCACTCACGGCAGACCATCAACGTGCGTCGCCAGCCACTGCTTGCCGTCTTCGGTGGTGCTGTACAGGTCAATCGGCACCTGAATCACTTTCTCTTTTGGCGGGTTTTTATTGATGACGTTCAGGGTCTGAGCAAATACCGCATCGCCCATTTTCTTGCCGGAGATATCCACCACCGCCTTCAGAACCTGATTGCTCGCCAGCTCCTGCGCGATTTCCGTGGTCATATCCGAGCCGAACACCGCAATTTTTCCGACCTGATTCTGGTTACGCACGGCTTTCACCGCGCCGAGCGTGGCTCCGCCAGATTCACCCATAATGGCGTTCAACCCTTGAGTCGAAATGATCAGCTTCTCACCGACCGAAATGGCTTTGTCGAGCACCGTGCCTTCCTGATTCGCCACGATGTGTGCGCCCGGCACCCGCGCTTTCAAAGCTTCCTCAAACCCTTTGCGGCGCTGAACGCAAACTTCAAAAGCTTCACAGTTGATAACGGCAATCTTTGGCTCGCTGATATGGCTGGCCAGGAAGTAGTCCGCCGCCGCGTTCCCGAGCTTTTTGCCAAATTCCAGCGGGTCGCCCACCAGATAAGCCGCAACATATTTATCCACGCCTTTAGCGTTAATGCAGGTGTTGTAGCAAATCACCGGAATACCGGCTTCGCTGGCGCGGCGCACGGTACGGCTGCTGCCGTTTTCAGACACCGCGGAAAGGATAATCGCGTCGACGTTGCGCGCGACCAGGGTATCGACGAAGGTGCTTTCTTTGGAGATATCCCCCTGAGCATTAGTTTCGATTAATTCAGCCTGCACCGCAGACGCTTTCGCCGCGTCCTGCACGCCCTGACGGACGCCCGCGTAGTAGCCCTGGGTATCCAGATAAATCGCGCCGACGGTTATCTGCTTCTGCGCTGAGATGGCAGAAAATGCGCTGATAAACAGCGAAACGGCGAAGAGTGAGAGTAAAGATGTTCTGATATTTCCGCACATTAAGTGCCTCCTTGTAGGGTTAAGGCATTGTTGTTATTGACGGCAAAGCGCCCTCAGATATGCCCCTGCACACCTGCTGACAAACGAATACAGACATCGAAAACTGAGCGGCGGAGAACGCCGCTCACTGACAACAAAACTCAGGACTTCACCCACTGCTGAACAGCAGGCATCACCTCACGGAACAGCGCCGCTTTCGGCCAGGCCGGATTGAGTGTTGAAAGCGCACGACTGGCATTTTCCCAGGCCTCAATATCGCCAAGCCCGGCGGCCGCCAGCGCCTCCACCATCAGGCATTTTTCCCGGTGTTGTTGCTGTAAATCGGCATACAGCGACAGCAGATCTGGCTGGGAAACGGCAAAGAAATCCGCCTCAATGCTGCTTTTCGCCATATGCTGCGCCCACTGTTTCATCTCGCTGAAAAGCTGTTCCGACGCCTGCTTTTCACCCAGCATTTTCAACGCCAGCCCTTGCCAGAACAGATAATCGACCGGCTGATCGTTGTAGTAACTGTGGATATTGATAGTGCGATCGCCGGTTGCCGCCATCCGCAAACAACGCTTTGCCTCGGCTTCATCGCCAGACGCTTGCGCACAGACGGCAAGGAAAAACCAGATATCGTTATCGGTCTGCCCGGGCAGGCGGCCTTCGCTCAGATTCTCAGGGTAATGCAATGCTGCACGGAGCAAAGTCTGCGCAGACTGCGGCTGTTTCTGCTGAATGCACTTACATGCGCGCAGCAGCTGATTGAGAATGAACTGGCCGGTAATCTTCCCTTCCCCACCTTCCCAGGGGTGGAATTTACGCGTGGCCAGAATATCCGCGGCTTTTGCCGTTTCCCCTGTCAGATGCCACAAATTCAGCAATTCTGCGGTCATGTCGTCACGCTGAAGCGCGCAAGGCAGATGTTGTTCCAGACGAGTCAACCGTTGTTCAGGTGCGATACCCATCAGCTTGTCCAGCAAATCACGTTCGAACAACAGGCGAGGATCGTGTGGAGCCAATGCACAGGCGGTATCGAGGTAACGCACGGCCTTCTGAGGATCGTGAAGTTTGTTCCACGCGTGGATGGCCAGCCCGCGCCAGGCGTCTGCACACTCAGGTTCCATTTCCACACAGCGCTGCCAAAGCTCGGTGGCTTTGTCGTAGCTGCCTTTGTTGTAGTGGAAGCAGGCCAGCAGATGACGGGCAAACCAGCACCCTTCGAGGTTTTCCAGCGCAGCCACTTCGGTGAGAGTATTGGGGAAACGGACAAACTGTGGGAAGGCCGCACGTGCCTGCTCGATGAGCGTGGCTCTCTCTTGTGGCTGCTTCAGGCTGGCCTGCAAATAGAGCGCCAGCGTCTGCTGGCATTGCAGGGCATCCAGCATTTCCGCAGCAAGCGCTGGCATTCCCCAGTTCAGCAGTTGCCCGGCGGTGAGCAGTGCGTTGATATCACGCCCACGGCACATTCCGCGCCACTGTGAAAGACAGGTTTCGCTGCGTTCATCAAACCAGCTAAGCCACCAGAGCGTGGGGTTCAGCGGGTAGTCCCGTAAAAGTTTTTGGCGCTGTTCACGAGACTCACGCTGTTTGCCACTTTGCAGCAACAGCAGGTTTTGCAGGCATAAAACGTCCTGATTGGTCGGGCACGCGAGCAGGCTCTGCTGGCAAAATTCCAGGCCAGTGTCATTTTCGCCACGACGTGCCGCGAGCCGCGCCAGGCCATAATATCCGCCTGCTTTACTGTTCCCGCTCCACACCGCACGCCAGAAATCTTCTTCTGCTTCGTGCCATTTCTCCTGCCGCTCATAGGCGCTGGCGCGAATCAGACTCGCCTGACCACACTGAGGGTTTTTATTGAGCCGATGAGCGCGTTTCAGCGCTTGTGTTGCATAGTCTACCGTTCGAGAGAAATCAGCCCGGTTGTACTCCAGCATCGCCAGCGCCAGGTTGCAGCGATAATCAAGCGGGTCGAGCGCCACGCCGCGCAGGTAGTAATCGAACGGCGAACGGCTGGCATGGTGATATTGCTCCAGATGCTGGCCGATAAACCAGGCTTCGTCCGCACTGGCAATCTCTTCAGCAGCCAAAGGCGCGGTAGCCACTTCCGGCAACGGCACGGCTGTCGGCTGGTGTTCCTGATAGCGCAACACGCATTTGCCCTGCGCATTAATAAGCTCGATCGTCAGCCTTGCTGGCGCAGTCTGTTGCAACACACCCTGAATCGCTGAGGCCGGTGTCAGAGAAATCGCTTCATCGAGCAGTGCTTCCGGTCGCCCTTCCTCGCGTACAAGCAGGCGGTGATCCGCTAAAGACGCAATCGCATACAGCCCCCACTCAATGCCTTCGTTGCTGCGCTGAAGTTTAAGCACCGCATCGCGCGAAGCGTTCTGCACCATGCCCAGCGAGTGGTAAGGCAGGAAATACTGCTCGAAGCGCTTCTCTTCATACGCATCAAGCCAGGTAAAATCGGGCTGGTTATCGGCAAAAATACCGGTCATCAGCTCGATGTAAGGGCCGTTTTCGTCGGTGAGACTTTTGTCCCACGCCTGACCAAACTCGCTGTAGCCCCAGCTCCACTGTTTTTTGCCGGGCGCGATATGGTGATTGGCGACGTGCAGCAGCCCGCCGTCTTCATCATGACACCACGCGCCGACAAAATCGTATTCTGATTTTTCCGCCATATAAGACGTCGGTACTGGCACGTTTTTGTAGCGCGAGATGTCCACGCCAGCCGAATAGTCGACTTTGTAGTAAGTGCCGGTGGCAATCGGGAAGGAGGACACGGCGCGCTTGCCGTGGTCAAACACCGCAGTCACGTCCGGTGGGAAAACGCTCTGATGCCCTTCGCCGCCTTTCACCGCCGGGTTCGCCCACCACAAAAAATGACGTGGTGTGGCGTTGCCGTTGTAAACACGACTACCGATTTCCAGCGCCGCGCGATCGGGCCTCAGCGTAAATCCGGTCATCACTTGCAAGCCGTGCATCGGCTCCGTTTCGCCAACCCAGACCGTTTGCGAGCCATCCTCATGCGACTCAATGCTGAAATCGACCGGCATAAACGTGGTTGGGCGGTGATGCTGCGGCCAGTTAAATTCGATGCCTCCGGAGATCCACGGCCCGAGCAAGCCCACCAGCGCAGGTTTGATCACCTCGTTGTGATAGACAAAATCACGCTGTTTGACCTTGTCCCACGCCCGATGCACGCGCCCGCCCAACTCCGGCAGGATCAGCACCTTAATGTAGTCATTTTCCAGCCACACGCCCTGCCACTGCTTAAGCGTTTTCTGCTCGCTAAGTGTGTCGGTTACGCCGTAGGGATAGACCGCGCCGGACGAGCCCTGGTAAACGCGATTTTCGAGGAACATAGGATGAACATCCTGCGGCCCGGTTTCATAAGTCGGAATGCTGAGGTTTTCTTGCCACGCTTTGACTGATTCCATATCGCCCTCAATATTAACAAGACACACTAAACAAAAAGATTGATGGCAGTTTAATGAACAATCTGGCACTGTTTTCGCGCGATAATCACGCAATACAGTAAACGAGATTTAGTGATATGAAGACTTGCATCAACAATCAGCAAATCCGGCATCACAACAAATGTGTGCTTCTGGAGATCCTGTATCGTGTGAAACGCGCGAACAAATCGACGCTGGCTCGTCTGGCGCAAGTTTCCATTCCGGCGGTGAGCAACATCCTGGAGGAGCTTGCCAAAGAGAAGCGGGTACTGAACGTTGAGGAAGATAAGCCGTCACGCGGTCACAGTGGTGGCGTGTGGCTTATCGCCCCGGAAGGTGACTGGACGCTGTGCCTGAATATCACCCCGACCAGTATCGAATGCCAGTTGGCGAATGCCTGCCTGAGCCCGAAAGGCGATTTCGAACGCGTGGCGATAGACGCCCCTTCCCCACAGGCTCTGCTGGGTGAAATAGAAAAATGCTGGCACCGTTACCGTAAGCTCTGGCCAGGTCGAACTATCAATCTGGCTTTGGCTATCCACGGCCAGGTTGACCCGGTGACCGGCGTGTCGCAAACCATGCCGCAGGCCCCGTGGAAAGCGCCTATCGAGGTGAAATATCTGCTGGAAGAAAAGCTAGGCGTACGGGTGCTGGTAGACAACGACTGCGTGATGCTGGCGCTGGCAGAGAAGTGGCAAAACACCGCCCGTGGGCGAGATTTCTGCGTGATCAACGTGGATTACGGGATTGGCTCGTCGTTTGTCATTAACGATCAGGTGTATCGCGGCAGTCTGTATGGCAGCGGGCAAATTGGCCATACCATCGTCGACCCCGACGGAATGGCTTGTGACTGCGGGCGCTATGGCTGTCTGGAAACGGTGGCCTCGCTGTCAGCGCTGAAAAAGCAGGCTCGCATCTGGCTAAAAGCCTCACCTCAGCCTTCACAGCAAGATCCTCAAACGCTCCAATCTAGCCAGTTGGTCGGCGCCTGGCGCGAAGGCGATGAACGCGTCGTGCGCTGGGTAGAAGAATCGGCCAACGCCATCGGTCTGAGCCTGTACAACTTTCTGAATATCTTAAACATTAACCAGATTTGGTTCTATGGCCGCAGTTGTGAATTTGGTGAGCAGTGGCTGGCCGCTATCAAACAGCGCATCGGCTTCAATCCGTTTGATCATGGCGACGGCTTACAGCGCAATGCAACCCAGATAAACTTTGGTCAATTAACCCGAGCTCAGCAGGTGACAGGCATTGGTTATTTATATGTAGAAGCGGTGCTGGAAAACCAGGGCTGACGCCACCTCTTTGCGAATAGAAAGTAAAAAGGCCGCAAGCGCGGCCTTTTGAGAGTAATGACAAACCTCTGGCAAGTGAAAGTTCGTCATAGGTCACCAAGCAAATAATAAGGAAAATCAATTCATTGATTTTCGGCTGCTCACCACAAAGAAGGAAAAACCACGCTTTTTCCTTCTTTGTCAGCAATCTGAAAAGGCCGCAAGCGCGGCCTTTTCTTGATGCGCTCAGGATTATGCGTAAACCGGGAAGCGAGCGCAGATATCCAGCACGTTGCCTTTGATGCGCTCAATCACTGCGTCATCATTGATGTTGTCCAGAACATCACACATCCAGCCAGCCAGCGCTTTCACTTCAGCTTCTTTGAAGCCGCGGCGAGTCACAGCCGGGGAACCGATACGGATACCGGAAGTCACAAACGGGCTCTTCGGATCGTTGGGTACGCTGTTTTTGTTAACGGTGATGTTGGCACGGCCCAGAGCGGCGTCAGCTTCTTTACCGGTCAGGTTTTTGTCGACCAGATCCAGCAGGAACAGGTGGTTCTCAGTCCCGCCAGACACCACTTTGTAACCACGGTTCAGGAACACTTCCACCATCGCTTTGGCGTTTTTCGCGACTTGCTGCTGGTAGGTTTTGAACTCTGGCTCCATCGCTTCTTTCAGCGCCACCGCTTTTGCCGCGATAACGTGCATCAGTGGGCCACCCTGCGCGCTTGGGAAGACCGCGGAGTTCAGCTTTTTGTACAGCTCTTCGCTGCCGTCTTTCGCCAGGATCAGGCCACCGCGAGGGCCTGCCAGCGTTTTGTGAGTGGTAGTCGTGACAACGTGAGCGTGTGGAACCGGGTTCGGATAAACGCCTGCGGCAATCAGACCCGCAACGTGCGCCATATCAACGAACAGGTAAGCGCCGATGCTGTCAGCGATTTCACGCATTTTGGCCCAGTCAACCACACCGGAGTAAGCAGAGAAGCCGCCAATAATCATCTTCGGTTTGTGCTCTTGTGCCTGCTTAGCCATATCTTCGTAGTCAATTTTGCCGGACTCATCGATACCGTAAGGGATGATGTTGTACAGCTTGCCGGAGAAGTTAACCGGAGAACCGTGAGTCAGGTGGCCGCCCTGCGCCAGGTTCATGCCGAGCACGGTATCGCCCGGCTGCAGCAGCGCGGTGTAGACCGCGAAGTTCGCCTGAGAACCTGAGTGTGGCTGCACGTTGGCGTAGTCTGCGCCAAACAGCTCTTTCGCACGGTCAATAGCCAGTTGCTCAACGATATCAACGTATTCGCAGCCGCCGTAATAGCGCTTGCCCGGATACCCTTCAGCGTATTTGTTGGTCAGCTGAGAACCCTGAGCCTGCATCACGCGCGGGCTGGTGTAGTTTTCGGAGGCGATCAGTTCGATGTGCTCTTCCTGACGTACTTTTTCCTGCTCCATAGCCTGCCACAGTTCGGCATCATAATCGGCAATGTTCATTTCACGCTTTAACATCCGCATCTCCTGACTCAGCTAACAGTAGTTTTTACCGCTTAAAAGGGGGGCCCTTTTGGGCAACGGCGAACAGTATAACTGATAAGTTCTGTGATAACAGGTCTTGACAAAGGATTTTACGCAAACGATTACTTCACCGTCACACAAGGGTTTGAGCAATAAAGACAACGCCCGGGCAAACGGATTTCTTTTCAGGTTTGTGATGCAAGATTTTCACCTTGCGAAGAACCCTTTACATCTCAGGGTCATTTTTATAACATGCATTCAAAATGCACCATTAAAAACCTTCAAAAGGATATTGCTATGCTCGACGCCCAAACCATCGCCACGGTGAAAGCCACGATTCCCCTGCTGGTCGAGACCGGCCCGAAGTTAACCGCCCATTTCTACGATCGCATGTTTGCGCATAATCCGGAGCTCAAAGAGATTTTCAATATGAGCAACCAGCGTAACGGCGACCAGCGCGAAGCGCTCTTCAACGCCATTGCCGCTTATGCCAGCAACATTGAGAATCTGGCGGCGCTGCTGCCTGCAGTGGAGAAAATTGCTCAGAAACATACCAGTTTTCAGATAAAACCGGAGCAATACGCGATTGTCGGCGGTCACCTGTTAGCGACGCTGGATGAGATGTTTAGCCCTGGCCAGGAAGTACTGGACGCCTGGGGCAAAGCTTACGGCGTGCTGGCCGACGTGTTTATCAAACGCGAAGACGAAATCTACCAACAAAGCGCGGCGAAAAATGGCGGCTGGGAAGGCACACGCCCGTTCCGCATCGTCAATAAACAGCCACAAAGTGCGCTTATCACCAGTTTGGAATTTGAAGCCGAAGACGGCGGCGCGGTGGCTGACTATCAGCCAGGACAATATCTCGGCGTGTGGCTGAAGCCTGAAGGCTTCGAGCATCAGGAAATTCGCCAGTATTCCCTGACTCGTCAGCACGACGGTCAGCGCTATCGCATTGCCGTGAAACGTGAAAATGGCGGGCAGGTCTCCGAGTGGTTGCACGATGTTGCTCAGGTGGGCGATGTTGTCCATCTGGCTGCACCGGCAGGCGACTTCTTTATGCAGATTGATCCTGCGACACCCGTAACGCTGATTTCAGCCGGTGTCGGCCAGACCCCAATGTTGTCCATGCTGCATACACTGGCGGCGCAGAAACATACGGCTCAGGTTAACTGGTTCCATGCTGCTGAAAATGGCAAAGTCCACGCTTTTGCTGAGGAAGTGAAAACCCTGGGCGCGAGCCTGCCGCGTTTTGTCTCTCATGTCTGGTTTAATGCCCCAGAAAGCGGTGATGTGTTTGACAGCAAAGGACTGATAGATTTGCGAGCTCACGAAGGCGCATTCAGCAGCCCGGCGATGCAGTTCTATCTCTGCGGCCCGGTCGGGTTTATGCAATTTGCCGCGAAACAGTTAGTGGAGTTGGGTGTGAGCACAGACAACCTCCATTACGAATGTTTTGGCCCGCATAAAGTGCTGTAATGTGAGAGTCATGCCCGGCGGCAGGGTGGTGCTTGCCGGGCCTGGAACGCCGCAGTGACTTAGATTGCCGCGTCGTCTTCTTCACCGGTACGAATACGAATCACGCGTGCCACGTCGAAGACGAAGATTTTGCCATCGCCAATCTTGCCGGTTTGCGCGGTGCGGATAATGGTGTCCACACAGGTGTCGACGATATCGTCCGTCACCACGATTTCAATTTTCACCTTCGGCAGAAAATCGACCATGTATTCCGCGCCGCGATACAGCTCGGTATGACCTTTCTGACGACCAAAGCCTTTCACTTCCGTAACCGTCATCCCGGTGATACCGACTTCTGCCAGCGCTTCGCGCACATCATCGAGTTTGAAGGGTTTAATAATCGCATCAATCTTTTTCATGGTTTCCTGTCTTATCCGCGTAACCGGTTGCTTACCCTATCATAACGTTGGTGTGTTTGCCGGGCTACTCTTTAAAATCGTTGGCGTCCAGTTCATGACGGGACAGCAATTTGTAAAACTCGGTACGGTTACGCCCCGCCATTCGTGCAGCGTGCGTTACATTGCCTTTGGTGATTTGCAGCAGTTTGCGCAGGTAGTTCAGTTCGAACTGATTACGAGCTTCAACGAACGTGGGCAGCGCGGTGTTCTCGCCTTCCAGCGCCTGCTCCACCAGCGCATCACCAATCACCGGGGAAGACGTCAGCGCCACGCACTGCTCAATGACGTTCACCAGTTGGCGCACGTTGCCAGGCCAGTTAGCGGTCATCAGGCGCTTCATCGCGTCTGTAGAAAAGGCGCGCACAAACGGCTTATGCCGGTCTGCTGACTGACGCAGTAAATGATTCGCCAGCAGCGGAATATCTTCCGTACGCTCGGCCAGAGAGGGGATCTTCAGGCTGACGACATTAAGACGGTAAAACAAATCTTCGCGAAACTCACCGCGCGCCATGGCTTTCGGCAAGTCGCGATGCGTCGCGGACAGGATACGCACATTGATATCGATATCGCGGTTACTGCCCAGCGGACGAATTTTACGCTCCTGAAGCACACGCAGCAGCTTCACCTGCAACGGCTGCGGCATGTCGCCAATTTCATCCAGAAACAGCGTGCCGCCTTCGGCCGCCTGAAACAACCCTTCACGGTTGCTGACCGCGCCGGTAAATGCCCCACGTGCGTGACCAAACAGCTCGGATTCCAGCAGTTGCTCTGGCAGCGCGCCGCAGTTAATGGCGATAAACGGGTATTTGCTACGTGGGCTGGCGTTATGAATAGCCTGGGCGAAAATTTCTTTCCCGGTGCCGCTCTGCCCGTTGATCAGCACGCTGACGTCCGACTGGGCCACCATGCGTGCCTGTTCAAGCAGACGCAGCATCACCGGGCTGCGAGTGACGATAGATTCGCGCCACTGATCGTCTGTCGCCGCGGCGGTGTGCACCAGCGCATCATCTATCGCTTTGTAGAGCGCGTCTTTATCGACAGGCTTGGTCAGGAAGCTGAACACGCCCTGCTGCGTAGCGGCCACGGCATCCGGAATGGAGCCATGTGCCGTCAGGATGATCACCGGCATGCCCGGCTGCACTTTCTGGATTTCAGCGAAGAGCTGAAGCCCGTCCATTTCATCCATCCGCAGATCGCTTATCACCAGATCGATTTTTTCCCGCGCCAAAACACGCAACCCTTCCTGCCCGCTTTCAGCCGTCTGCACGGAAAAACCTTCACTGGTCAGGCGCATCCCCAGCAGTTTCAGCAGGCCGGGATCGTCATCCACCAGTAAAAGGCGAGCGGGCTTACGTCCTGTCATGGCTTATCCTCTCCGGTGGCTGGCGCGTCTTTGGTGGCCGGAACGGTATCGCCATCCGGCACTAAGCTGCTGCCTGAAGGCTTACGGCTGGAAAGTTGACGCTCGATATCGGTCAGGTTTTCCAGTTTACGGGTGGTTAATTCAAGCTGGCTGCGCAGATGCTGTTGCTGCTGACGCAGCGTGTCCATTTCACCATCGGCGCTCTGCTGTAGCTTGCTGTAGCGAGAGCGCTCGTCGGAAAGCTGCAACTGCAACGCCTGACCGTCACGCCAGACCTGATACAGCGGGCGCACCTGAGAAGGAATTTGCGGGCTGAAGCTGTCGAGGCGGCTGACCGTCTCGCGACGCTCCAGCGGCGTAATTTTCGCACTGCCTAACAAAATGCCGCGACGAAACGCATCCTGCCAGCTGTCGTTGGCATGCAATTTTGCCTCGGTACGCGCCATTTCAGGCGACAGCCGCTCGGCGCAATCCATACCGCGCAGCCAATAAAGTGGGTTATTTTCCGTCGTTTCGCCGTGCAGGAACCAGACATCGGCACAATCGGTTGAAAGGAAATTGGCAACCTGCTGTTGTGGCAGTTTTTCTTCGTCACCGGTCGCGTTGACGTGGTGTGCAAACGGCAAGCTGCACCCGGCCAGTAAAAGACACGACGCTCCGGCCACGAGCGTGAAAATAATGGGGGACATATTCACCAGACATTGCTTCATTTTATGGATTTATCCGTGTCTGAAAGAGAGAGTTCGATGCAGAAGCACACATTTCCCGGTTGATTGTCGGCCAGGCGCAGGTCGCCCCGCATTCGCCGGACGCAATCCCGGGCAATACTCAGTCCCAGACCGCTTCCCTTCACAGCCCCTTTACGTTGATGGCTGCCCTGATAAAAAGGCTCAAAAATGAGAGGTTTTTCCGCATTCGGGATCGGCGTCCCGCTGTTCGCCACTTCAATGAAAACGCTGTTTCCCTGCTGGCGGCTGCGCAGATAAATATTACCGGATTCAGCCCCGTAGTGCACCGCATTGGAATAGAGATTATCCAGTGCGCTCATCAGCAGCATGGGCTCCGCCCAACAATAGCGGGCCTCCAGCTCAACGCTGGTATGCATCATTTTAGCTCTTGCCGGCAAACTGTGGGCAGAGACCACCATTTCCACCAGGGGTGCCAGCTCAGTTCTCTCCATTTCCAGCGGGGTGTCGGCCAGTTTTCTGTTGTAATCAAGCAGTTGCTCAATCAGTTTTTGCAGGTTACGGCTGCTGTCATCGAGAATAGACACCACTTCTTTTTGCTCTGACGTTAGCGGCCCAACGACCTGGTCAGCCAGCAACTCGGTGCCTTCACGCATACTAGCAAGCGGCGTTTTCAGTTCATGTGAGAGATGCCGTAAAAACTGGTGACGCTGCGACTCAAGCCAGGAAAGACGTTCACTCAACCAGACGATACGCTGGCCGACAGAACGCAGCTCGCGCGGGCCTTTAAACAGCGCAGAACTGCCGAGCGTTTTCCCTTCCCCGAGGCGGTTAATCATTCTTTCAATGCCTTTCACCGGGCCGATAATCATGCGGGTGAAGAGCAGCATCATGGTGAGGCTCACCAGGAACAGGACCAGCGCCTGCCAGCCGAAAAATTGCCCGCGCTCAGCGATTTCCTGCTGAAGTTGTTGCCCACGGGAGAACACCACGGCACGCGTGGCCTGTACCATTTCGGTATTGGCTGTGGCGAAAGCTTCAAGCTGTGCCGCGGCATCGGTATCAGGCCCGCTGTTTTTACAGCGCAGTTTGGTGAGACTGTTCAGACCCTGCCGCAAGGCTTGATAGAGCTTATCGTCTGGTAACACGCCAGCATGTGCATCCAGCATGCTGCTGTAACGCTTGCGCTGCCCTTCATACACTTTGGCGAGCGTGGCGTCATCCAGAACGCAGTACTGCCGATAGCTGCGTTCCATTTCCAGCGCAGCGTTGGTCATCGCTTCGCTACGGCGCGCATCAATCAGCGTCGTGCGGTTGGTGAAAGCCGCCTGATCGCTCAGGGCGTTCAGACTTTGCCAGGCCTGCCACGCCAGCACTAACAGTGGCAGCAGGATCAGCAGGAAAGAGAGCATGACCAACTGGCGTAGAGAACGAGGGAAAAGAGACCAGCGTTTCAATGAGTTCGTCCCGGGAAAGAATCTTAGAGGCAGGGTAACTGAGGTCAGGGTTCAGATACAACAATGCCGGGTCAGAACCCGGCATTGTTGAGAGTGATGACAAACCTCTAACGAATGAGATTTGTCATAGGGTACCGAATAAAAAAACAAGGAAAATCAATTTATTGATTTTCGGCTGCTCACCACAAAGAAGGAAAAACCACGCTTTTTCCTTCTTTGTCAGCAGTCTGAACAATGCCGGGTCAGAACCCGGCATTGTTATTGAATAAGGCGGTGCCTAACTCGACGTTTCGCCCGAGGGTTGATATAGCCAGGCTGATATCAGATGTTGGACGGCAGGCACCTGTTTGTGCGTCATTCGAGGTTTATGTAGCGCTTCCCGAAGGGGCTGACATAAGAAGGTGAATGAGCCACTGCTTAGTATTATGCAGCATCTGTGCCACATCTCAAAACAGTTCGTTAACACACTAATATTGAAGCGTATTTACCCTTTTATTAGCCTGTTTAATGTTGGGTGTTTTTTGCTCACACTGTCTCCACGAAGAGACACAACCAAGCGGTAAAAATTATTGTCTTTATATTCAAATGATTATGCGTCGCCAATTGGCGACATTCGAAATTAGCCCTGTCGCCTTTTTCAGACACCGATGTTGCTGGGTATCACTCCTCATCTTCCCGCTCCCGACAGCGGGGCCGCACGCTAACCGATGATGACGGTTCCAACGCTCACAATATTGCCACCACAATCGACGGCATCCCCCGCCCGCGCCGCAGGCAATCCTTCAATAAAAACGGTTGCAGAGCCGGAGGCTATCTTGCGCGGGTGTGGCGGATGCTCAGGCTTACTATGTGGCGTAAGGGGATCGCCTAAGCGAGCAGCTGGCAGCCCATCGACCAGCACAGTCGGTGCACCGGCCGTTATCGCGGTTTCATAGTACCCGTCGTGCTGTGTTCCTTTGTCACCTACTTTGGCGGCTATTGGCATGGTGGTTTTCCTTTTTGTGGAAACAATGTGTTATTGACTCTTATACGGATATTTATCGTAAAGAGATTTGATTTTACTACCATCAATTTCAATCGTTACAGGTTCAGAACGGATAGATATTTCATTGTCGTGATTTTCACCAGTAATTCCGGCATAATTCAACATAGACTGGATGCCAGCGTAATCATCAAAATAGGTTCCACAGAGACGTTCAGTTTTGTAGATATAAAATACATCCCGAGTTAATGGACATACTTTAGCCGCATCCATATTTAATATAGAAAAAATCAAATCGTTAATTGAACGTTGGATAAACCA